>DASTAE010000367.1:0-21551 GCA_035712985.1 Actinospica sp.
CGCCGTGGACCCGGAGCTGCGCCGCCGCGGCATCGGCTCGGCACTGCTGGCGGCCGCGCACCGCCGCTTCGAGTCCTTCGGCGGACGGCGCGCCGACGCGATGGTCCTGGAGCGCAACGAGGCCGGGCAGTCGGCGTGGAGGGCGGCCGGGTACCACCGCGAGGACCAGTGGCGCCGCTGGGTGAAACCCCTGGGCTGACCTGGACCGGCCGGTACCGCCCTCTGTCGGCCTGCGCTGATCTGCGTTGACCTGCGCGGACAGCGGGATTTCCGGAATTGTCGGCGGGCCCGGCTAGGGTCGGGCCCGTACCAGTGATCTTCGATGGAGAGGAGGCCCCATGGCCATCGTCAGCGGATTCGCCAGCGCCTCGATCGACTGTCCGGACCCCGCCGCGCTGCTGGACTTCTACCAGAAGCTGACCGGCTGGAAGACGGTGTTCGCATCCGAGGAGTTCTCGGCGATCAGCCCGGACGGCGGGCCGGTCAACGGCCTCGGCTTCCAGCGGGTCGAGCACTACCGCGCCCCGGAGTGGCCGGGGCACGAGCGCCCGCAGCAGTTCCACCTCGACTTCTACGCGGCGGACCTCGATGTGGCCCAGCAGCAGGCGCTGGAGATCGGCGCGCGGCTGGCGAGCGTGCAGCCGCAGCCGGACCGCTGGCGGGTGCTGCTCGACCCGGTCGGGCACCCGTTCTGCCTCTGCGTCGAGCCCTGAAAGCGGCCCGAGCAAAGACTTTGACGGCGCGGCTTCCGGTGGCCTACGGTTGGCGCCCATCAAGGAAAACAGCAATCGAATAAACGACGCGGCACGGGGAGTGCCGTGGAAGGGGCGGGCATGGCCACGGCCAAGCTGAACCAGATCATCGCGGTGGAGAAGGGCGTCAAGAGCAAGTCCTTCTCCGAGCTGACCGAGGCGCACCACGTGCTGCTCAAGCCCGCGCTGCTCTCCGGCATCTCGCGGACCTACCAGCCGAAGGACGATGAGGGCGAGCAGCTGCCGCCGGAGTCGACCAAGGTGCAGGTGCAGGCCGAGGAGATCCTGCGCAAGACCGCCGCGACGCTGACCCGGCTGTTCGACGTCACCGCGACGAAGGACTGGGCCAACTGCGTGGCCCGCGCGGACGTCACGGTCGACGGCGTGGTGCTGGTCGAGGACGTGCCGGTCACCTACCTGCTCTTCCTGGAGAAGCAGCTGACGGACCTGCACACCTTCGTCAAGAAGCTGCCCGTGCTGGACGCGGCCGAGTCCTGGGTGCAGGACGCCTCCTCGGACAGCTGGAAGACCGATCCGGTGCAGACCTACCGGACCAAGCGGGTGCCGCGCAACCACGTCAAGGCCGAGGCGACCGAGAAGCACCCGGCGCAGGTCGAGGTGTACTACGAGGACGTGACCATCGGCTACTGGACCACGGTGAAGTTCTCCGGCGCGCTGCCCGCCAAGCGGGTCAACGAGCTGCTGGACCGCGTGGAGAAGCTGCAGCAGGCCGTGAAGTTCGCCCGCGAGGAGGCCAACGGCACCGAGGTCGCCGACCAGCGGCTCGGCGAGGCCGTGTTCGGCTACCTCTTCGGCTGAGCCGCGGAGCGGAACGACCATAGGCTCCTCCCCGGTTGAGCCCCGGGGAGGTGGCGCGCAAGCGCAGGCTGAAACTCAGTGATCAGGCTGACGAACGCGACGTGCAGTGCAGGTTCGAGTCCTGCCCCCGGCACGCAGGCCGGGGTAGCCCAACAGGCAGAGGCGGCGCCGCGTATCAGATTCAGACTCTCGCTCGAGACTCGGTCATTCCCGTCGATCCCCGAATCGACCGGATGCGGGCGACCACGTGAGATGCGGGTTCGAATCCCGTCCTCCGCTCTTTCCTGCGGAGGTAGGCCCAATGGAAGGGCCGCACGTCAGATAAGGATGACCCGCATCCTTAAACGTGTCGGGGTGTGCAAGTCGACGGACCCAGGGACCGGGAGTGCCGCACACGATGGACGCGGCGCCCGGCATACGGGATCAGGGTCCCGGCGGATGGACATTCCGCCGGGACCCGCCCCATTTCGGGCGCCGCGGAGGTACTGTGAAGAGAGCCAGTACTGTGCGACTCCTCGGGTGAGGCGCCTCGAAGAACGGGGACGTGGGCGGATGTTCGAACGGTTCACCGATCAGGCGCGGCGGGTCGTGGTGCTGGCCCAGGAGGAAGCGCGGCTGCTCCATCACAACTACCTCGGCACCGAGCACCTGCTGCTCGGCGTGATCCGCGAGCGGGACGGGCTCGCGGCGCGGGCGCTGGCCGACCTCGGAGTGTCGCTGGAGGCGGTGCGGGACGAGGTACTCGTGATCATCGGGCGCGGCGAGCGGACGCCGACCGGCCACATACCCTTCACCCCGCGGGCCAAGAAGGTATTGGAACTCACGCTGCGCGAGGCCCTGCAACTCGGCACGGACTACATCGGCACGGAGCACCTGCTGCTCGGTCTGATCCGCGAGGGCCAGGGGGTCGCGGCGCAGGTGCTCACCAAGCTCGGCAAGCCGCTCGACGAGGTCCGCGACTCCGTCATCGCGCTCTATGAGCGGCAGCCGCCGGAGGACCGCGAGGAGCTCGGCCACTCCCCGACGGAGCGGGCCCGGGAGGGCGAGGCCGGCCCGAGCCTGTTCGAACCCAGATTCCCGATGCCGGGCTTCATCCAGCGCCGCGTCTCCGGGAGGGGAGCGGGATCGCGTTCCGCGCGGGCCTCGGCCGAGTACACGTCCACGGGCGCTCCGCGCACTCCGATGTGGGCGACGGATCCGGTGGTCGAGCGGCCGGATGAGGCGGATCGGCTGCTCGCGGTGCTGGCCCGGCGCGAGCACAACAACGCGCTGCTCGTCGGCCCGAGCGGCTGCGGCAAGTCGGCGCTCGTGCGGGGCGTGGCCCAGAAGCTGGGGGCGAACGACGGTCCGGCGGTGCTGGTCGGAGCGGAGGTCACCGAGCTCGATCTCACGGCGATTCGGACCGGCGGGGAGCGCTTCGTGCGGCGGAGTTCCTCGACGATCGTGCTCATCGAGGACCTCGACCTCACGCTGCGCCTCGACGACACCTACGGCGGCCGGGCCGTGACCACGCTGGCCTCCGTCGCCTTCTCGGAGACGCCGCTGGTCGTCACGGCGTCGGCCGAGGCCGCGGAGCGCCTGGGGCAGGACTTCCCGACCCTGCTCGCCCGCTTCGAAACCGTCGAGTCGGCCGCGGCGGACGCGGCGCACAGCCTCGCGGTGCTCGAACTGCTGCGCCCGAGCCTCCAGGACTTCCACGGGATCACCATCGAGGACTCCGCGCTCGCCGCGGCCGTGGAACTGGCCCCGCGGGTGCGCGGCGGGCGGGTGCTGCCCGGCGGCGCGGTGGACCTGCTCGACGCGGCCGCGGCCCGGCGCGCGGTGCACGGCTCCGACGTCCTGACCGCGGAACAGGTGCGCGGCGCCGCCTGACGATTCCACGGAGTGGACACCCCGCCACGCTTGGACATACTGTGGCCGCCGCACCCCGCTCCGTCCCGAAGGAGGCACGGCACCTTGGCGGTCACCGACGAGGCCATCGAGAAGATCAAGGGCATGATCGTGTCCGGCGCCCTGCAGCCCGGACAGCGCCTGCCCAAGGAGGCCGATCTCGCCACCGACCTCGGCCTGTCTCGGAACTCGCTGCGCGAGGCGGTCAAGGCGCTGTCGCTGATGAACATCCTCGACGTCCGGCAGGGTGACGGGACGTACGTGACCAGCCTCGAATCCCCGCTGCTGCTCGAGGCGCTGAGCTTCATCGTGGACTTCCACCGGGACGACCAGGTCCTCGAGTTCCTGGCCGTGCGCCGGATCCTGGAGCCCGCCGCCGCCGCGGTGGCCGCGCGCACCGCGACGAAGGAGCAACTCGCCGAGATCCGCGTCGTGCTCGACTCGACCCGGCCCGAGGACGGGATCGACAAGGCGATCGCGGCGGACATCGAGTTCCACCGCCTGATCACGCAGGCCACCGGCAACCGCGTCCTGTGCTCGCTGCTCGAGGGCCTGTCCACGCCGACGATGCGCGCCCGCGTGTGGCGCGGCCTGACCGAGCCCGCCGCGCTGGAGCGCACCCTGGCCGAGCACGCCGCGATCCTGGAGGCCCTCGAGGCCGGCGACGCCGAGGCGGCGCGCGCGTGGTGCACCGTGCACATCTCAAAGCTCGAACACTGGCTGGCGTCCGTTCTCTGATTCGTCTGCGTTCCGTTCCGCCGCGGCAGCCCGCCGATAGGGCAGAATGCGATCATGGCGAACGAGGAGAAGGACGAGGCCCACGAGCCCGTAGTCGGTACCACCGCCCTGCTGCTTCAGCTGCCCGATCTGGCGGCGCACCTGAAGCCGTGGGTCGACCAGTGGCCGCACGAGGGGTTCACCACCCACGTCACGATCCTCGTGCCGTTCGTGAGCGACGCCGAGCTCGGCGAGGGAGAGCTCGCCGAGTTGCGCGCGATCTTCGAGGGTTTCGCAGCCTTCGACGTCACCTTCGCGAGGAGCGCGCGCTTCGCGACCGTGCTCTACCTCGCGCCCGAGCCGGAGCAGCCGTTCCGCGCCATGACCAGCGCGGTGTACGAGCGCTGGCCGCAGTGCCCGCCGTACGCCGGGGTGTATCCGGACGCGACGCCGCACGTGAGCGTCGTCTATCACCCCACCGCGGGCCAGTTCGAGGCGGTGGAGCGGGAGCTGGCGGCCCGGCTCCCGCTGACCGCGCGGGCCGCCGCCGTGGACCTGCTGGTCTACGACGGCAGCCGCTGGAATCTGCGCGAACGGTTCCCGCTCAGAGCGTCTTGAGCGCTTCCTGCAGCGGGTCCAGGCCCAGCGAGCCGAGCGCGAGCGCCTGGCCGTGGAACTCCTTGAGGCTGAACGCGGCGCCCTTGCGCGCCTTCGCGTCCTCGCGGGCCTGGAGCCAGATCTTCTCGCCGAGCTTGTAGGACGGGGCCTGGCCCGGCCAGCCGAGGTAGCGGTTGAGCTCGAAGCGCAGGTTCGCGTCCTCCATCCGGGAGTGCGAACGCAGGAACTCCCAGGCCAGCTCGGCGTCCCAGGTCTCGCCCTCGCGCCAGCCCGCGCCCCGCGGCACCGTGAGCTGAAGGTGCACGCCGAGGTCGACGACGACGCGGGCGGCGCGCAGCATCTGCCCGTCCAGCATGCCCATGTGCGCGCCCGGGTCCTCGAGGTATCCGAGCTCCTCCATCAGCCGCTCCGCGTAGAGCGCCCAGCCCTCGCCGTGTCCGGAGACCCAGCACAGCAGGCGCTGCCAGCGGTTGAGCGACTCGCTGTTCGCGACCGCCGCGGAGATCTGCAGGTGGTGGCCGGGAACGCCCTCGTGGTAGACGGTGGTGACCTCCTGCCAGGTGGAGAACTCGTCGATGCCGTCCGGCACCGACCACCACATCCGTCCCGGCCGGGTCCAGTCCTCGCTCGGGCCGGTGTAGTACACGCCGCCGTCGCCGGTCGGGGCGAGGCAGGCCTCGATGCGGCGTGCGGGCTCCGGGATGTCGAAGTGCACGCCGTGCATCTCGGCGATCGTCCGGTCGCCGAGGTCCTGCATCCAGGCGCGGAAGTTCTCCCGCCCCGCGATCCGCCGCTTCGGGTCGTTGTCCAGCAGCTCCATCGCCTCGTCGGCGCTCGCGCCCGGCTTGATCAGCCCGGCGACCCGCTTCTGCTCGGCGGCGAGCCGGTGCACCTCGGACCAGCCGTACGCGTAGGCCTCGTCCAGGTCCACGGCCGCGCCCAGGAAGTCGCGCGAGGCCCGGGAGTAGCGCTCGCGGCCGACGGCGTCCTGCTCGACGGCCAGCGGCAGCAGTTCGCGGGTGAGGAACTCGCCCATCTCGGCGGTGGCCTGCTCGGCGGCCCGCGCGGAGCGGTCGAGCTCCTCCCTGAGCGCTCCCGCGGCGTCCAGCCGGCCGACCAGCGCGGTGTAGACGCCCTCGCCCGGCCTGGTCCAGCCGACGCACTGCTTGGCCACCTCGACGACCTGCCGCCGCGCCTGCGGGCGCCCGGCCCTGGCCGAGTCGAGCAGGGTCCGCCCGAGCGCCCGGTAGGCCTCCGGCACCCCGGCCATCCGGCGCGCGATGTCGAGCTGGGCCTGCTCTCCCTCGGTGGCCATCAGGTCGAAGGCCTGGCGGATCTCGTGCACGCCGCTGGCGATCACGTTGAGCGCCGAGGTGTCGTCGCCGGCCTCGTGCGTCTCCACGGCCAGGCTGAGACGCTCGATCATGGCGAGGCGGGCGACCCGCTCGGCGTCGTCGCCCGGGGTCAGGGCGGTGACGGCGGCGAGCGTGCTCCGGTCGTTCTCGGCGCGCGCTTCGTAGCCGTCGGCGGACAGGTCGGGCAGTTCGTGGTCGTGCCCGGCGATGCCCGCGTAGGTGGCGAGGATCGGGTCGAGGGCCGCCGCCCGTTCGACGTAGTCGTCGGCGATCTGGTTGAGGGTGGTCATGCACCCAGACCTTAACCCGTCGCCCGGCCTCGCGCCCCCCGCATTTCGGGCGCTACTTGTCGTCGCACTCCTCGTCGGTGCGGGCGTCGATGTCCTCCGGCAGGTCGATGACCGGGACCGGCTCGAGGCCCAGCTTCTGCGCCAGCATCGTCAGCACCTTGTCCTGCGCCACGAGGTGCGCCTGGAGCTGCGCGTTCTCGTGCAGCACGACGCTGACGTCGTGGAAGGTGGCCTCGGCGCGCTTGTCCGCGGCCTCCGCCTGCACGTTCTGGCCGACCATGATGATCGAGAGCAGGACCAGCTGCAGGAAGGTCTGCGCGATCCACGCGATCAGCGTGCCGGTGCCGCCCCGGATGGCCGTCGGCAGGCTGAACAGGTCCATGATGCCGAAGGCGTACGCGCACCACATCGAGCCGACGATCTTCGTCACCAGGATCGCGACCCGGGTGTTGAAACGCGCGACCGCGTTCTCCGTGTTGTGCTGGTCGGCCACCCTGACCGGTCCGGCGGCCTTCCGCTCGTGCACGTGCGGGTGCGGAATGTGCTCGTAGAGGCTGCTCATCGGTGGTGCGATCCCTCCGTCCGTGGTCGCCGTACGCCGGCGACCGTCATTGGCGCGCGAGTCTATCCCTACGTGCCGAGACGCCGACTCCGCTCTACGGCAAGATGGTTGATTGTGACCGCATCGAAGCTTCCGCTGCTCATCCTCAACGGCCCCAACCTCAACATGCTCGGCACCCGTGAGCCGGAGATCTACGGCCGCGACACGCTCGCCGACGTCGAGGCGCTGTGCGTGAAGGCAGCCGCCGAGCACGGCCGGACCGTGGACTTCCGGCAGAGCAACCACGAGGGCGTGCTGATCGACTGGATCCAGGAGGCGCGCACCGGGCACGACGGCCTCGTCATCAACCCGGCCGGGTACTCGCACACCTCCGTCGCGCTGCACGACGCGCTCGCGCTGCTGGCCGGCAAGCCGGTGCTGGAGGTGCACATCTCCAACATCCACAAGCGCGAGGCCTACCGGCACCACTCGTACGTCTCCTCGGTGGCCGACGGCGTCATCGCGGGCTGCGGCGTGCAGGGGTACGCGCTGGCGATCGCCCGGGTGTGCGCTTTGCTCGGATAGTCACCCACGCGGGCGACACGGATTTGACGGCCCCTCAGACGCGTCGGCACACTGTCTTCCACCTTATTGAAAACGACTTTCAAAACCCTGAGGCTGGGACGGTACCGTGCGGATCGCGTTCGTGGGCAAGGGCGGCAGCGGCAAGACGACCCTGTCGGCCCTCTTCATCCGTGAGCTGACGCGGCTCGGCCGTCCGGTCGTGGCCATCGACGCCGACATCAACCAGCATCTCGGCGCGGCGCTCGGGCTCGGCGAGGAGCAGCTCGACGGGCTCACCCCGATGAGCGCGGTGCTGCCCGAGATCAAGGAGCACCTGCGCGGCTCGAATCCGCGGATCGCCTCCGCGGCCGAGATGGTGAAGACCACGCCGCCCGGCCAGGGCTCCGCGCTGATCCGCTTCGCCGAACCCTCGCCGCTGGACGAGTGGTGCACGCTGGCGCTCACCGGCGAGTTGGCGGGCGCGCGGCTCATGGTCACCGGGGCCTTCGCGGAGCAGGACCTCGGCGTGTCCTGCTACCACTCGAAGGTCGGCGCCGCGGAGCTCTACCTCAACCACCTCGTGGACGGGCCCGGCCAGTACTGCGTGCTCGACATGACCGCCGGGGCCGACGCGTTCGCCTCGGGCCTGTTCACGCGCTTCGACGTGACGTTCCTGGTGGTCGAGCCGACGAAGAAGAGCGTCTCCGTCTACCGTCAGTACACGGATTACGCGGCGGAGTACGGCATCGCGGTCCGCGTCGTCGGCAACAAGGTCGTGGACGACGAGGACGTGGCCTTCCTGCGCGCCGAGGTCGGCGACGCGCTGGTCGGCTGGATGGGCGACTCGCGGTACGTCAGGGCCCTGGATCGCGGCCAGCGCCCCGACTTCGCGGGCTTCGAGCCCTCCGGCTTCGAACTGCTCACGCGGATGCTCGCGGTCGTCGACGGCTCGGTCCGCGACGAGGCCCGGATGACCTCGCTGGCCCACCTGTTCCACACGAAGAACGCGCTGGCCTGGGCCAACCGTGCCGCCGGGACGGACGTGGCGCTGCAGATCGACCCGGAGTTCGTCAGTCCACGCTCTTGATCCTGGTCACGAAGACCGAGCCGAGGATCGTCACGACGGCCACGGCGACGTAGAGGCTCGGATACCCGCCGAGGTACGTGACGATCGGCGCCGCGAGCGCCGGGCCGAGGACCTGCGGGGCCGAGTTGGCGATGTTGATGATGCCGAGGTCCTTGGCGCGGTCCTCGGCCGTCGGCAGCACCTGCGTGACCAGTGCCTGGTCCACGGAGAGGTAGACGCCGTAGCCGAGGCCGAGCAGGCCCGCGCAGACGATCGCGCCGATCCAGGTCTCCCACACGGCCAGCAGCAGCGCCGCGCCGGCCATCGCGTAGCCGGAGAAGATCACCGCGGGCTTGCGGCGGCCCGAGCGATCGGACAGCACCCCGCCGACCACGACCGTCAGCAGCGTCGTGAGCGTGTAGACGAGGATCAGGACCAGCAGGCCGTTGTCAGGATCCGAATACTTCACCTTGTCGCGCAGGAAATAGAGCAGGTAGAGCGTGCCGAGCGCGTTGCCCAGCTGCACGAGGAAGCGCGTGCTCCAGGCCCAGGCGAAGTCGGGGTGCTGCCGGAACGGGAAGCGGAACGCGGCGAGGGCCGAGCGCGCCTCGAACCGCGGCAGCCGGTCCTCGGCGACCCGCGGATCAGGGTGCCGCAGCGCCATCGGCAGCGCGGACAGCACGACGAGCAGCCCGACCGCCAGGTAGCCGGAGATCTGCCCGGTGATGATCTCGGCGACGAGGGCCACGCCGATCACGACGCCGAGCGACTGCGTCAGCCCGACCCAGCCGGAGACCAGGCCGCGCTGGTTGACCGGGACCACGTCCGGGACCGCCGCGCTGAGCCCGGCCTGCATCGCGTTGAGCCCCGCCTGCGCGACGCACCAGCCGAGCGTGACGCCGATCAGGCCGTGCTGCCCGCTGAGCAGCGCGAGGCCCGCGCAGCCGAGCAGCGCGCCGCCGGCGATCCACGGCCGCCTGCGGCCGAAGCGCGAGGAGGTGGCGTCCGACGCGGCCCCGGCCAGCGGCCCGACCAGCACGGCGACGAGCGCGCCGACCGCCGTGACGATGCCGAGCGCGGTGGTCTTGTGGGCCGGGTCGATGTCCTGGACCTGGTTCGGCAGGAGTTCCTGCAGCGGGCCGAAATAGCCGATGTAGAGCCCGAGGTTGGCTATCGACAGAAGGCTGATCCAGCCGCGGCGGACGCGTACGCTCGGCGTGGCGAGCTCGGACTCGACGACGGCCACGGCTCAGTCTTTCCGCTGCGCGGCCAGCGCGGCCTTGAACCAGTGGTAGGAGTCCTTCGGCGTGCGCTCCAGCGTCGTGAAGTCGGTGCGCACCAGGCCGAAGCGCTGCTCGTAGCCCTCGGCCCATTCGAAGTTGTCCAGCAGCGACCAGGTCAGATAGCCGCGCACGTCCACCCCGGCCTCCATCGCGCGATACAGGGCACTGATGTGCGCGTAGAGGTAGTCGATGCGGGCCGCGTCGTGGACCCCGCCGTCCGCCGCGGGCTCGTCGGCCGTCGAGCAGCCGTTCTCGGTGATCGTGATCGGCGGCAGCGCGTCGCCGTAGCGCCGGTGCAGGCCGAGGAGCAGTTCGGTCAGCCCCTCCGGCACGACCGGCCAGCCGAACGCCGTCGTCGGCACCCCCTCGATCTCGCGGAACTCGAAGGGGAGACCGGTCGTCGCGATGTCCGAGGCGGCGATCAGCGTGGGGTTGTAGTAGTTGACGCCGAGGCCGTCGATGGGCGCGCTGATGATCTCGAGGTCGCCGGGTCGGATGAACGCGGGCTCGGCCGGCAGGCCCATCCCCATCAGCTCGGGGTACCTGCCGAGCAGGATCGGGTCGTTGAACAGGCGGTTGTGGAACGCGTCGTAGACCTCTGCCGCGGCGGCGTCCTCGGGCGATTCCGAGGCGGCCCGGACCGGCGTGCAATTGTTGGCGATCAGGACCTCCTCGGCGCCGTTCGCGCGCAGCGCGGGCACGGCAAGTCCGTGCGCCAGGAGCTGGTGGTGCGCGGCGGGCATGGCCTCGAACATCAGCGTCTCGCCCGGCGCGTGCATCCCGAACGCGTAGCCGTAGGCCAGATGCACGATCGGCTCGTTCAGCGTGATCCAGCTCTTCACCCGGTCGCCGAGCCGGGCCGAGGCCGTGGCCGCGTAGTCGGCGAAGCGGTGGGCCGTGTCCCGGTTCATCCAGCCGCCCGCGTCCTGCAGCGCCTGGGGGAGGTCCCAGTGGAAGAGCGTCGGCAGAGGCCTGATCCCGCGTTCCAGCAGCGCGTCGACGAGGCGGTCGTAGAAGTCGAGCCCCGCGGGGTTCACGCCGTCGCCGGTCGGCCGCACGCGCGGCCAGGCGATCGAGAAGCGGTAGGTGTCGACGCCGAGGTCCGCCATCAGCGCGACGTCCTCGGCGTAGCGGTGGTAGTGGTCGCAGGCCACGTCGCCGGTGTCGCCGTTCTTGATCCGACCCTCGGTGTGCGCGAAGGTGTCCCAGATCGACAGGCCCCGGCCGTCTTCGCGCGCCGCCCCCTCGATCTGGTACGCGGCGGTGGACACACCCCAGCGGAAGTCGGCGGGAAAGCTCGGAAGCACCATCGATTCGCGGCCCCTCATCGAATATGAACTCGCGTTCAGAAGAGTGTCGGGCAGCCGGTGCCCGCACGCAAGAGTCGGGCGATGACAGGATGGGCGCCATGGAACTGAGAATCTTCACCGAACCCCAGCAGGGCGCGAGCTACGAAACCCAGCTGACCGTGGCGAAGGCGGCCGAGCGGCTCGGCTACGACGGGTACTTCCGCTCCGACCACTACCTGAAGATGGGCGGGGTGGACGGCCTGCCGGGCCCGACCGACGCCTGGATCACCCTGGCCGGCCTCGCCCGGGAGACCACCCGGCTGCGCCTGGGCACGCTGGTCTCGCCGGTGACCTTCCGGCTGCCCGGTCCGCTGGCCGTCGCCGTCGCGCAGGTGGACGCCATGTCCGGCGGGCGGGTGGAGCTGGGCCTCGGCGCCGGCTGGTTCGAGGAGGAGCACTCCGCGTACGGCATCCCGTTCCCGGAGAACAAGCACGCGCTGCTCGAGGAGCAGTTGGCGATCGTCACCGGGCTGTGGGGCACGCCGGTCGGCGAGACCTTCAGCTTCGTCGGCAAGAACTACCAGCTCACGGACAGCCCGGCGCTGCCGAAGCCGGCGCAGCCGCAGGTCCCGGTGATCATCGGCGGCGGTGGCGCCAAGCGGACCCCGCGCCTGGCCGCGCAGTACGCCGCGGACTTCAACTCCGGCTTCGCCGGCGTGGACGAGACCCGCGGCCGCTTCGAGGTCGTGGACGAGGCGTGCCGCAGGATCGACCGCGACCCGAAGACGCTGACCCACTCGATCGCCCAGGTGCTGTGCGTGGGCCGGGACGAGGCGGAGATCGCCCGCCGGGCCGCCGCGATCGGCCGCGAGGTCGCCGAACTTCGCGAGAACGGCCTGGCCGGCACCCCGGACGAGGTGGTGGGCAAGCTCGAGCGCTTCGCCGAGGCGGGCACCGAGCGGGCCTATCTCCAGGTGCTCGACCTGTCAGACCTCGAACACCTCGAGCTGGTCGCGGCCGAGGTCATGCCGCGGGTCTAGCGCGACCTGGCGCTCCGGCCCGGCGGCACCCGGGCCGGAGCGCGTTCCTCGGGGATCTTTAGACGACTTTTAGTCGATTGTCATACCGGCACGGGGTGAATCTTGCTATAACGGACGCCATGGATTCGCCCGACCCCGCAGCCGCGACGCCTGAGCACTGCCCGAGCTGCGCGAGCGCGAGCGGGGTCGTGTGCGCCGCGTCATCGGCCGGTAGCGTCAAGTTGCTGGATGTCCGGCTGCCCGGCCGGGTCGCCTGGTCCGGCCTCTGGCTGTGCGCCGCGGGCTGCGCCGTGCTCGGCGTGGTCGCCTGGATCCTCGCCCCCTCGACCGGCTGGTACCAGGCCGCGGGCGTCTTCGTGATCTTCGCGCTGACCTTCGCGATGCTGGGGGTCTGGCAGACCCGGCTCAACCGCAGCCGGATGATCGGCGCCGAGCCGCTGGTGCACAAGACGCACGCCCGCGCGCTCTACTGCCGCGCCTGCGAGTGCGTCTACTTCAACAGCCGCAAGCTGCCCGCCGGGATACCGGTCGGCACCGCGATGACCATAGCGGAGTATCGCAGAAGGCTGTGGTACGCGTGCGGGTTCACGAAGCCGATCTGAGCCGCGTCGCCTGCCAGAGCCACAGCAGCACCGTGCACCCGCCGAACGCCGCGCCCAGCACGCAGACCCCGTTCCAGCCGTCCGTCGCGTAGATCACGCTGGCCAGCGCCGAGCCGACCACGCCGCCGATGAAGTAGCAGGTCATGTAGGCGGACGTGAGCCGGCTGCGGGCGTCCGGCCTGAGCCGGTAGATCTCCGACTGGTTCGTGATGTGCATCGACTGGCAGGCGAAGTCGAACAGCACGATGCCGAGCACGAGCAGCGGGATCGAGGAGTGGCCGAATCCGGTCGGCAGCCAGGCCACGGTCAGCAGCGCCGCGGCGATGATCGTCGTGCGGCCGGCTCCGCCGCGGTCGGCGTTCCTTCCGGCCAGCGGCGCGGCGAACGCGCCGGCCATTCCGGCGAGCCCGAACAGGCCGATCAGCCCCGTGGACAGATGGTGCGGCGGCCCGGCGAGCATCAGCCCGAGCGGCGCCCACAGCGCGCTGAACCCGGCGAACGCGAGCGCGCCGTAGAGCGAGCGGATCCGCAGCAGCGGCTCCTCGCGCATCAGCGAGGCGACCGAGCGAAGCAGGGCGCTGTAACGCAGATCCGTGACCGGTGGCGCCTGCGGGAGCCGGAACCGCAGCGTGAGCGCGAGAACCAGCATCAGCCCGGCCGCGAACCAGTAGACCGAGCGCCAGCCGCCGAGCTGCGCGAGGTATCCGGCGACGGTCCTGGCCGCGAGGATGCCGAGCAGCAGCCCGCTCATCACCGTGCCGACGACGCGGCCGCGCTGCTCGGGCGCCGCGAGGTTCGCCGAGGTCGCCACGAGGATCTGCGCCGTCGCCGCGAACACGCCGATCAGCGCGGAGGCGAGGTAGAACACCGACCCGCTCGTCGCGGAGCCGCACAGCACGAGGGTGATCGCGTTCAGGCAGCACATGACCGTGACCAGGCGGCGGCGTTCCAGCAGGTCGCCGAGCGGCACGGCCAGGATGAGGCCGAGGGCGTAGCCGAGCTGGGTGACCGTCACGGTCAGGCCCGCGCCCGCCGAGCTCAGGTGCAGATCGTCGCGCACGTACGCGAGGAGCGGCTGCGCGTAGTAGAGGTTCGCGACCGTCGAGCCGATGGCGATCGCGAGCAGCAGAACGGTCGCGGTGGACAGCGGCGCGTGGGCGGGTTCCGGAGAGTCGACGACCCGACCACTCGCTCGTATCGGTGAGATTCGGCTTCCGGGGGAATCGGTCGGCCCGGTTCGGCGCATCTATATCTCCGAGAGCTTCGTCAGGTTCGGGGTCGGCGGGAGGAGTAACCGGCTGGTCAGGGATCGTGGGAACGCGTGAGTCCGCCATGCGGCGGCCGTCGGACGATGACCCCGGCGGCCGCCGTGTGGTTTTGCGATCATCCTTCCAGACGGGCCCGCCTGCGCACCCGTAACGTGCGCCACATCTGCAGCAGCTCCCGGTCCTCGGGCATCGCCTCGTCCGGGCAGACCGCGAGGTGGTGGATCCGGCTCCAGCCCGCGGGGTCGCGGCCGGGCCACAGCTGCCCGCGCACGACGTGCCGGGCCGCGTCCTCGGGGACCCGCGTGCTCGGATACTCGCCCGGCAGCACCGCGTCGTAGCCCTCGGCCTGGGCGATCGGGAAGACCTCGACCGGATGCCCGCACTTAGGGCAGCGGTCCAGGCCGCGGCGCCGATAGCGGTGCGGCTCGCCGGCGGGAGGGCGGCCCTGCGGCCGCGGTGCCCCGCCGCCGTCCGCCTCGAAGTCCCACAGCGCGTCCTGCACCCTCCCACCCTAGTCTGATCTCCATGAGACTGACCGAGACGGAGTGCCGGACGGCGTTCGCCGCGGCCCGCGTCGCGCGGCTGGCCACGGTCGGCGCCGAGGGGGCTCCGCACCTGGTGCCGGTCACCTTCGCGGTCGAGGGCGACCGCGTGTACTTCGCCGTGGACGCCAAGCCCAAGAGCTCCGCCCATCTCAGAAGGCTGCGGAACATCGCGGAGAACCCGCGGGTCTGCCTGCTCGCCGACGACTACGACGAGGACTGGGAGCGGCTCTGGTGGGTCCGCGCCGACGGACGGGCCCGCGTGCTCGGCGAAGGCGGGGATCGGCCCCGCGACCTGCTGCGCGCGAGGTATCCGCAGTACGCCGACGTGGCCCTGGACGGCGCCGTCGTCGAGATCACCGTTGACCGGTGGAGCGGCTGGCGCTACGCGGAAGGTCACTGAGTTCGTCCTGCTCGACGGTTGAACATATCGTCATATCCATCTCTGCTCTCAGCGAATAAAGCCTCTTTCGCTTGAACGCGCGAAGGCCGCGGCGCAAGATCGGGATATGCGTATTCTCATCATCGGCGGAGGCAGGTTCCTCGGGCGGGCGTTCGCAGCCGAGGCGCTGGCCCAGGGGCATCAGGTGACCGTGTTCAACCGCGGTCGCAGCGGCGTGGACCTGGACGGCGTCGAGGTCGTGCGCGGGGATCGCGAGAAGCCGGAGGACCTGGCCCGGCTGTTGGCGGCCGCTCCCGAGCCGGAGGAGGGCGGCCCGGCCTGGGACGCCGTCGTGGACACCTGCGGGTACGTGCCGAAGGTCGTCGGCGAGTCGGCGCGGGCGCTGCGGGACAAGGCGCGGGCGTACCTGTTCATCTCAAGCCTGAACGCGTACTCCGACTGGGCCGGCGTGCCGGTGCGCGACGGCTCGCCGAAATTCGCCTGCGGGCCCGAGGAGACGGAGGGCGAATACGGTCCGCTCAAGGCGGGTTGCGAGCGCGCGATCCTGGAATCCTTCCCGGACCGCACGATCTGCGTCGACGCCGGCCTGATCCTCGGGCCCCACGAGACCTCGGGGCGGCTCACCTGGTGGCTCAGCCGGATCGCGCGCGGCGGGGACGTGCTCGCCCCCGGGGACCCGGACCGCGGCATCGGCCCGATCGACGCCCGCGATATCGCGCTGTTCGGCCTGCGCTGCATCGAGAACGGCGAGTACGGCGCCTTCCCGACGGTCGGCCCCGGGACGGAGAGCTTCCGCGATCTGCTGGAGGCCTGCGTCCGGGAGACGGGATCCGGCGCCCGGCTGGTCTGGGCGGACGACGCTTTCCTGGTGGCGCACGAGATCCCGGAGTGGAGCGGGCTGCCCGCCTGGTCGACCGAGTACGGTGACGGCCGCGCCGTCTGGGACGTCTACTCGGAGCGGGCGGTCGCCGCGGGCCTGCGCTGCCGGCCGCTCGCCGAGACCGTGCGCGACACCTGGGCCTGGCAGCGAGAAGCCGAGGGCCTCGAGGACGAGGAGGGCCGCATCAACAAGCACGGCATCTCCGCGCAGCTCGAGGCCGCGGCCCTCAAGGACCTGATCGGCGCGGACGGCGGCCCGCGATGAGGTTGAGCCGCATCACGCCCGTCACGAGGAGGTATTGGGCAAGGATGTAGGTCGCCATCACGGCGAAGCCCGTTCCGCGCGGCATATGCCAGTGCGCGATGCCGCCCGCGATCATCGAGTCCGACACGAGGAACAGCGCGCCGCCGAGCCCGGTGCGGCCGCCCGCGGCGTAGGCGTGCGTGGCCATCGTCGCGAGCAGCAGGCTGTAGAAGGTCAGCGGGATCCGCATGTTCGCGGGCAGGTCGGGCCAGAGGCTGGTGATCAGGACGATCCAGAGCGCGCTGTAGCAGAGCGCGGCCGGCAGGAATCTGCGCCGGTTCCGGCGCGCGCCGCTCCGCTTGAACAGCACGATGTAGCAGACGTGCATGATCGCGAAGCCGAGCATGCCGATCTGGAAGCAGATGCCGCCGAAGAGCAGCATCGTGTCGCCGAGGGTCGCGCCGAGGAGCGCGAGCAGCAGGAGTGGAGGTGTGCGGCGGGCCTTGGCGAGGATCGCCAGCGCCAGAAGCGGCATGAGCAGCGGCTTGGTGAGGTCGAAACCGATGCGAGGTCCGGCAGCCTCGAAGACCAGGTTCAGCACCGCGACCAGCGCGAAGGCCGGAAGCGCGTAGCGCGGCCACACGGGTATCGGGGCCGCGGGCGTGCGCGGCGGGCTGGTCACGGCGTCGGGACTCATGAACGCAGAAGGTACCGTATGGCCATGCCGGTGGAATTGGACGGCCCCGCGCTGGACGGCGTCGTCGCCAGGCTGCGTGCGGGCGGCTGCGTGTTCGCGGAGGACGAGGCCCGTCTGCTGCTCGAAGGCGCGGCAGATCGCGTCGAGCTGGACACCATGGTCGCTGAGCGGGTCACGGGGTCGCCGCTGGAGCTGGTACTCGGCTGGGCCGACTTCGGAGGTGTGCGGCTGCTCGTCGAGCCCGGAGTCTTCGTGCCGCGGCTGCGGACGGAGTACCTGGCCGGGCTGGCCGCGGGCTACCTCGAATCCGGAGACGTCGTCGTCGACCTCTGCTGCGGCGCGGGCCCCATCGGCGCCCTGCTCCTGGCCGGCGATAGGCAGATGGAGCTCCACGCGGCGGACATCGACGAGGTCGCCATCCGCTGTGCGCGAAAGAACCTTGCGACAGCGATCGAGGCCGGGCACGCCTTCGTCTACCAAGGCGATCTCGACACCCCGTTGCCCGCTCGGCTCGAAGGCCGGGTCAGCATCCTGACGGCGAACGTTCCCTACGTTCCGAGCAACGAGATCCAACTGCTGCCGTCCGAAGCGCGCGAGTACGAGCCGCTGACGGCGCTCGACGGGGGAGCGGACGGGCTCGACCTGCTCCGCCGCGTGGCCAGGGCATCCACCCGCTGGCTGCGCCCCGGCGGCCGCCTGCTGATCGAGATCAGCGACCGCCAGCAGGATGCTGCGGTGGCCGCGTTCCGAGGCGCCGGGCTGGAACCGGCCATCAGCGAATCGGACGAGCTCGACTCGACGGTTCTGATCGGGCGATTCACTCCTCGCTAGCCGGGGCCGAACGGGTGAGTTGCGGCCCGTTAGACCGTGCCGATCACTCGTGCGGCTCGATGATCGGGTCATGGGCTCACGCATCGTCAGTCGGATCGTCGCAGTGCTCAGGCTCGGCTTCGCCGTGCTCGCCGCCTACACGCTCGCGTACGCGGCCAACCGAGCCGCCACCGCGCCACGCGGCGTCGGGATGGTCGACTTCTTCAGCTACTTCACGATCTTGAGCAACATCTCGGCGACCATCGCGCTCGCGGTCGGCGGTGTGGCGCTCCTGCGTGGCCGCGGGGGATTGCCGGACGGCGTGCGCGGCGCCGTGACCAGCTATATGACCGTCACCGGCATCATCTACGCCGTCGTGCTGCGGGCTGACGCGCAGGAGGCCGGGGATCTCGCGCGATGGGTGGACGACGTCGTGCACGTGGTCATGCCGCTCGTCGTGTTCCTCGACTGGCTCGTCGTGCCGCCGCGGGTGAGGCAGCCCTACTCGATCCTGCGGTACTGGCTGGTCTTCCCGGTCGTGTACACGGTGTACTCGCTGATCAGGGGGCATTTCGCGGACTGGTACCCGTACCCCTTCCTCGATCCGCGCGGCCGCGGATACGGCCACGTGGCGCTGGAGTGCTGCGTCATCGCCGTGGTGATCGCCGGGGTCTGCCTCCTGGTGGTCTGGCTCGGTCGATTTTTACGAGGTAAGGTGAGTAGCGATGTAATGATGTAATCGGGCGCCGGGAGGATGCTCATGAACAAGGGAATGGGACCGGGCCGCGGTCGTTGGGGCGCCTCGCAGCAGAGCCCCGAGCCGCTGTCCGCCGAGGAGGCCACGGCCTGGTTCGCCGGGCGGCTGCCGGACGGCTGGTTCACCGCCGCGCCGGAGGTCACCGTGGACCGCGAGGAGATCCTCGTGGTCGGCACGCTGCCGGACCTCGCCGACGAGTTCACCGACGCCGCGGCCCGCGCCGCGGCGCAGGCGGGCCGGATCGCCCGCTTCCGCGAGCAGACGCGGGAGGAGCGGATCGAGATCGCACGGCAGGCCGAGCACCGCTTCGGCCGCAAGGTCGCCTGGGGCGCGGCCCTCGGCGAGACCACCGAGCTGTTCACCGTGCTGTCCGTGCCGGTGATGACCCGGCTGCGCCAGCCCGAGCGCATCGTGCTGGACACGCTGGTCGCCGCGGGCGTCGCGCGCTCCCGCTCCGAGGCGCTGGCCTGGGCGGTCCGGCTGGTCGGCGAGCACGCCGACGGCTGGCTCGGCGAACTGCGCGAGGCGATGACCAGGGTCGAGGACCTGCGCAATCAGGGCCCGGACCTGGACTGATCCGGCTTCAGCCGTCGAGCGGGAGCACCATCAGCGAGGACGTGGCGGTGGCGATCAGCTTGCCGGTCTCGTCGGTCAGCGTCGCCTCCGCGGTCCGCACCTTGCGGCCGCGGTGGACGACGCGGCCCTCGGCCCGCAGCTCGCCGCCGTCCACCGCGCCGGCGCGGATGTAGCGCACGGAGATGTCCAGCGAGGTGTAGCCCTGGCTGGCGGGCAGCGTCGTGTGCACGGCGCAGCCCATCGCCGAGTCGAGGAGCGTCGCGGCGATCCCGCCGTGCAGCATGCCGAGCGGGTTGGCGAAGTCGGGCCGGGTCTTGCAGGTGAACACGATCCGGCCGTCCTCGACCTCGGCGCAGCGGATGTCCATCAGTGACGCGATGCCGACCGGGTCCATCGCGCCGTCGCGGTAGAGCTCGAACAGGCGCAGTCCGGTCAGCGGCGCCGGCCGGGCGGATTCCTGCTGGGTGGTCACGGCGATCCTCCGGATGCGTCGGCTGCGCGAAGTTGACGGTGTCAAGTTGACAGCGTGAACCTGCTGCGTGTCAACATGGCCCGATGAGCGGTACTGAGCGTGCGACGCGGCCGCGGGCGCGCCCCGGCGAGGGCGGGCTGCTCCGCGAGGAGATCCTGCGCGCCGCCGAGGCCCTGCTCGACGAGGCCGGTGACGAGTCGGCGCTGACCCTGCGCGCCGTGGCCGCGCGCACCGGGGTGACCACGCCGGCCGTCTACCGGCACTTCGAGGACAAGAGCGCGCTGATCGCGGCCGTCTGCATCCGCGTGTGGGAGTCGCTCGGTGCGGCCGTGCGCGCGGCGATCGAGTCGGCGGGCGATCCGTTCCAGGGACTGCGGCACGGCGCCGTCGCCTTCATGCGCTTCGGCATCGCCCATCCGGTGCAATATCGCCTGCTGATGATGGGTGCCCCGCGCCCCGGCGATCCGCGCCCGGAGCAGGAGGCCGCGACCGCGTGCCTCGACTACATGGCCGAGGCGATCGAACCCTGCGTCAAGGCCGGCGTGCTGCGCGGCGACCCCCGGCGGCTCGCGCTGCGCGCGCTCGCGGCCGTGCACGGCTGCATCGCCCTGATGATCGCGCACCCGTACTTCCCCTGGCCGGAGGACCCCGACGAGTTCTTCGACGAGGTCGCGCGCACGACGGGTCTCGGCTCCGCCGCGCTCGGCTGGCTGGAGAGCGAACCGCGCAAGACCGCGCCGAGCACCGGCGAGTACGCGCAGTCCTTCCGGGACTGGTCCGCGGCGCTGCGCTAGTTCGAGGCGTCGTAGACGATGCCCACGGCCGAGTCGCGCGTGCTCGGGCCGAGGTGCACGACGTACCACTCGCCGCGCCAGGAGATCAGCGAGAAGACGCCGATCGACGACGCGTGCCCGTTGACCGTGTAGTTCAGCCGGGTGCCGTAGACGCGGTAGTACGAGCCCTTGTTGTACTCGACCCCCGGCTCGATCCACTGGGCGTTCGACTCGGGCACGGTCATGCTCACGAAGCGGGCGTCCGAGGCCGAGCCGAGGTGGTCGTGCGCGGCCTGGATGTCCAGGTCGTACCAGTTCATCAACCGGTTCTGATAGTCGGCGTCCGGATCCGAGATCGCCTTGACCTGCCGGTACGCGGTCAGCGGGAAGAAGAACGCGTGCGCGAGCTGCGGCTTGTCCTGCACGATCGCCTGCCACAGCGCCTGCGCCCCGGCCTGGAACCGCGCGTCCTGGGCGGTCGGCAGGGCGTCCGTCTGCGGCAGTGTGCCCGGGTCGACGGTCGGGGTCGCCGAGGGGGTGGGCGTCGCGCTCGGCGACGGGCTCGTCGTCGCCGTCGTCTTCGCGGGGACGGCGGCCTTGACCTGGGCGGTCTGCGTCGCGCCGCCGCTCGGGGCCGCGCTGTCGCAGCCCGCCGCGAGCAGGGCCGCCGCCGTGACCGCCGCCGCGAGGTACACATGGGTCTTCCGGACCATGGGGTCCATCATTCTCCATACGACCGGCCGGAGGACGGGTGAACCTCCGTCAGCTGACCGAACCTCACCAGATCGGACCAAGAAGTCCATTAAGTGGCTAGTCATATGCATATGGCACTGTATCTTCGGTCATGCCCGTTATGATGGCCGGTCAGGAGGCGCCCGGCCGCGCCACGCTCCCCTGCGCGAGGAATTCAGCTGATGAACCCGGTACCCGAGCCCGACGCGTCCGTAGCCGATCCCGAGGTCGCCGAGGAGCGACCGGAGGGCGCGACCCCGCAGGACCCGAAGAAGGCTCGGCGCAGGCGGCGGCGCAAGTACGTGCTGCGCAGCCTGCTCGCCGTGTTCGTGCTGCTCGTCGGGTACGTCGGCATCACGCTCACGCCCTACCTGACCGCGCCGGGCACCGACCCGCTCAACGCCCGGGTGGCCGAGTGGGCGCGCGACCATCACATGAGCATGGTCGTGACCTGGCTCGAGAACGAGACGTACACCGCGCCCGCGACCGGCGGGAAACTGAACTCCGGCCAGCTCGCGCAGCTCAAGTCCAAGAACCGCGGTACGGACGGGGTGCGCGAGAACCTCAAGCTC
>DASTAE010000368.1:0-6401 GCA_035712985.1 Actinospica sp.
AGGGAGGGCCGGTCGCGCGGCCCGCCGGGCGCGACCAAGCAGGATCGGTGCCAGTTCCGGCGGGAGGGCCCTGGCAGCACGAAGGGGGGGCGGCATGGCCGAGGTGATCGAGCGCGCCGGGCTGCGCGCGGTCGGTACGAGCCGCGAGTTCGAGGGGTTCGAGCACGGCGAGGTAGGGGCCTCGTTCATCCTGGTCGATGGCGCGCCCGGGAGCGGGCCACGCCCGCACCGACACCCGTACGCCGAGGTGTTCGTGCTGCTGGAGGGCCGGGCGACCTTCATCGTCGACGGCGCGACGCTGGAGGCGGCGGCGGGTCAGGTCGTCGTGGTCGAGCCCGGCGAGGTGCATAGCTTCGTGAACTCGGGCGATGGGCCGCTGCGGCAGATCGACATCCACGCGAGCCCCCGCTTCATCACCGAGTGGCTGGGCTAGCCCACGGTGGTCGACCACGGCCCAGACCCGTTGATCGACCCGCGGCGCCGATCACGACGGACGCTGCCGGAGGTCCAAGTTCCCCGGTAGCCGGTACTCCCAGCCCTCACGCCAGGCGAAGGGCGCGTCGACGAGGTCCTCGAGGGGCACGCCGCAAAGCAGGTAGTCGAGCGCCCACCTGTTGGCCGAGTGGGCGATGAGGAGGACGCGACGTCCGTCCCACTCGGCGGCCAGGTCGGCGAGGAAGGCGCGCGTGGTCGCGGCCACCTGGCGGTAGCTCTGGCCACCCGGGAACGGGACGTCGATCCGGCGTGCGCGCTCGGCGGCCAGGCGGGCGACCGGCATGCCGTTGAGGTCGCCGTAGTCGCACTCGCGCAGCCGCGGGTCGTGGAAGACCGGGATGTCGCTGCCGGCGAAGGCGATCTCGGCGGTCTCGACGGCGCGGGCGAGGTCAGAGGTCACGACGGCGGCGAGGCGGTCGCTGCGGCGCCGCCGGCCGAGCTCGCGGGCGAGTTCCCGCCCGCGCGGCGAGAGCCGTCCCGGCAGCCAGCCGGTGGCAAGGCCCGCCTCGTTGTCCTCCGTGAGGGAGTGCGTCTCAAACACGATCTCGACGGTCATGCGAGCTCCGTGCGCCGGTGGTCAGTCGCGGAGCCGCCCGGGCCCCATCCGGTAGATCTGGCGGTGTCCGCTGCTCCTGGCTGACGGACTCCGGTCGCGGGAAGCCGACCTATCCGTCGAGTCGCGTCCGTACCGGCGGATGGTAGCCTGCCCCGGCCGTCGATGCCACCTCCATCACCTTCAGCCCCTGGTCGACGGTCAGGAGCGGGGTGACCCTGGTCGCTTTCATAGACCCACCGGCCAGAGCCGCCAGTACGTGACCGGCCATCGCCTCGTCACTCGGCATCTCGAGGAGCACGACGAGGTCGTAGTCGCCGAACGAGTAGTAGACGTCCATGACGCGGCCACCCACCGCCGCGGCGAGCTGGGTGATTCGTGCCCGCGGGTCCTCGCGTGTCCCCACCTGGTACTTCCACGAGTCGCCCGTGTACGACACCTGGAACATGTAGCGGGGCATCGCTCTCTCCTTACATGAAACCCGACGGCGATCGGCCCGTGACCTCGCCGCGCGCCGGGTCCCCGCGGCCTGCCGCTGCCGGCTCGGGCGACCTCGGAGCCCGGTTCAGGGGCAGGCCGAGCAGGACGTGGCCGACGGGGCCGAGCCGTTGCGCGAGCCGGTAGAGCGGCTCGAGGACCCGGGCTCCGGCGCTAACGGGGCTCCCGGCCGGGTGACGATCCCGCGCGGGTTGACATGGCGGCCTCCACGCGTTGGGTCCAGCGACCTGCGCGGCAGGTTTCCCATCCGACTGTGACAGCGCGGCCGTTACACCAGTAACACCGTTGGAGACGGCATCGTTACAGATCCGGGGCAAGTCCGGCGCCGGCCGACGAGACGCGCGTTCGGGATAGGGACCGCGGCGTCGCGCGCTGAGCCCGCGGGCGTCGCGGAGCTGGCAGGCGGCCACGGGTAAGATTCCGCCGGTACCGCCGCGGATCGCCGTGGCGCGTTCCAGCGCCGAGGTGGGGCGAGTGTAAGGGAGAGGATGCGCATGGAGGAGACCGAGCAGCCGCGGCCGACGATCTCCGTCGACTTCCTGGTCCACGACCTGGTCAGCGAGGCGACCGGCGTCGACGTCCGGGTCAGCCTCGCCAGCTACACCTACCTGTTGACGCGCGCGCTCGAGGGGGCGTTTGCGGACGCGGATCCGGCCATCTTCATCGGCTACGCGTGGAACGGAGACAACCGGCCCTCGATCTTTCAGATCCAGGCGACCGGCTTCCCGGACGACGCCGCGACCACGGACCGGGTCGACGAGATCGCGCGTCAGGTCCGCGAGGCGGGCGAGTGGGTGATCCCGGAATAGGGGCGATCCGGCAGGCTCGAGCGCTGAGGGGAACCGTCGACGCGGCGCAACCGATCTGGCGCCGAGCCCGTAGCGGAGCGCACCGTCGTTTCTCCCGTCGGTCAGGTGGAGGCGTCGCCCTTCGGCTCGGACGGCGGCGAGGCGGCGCGGGTCGCCAGTCCGAGCGCGGTCGGGATCAGGCAGAGGCCGGCGGCCATCAGTGGCACGAAGACGAGGATGATCAGCGCGGCGATCAGCAGGGCGACGACGTGCACGACGGACCCTCCTCTCGACGAACCGGAACTCGGCCGCGCGGGCTCGGGAACCTTCCCGACTACCGTAGGCAGGGGCCACACCCCACGGCCGCTAGAGGCTGAAGATCTGCGACACGACCAGTGCCACCGACATGACACTGATGGCCACCGTGACCAGCCAGCCCAGCCCGAGCAGGACGCGGCCGCTGCGGAGCGGACCGAGCACCTGGTCCTTACCGGCGAGCAGGAAAACGAAGACCAGGATCACCGGGAGCAGCAGGCCGTCGAGGACCTGGGACAGGAACATGACGCTGATCAGCGGCAGTCCCGGGATAATCACGAACAGGGCGGCGAACGCCACGAAGAAGGCCAGCAGTCCGTAGAAGACCGGCGCCTGGCGCCACTTCCAGTCCAGCCCGCTCTCCCAGCCGAACGCCTCGCAGGTCGCGTAGGCGCTGGTCAGCGGGACCGTGCCGAGCCCGAGGAAGGAGGCGGCGAAGAGGCCGATCGCGAAGATGACCTCGGCGGCGCGGCCGAGCAGCGGGCCAAGCGCCTTGGCGGCGTCGGCGGCGGAGGCGATGCTGGTCTGGCCGTGCGCCCAGAGGGTGGCCGCGCAGGCGACGACGATGAACATGGCCACCACGTTGGTGACCAGCGCGCCGAGGCCGATGTCGACACGCGACGCGGCCAGGTTGGACGGTCCGAGCCGCTTGTCCGCCACGTAGGACTGGATAAACGCCTGGCCCCAGGGGGTGATCGTCGTGCCAACCGTACCGACCACGGCCAGCAGGTAGGCGGCGCTCAACTCGACGTGTGGCACGACCAGGTACACCCCGACGCGGCTCCAACTGGGATGCGCGAGGATGGCCGACACCGCGTAGGCTACCGAGACGCCGAAGCCGACGGCGACGAAGGCCCACTGGACGCGGCCGAAGTTGGCGCGCGAGAGGAGCAACACGATCGCGACCGCGGAGAGGATGCAGCTGATCGGGACGGGGATGCCGAAGAGGGAGAGCCCGGCGGCGATGCCGGCGTACTCGGCCACGGTGTCGCCGAGGTTGGCGATCAGCATGGTGATGATGGCGAAGCTTCCCCAGCGGATGCCGTAGTTCTCGCGGATGAGCGCCATCAGTCCCTGGCCGGTGGCGAGGCCGAGGCGCGCGCCGATCTCCTGCGTTACGGCGAGGGCGAGCATGCTGGCGAGGACGACCCAGAGCAGGTCGTAGCCGTACTGGGCGCCGACGACGGAGTAGGTGGTGATGCCACCGGCGTCGTTGTCGGCGAGGCCGCTGACCAGCCCGGGGCCGAGCGCCACCAACAGGACCAGGAGCAGCGCGCGCGAACGGGCAACCAGCGGTGGGCGTTCGACGCGGCGCCGGCGCGTGAGCAGGTTCTTCGACATGCTCCGGGCTCCTCGCTTCCTGGCCGGCTCCGACCACATGCCCCCGGTCGAGGGGCGTCGGCGCCGACCCGCGCGGAGCTAGCTCGGCGTGGTCCGGGATGCCTCTCGACGGAGAATCGCGATGCTGCTCGATAGGTCCGGTTCGGCGTCCATCACCCACTGCTGGATCGACCGCTTGCCCGTAGGGGTGGCGGTCCGGAACGACGCGGCGGGACCGGACGGCCAGCGTCGGCCGGTGTCCGGTCGGGGCGGACTGTACTATCCGGGCTTCCGAGTGGGCAAGGGGTAGGCGCCGGGAAGGTCGGCGCGAGGCTCTCGTCGGTGCTCGGGCAGCCCCGCGAGCGTGCCGCTGCGCCAGCCGACGCGCCGATCGGCTGCCGCGGAACCGGAGCGCGGCCCGCCGGCCCGCAGCCGCTCCCGCGCCACCGCCACCGCCTCCTGGCGGGACGAGACGCCGAGCCGGTCGTAGACGTGCTCCAGGTGCTTGCCGACCGTGCGCGGGCTGATCGACAGCCGGTCGGCGATCGCCTCGTTGCTCAGCCGCAGTGCCACGAGGCGCAGGACCTCGGCCTCCCGTGTGCTCAGGTCCAGCTCGCTGAGGCGGCGGGGATCCAGCTCCACCAGCCGCTCCTCGAGGACGAGCAGGCACTGTTCGGGGTGGTGGGATCGGACGAGCTGAAACTCCAGCACCATCCCGCCCTGCTCGACGACGAGCGGTGCCCGTCGGGACGACGGGAGGTGGTCGACGTCCGGTCGTGCCAGTTGCTCGCGGACCCAGCCCGCCAGCGGCTCCGGCAGGGCGCGCCGCTCGGCGTCCCAGTCCGCGTACCGGGCGAGCCAGGCGAACGCGCGCTCCGAGGCCGCCTGGACCACCCCGTCCTCGAGCAGGACCGTGGCTCGTTCCTGCATATCTCCCGCTTCGGCGTAGAGCGCGAGCGCCTGACACGCGCGGTAGGCCTGCTCGACGTGTGGCCGTAGCAGGTCGAGCACCAGCCGGTCACGCTCGGTGAAGGCGGGGCGGCCGCGGCTGGCGACCAGCGCCACGACGAGCCAGGGTGGGCCGGGCAGGATGCAGGCGACCTGGTCCTCGATGCTGCTGGGCCGGAAGAAGACGTCGTAGACGGTCAGCCGGTGGAAGTCCCGCGGCGCTATCAGCTCGGAGATGGCGTGTGCCGCCCGGTCGCCCGTCTGGCGGATGTGCGCGAAGAGGGGGTGCTCCCGCATCAACCGGGCGAGCGACTCGATCTCCACCGGGACGGCGTCGTCGGGCTCGACGAGCGCGGTCATGCGGCGCGTGCGCAGGTTGAGCTCGTTGTAGCCGTAGTGGTCCGCCGGGATCAGGGCACGCACCGCGGCCAGCGCGGCGTGCGGGAAGGTCCCGGCGTCGCGGTGTGCGTTCAGGGTCTTGACCGTCTCGAGCACGGTCACCGTGTCACGCGTCGTGAGTCGCACGCGCACTCTCCGCTCCCGAGCGCGCATCCGGATCGCGCGGCCTCGTCCCTCGCCGCTTCCGGGCCGCCTATCCCTGGGGGTCCACGGACGAGTTCCGTAACGGTTGAAATACGTCGATGACGTATTGCGCATGAACCACGACGATTTTAGCATCTCAGTGATTCACGGTCAGGGCATCGGTGCGGACGCGGATTGCACATCCGCTGCTGGCGTCGCCGTGCGCACGTGCGCTACGTGCGAGGAGGATAGCCGCATGCAGGAGCAGCGCTTCGACCAGCTCACCCGGCGGCTGTCGACCGCGACCTCGCGGCGCCAGGCGCTGAAGATCCTGGCCGGCGCCGTGGTCGGCGGGCTCTTTGCCGGCCGCGCGAGCGGGGCGGCGGCCACTACCTGCAAGGGTATCGGCGAGGCGTGCAGTGGCCGGCTCCCTTGGGAGTGCTGCACGCGCTTCTGCGGTCCCGATGGAGTCTGCGGATGTCCGTTCGGCCTCGAGTCATGTGGGGGCGTCTGCCATCTACCCTGCCTGAGCGGCGCCGTGCGGGACGCCAACTGCCGCTGCTCCTGCCCGCCCGGCACGACGTTCTGCCTCGACGACTGCTCGAACCTGCAGCAGGGCACGGTGATCAATCCGAACAGCCCGCCCGAGCGGCAGTTGGTGACGAACTGCGGCCACTGCGGCTTCACCTGCGGACCCGGGCTGATCTGCCACGGCGGGGATTGCTGCGCGGGGCCCGGCGGGATCTGCACCGCCATCGGGCTTGGGAGCAACTGCTGCACGGGCGAGTGCAGCGCCACCGGGAAGTGCTGCTCGCAGTTGACCCAGCAGTGCTCCGCGGCGTCCGACTGCTGCCAGCCCGGGGCGGTGTGCGGCCCCGGCAACACCTGCTGCGTCCAGGACGGCCAGGTCTGCTCGAGCAGCGAGGAATGCTGCAACCGCGTCTGCAATCCGGCCACCGGCA
>DASTAE010000369.1:0-66745 GCA_035712985.1 Actinospica sp.
ACGCAGGCGATGCTCGAGGTGGCCCGCAAGGATCCGAGCCGCCTCAGCGGCGAACTCGTCGAGCGCCTCTACGCCGTCAACACCCGCGCGATCGACCTGACCGAGGCGCTGCTCCTGCTCACCCGCGCCAATCGGCAGTCCTTCGCCCGCGAGCGCGTCGACCTCTCGCTCCTGGCGGAGGAAGCAGCCGAGACGCTGCTGCCGCTCGCGGAGAAACGCGGCCTGACGCTGGAGACCTCAGGCGAGGCGGCTTGCGTCGTCGGCGAGCCCGCGCTGCTGCTGCAGCTGATCACGAACCTCGTGCACAACGCGGTCGTGCACAACCTGCCCGAGCAGGGCACCGTCAGTGTCACGACCAGCGCATGCCGGGGGAGCGCGCTGCTCACTGTCGAGAACACCGGAGAGACGCTCGATCCGCAGCTCGTGTCCACGCTCGCCGAACCGTTCCGGCGCGGTGCCGACCGCGTGCGCACGGCCGACCACGCGGGCGTCGGCCTCGGCCTCGCGATCGTCGCGAGCATCACCGCGGCGCACGGGGGAACCCTCACCCTCGCGCCGCGCGACGGCGGAGGCCTGCGGGTCACGGTGCGCCTGCCGGCCTGGGGGACAATGGACGGGTGACGAGCAAACCCACGGCCGCCGAGCTGGAGGCCGCGCGGGACGTCGTGATTCCGGACGTCATCGCGCCCGATCTCAAGGTGCTGTTCTGCGGGATCAACCCGGGGCTGTGGTCCGGGGCCGTCGGCCGGCACTTCGCGCGGCCGGGCAATCGGTTCTGGCCCGCGCTCCACGCCTCCGGGTTCACGCCGGAGCTGTTCACCCCCGAGCGGCAGGACGAGCTGCTCGGCCTCGGACTGGGGATCAGCAACGTCGTCGCGCGCACGACGGCGCGGGCCGACGAGCTCTCGGCGGACGAGTACCGGCAGGGCGCGGCCATCCTCACCGCGAAGGCGGCGAAGTACCGGCCGCGCTGGATCGCGATCGTGGGGATCACGGCCTACCGGACGGCCTTCGGCCGCCCGAAGGCGCGGATCGGCCCGCAGGACGAGCGGATCGCCGACAGCCGGGTCTGGGCGCTGCCGAATCCGAGCGGGCTCAACGCGCACTGGTCCGCCCCGGCGCTCGCGGCGGAGTTCGGACGGTTCCGCGAGGCCGCCGAGGCGGACCAGGTCGTCAGCCGGTAACGGGATTCACCCCATCGGCTTCGGCTTGAGCAGGCAGAACACCGCTCCCCAGGGGTCGGCGATCGCGGCGTAGCGGCCGTAGGGCGCGTCCGCGGGCTCGATCGGGACGGAGCCGCCGAGGCTCCTGGCCTTGTCCGCCGCCGCGTCGGGGTCGTCGGTCGCGAACCAGGCCATCCAGTGCGCCGGAACGTGCTCGGGGAACTGGGTGCCCATGTTCTGCATGCCGCCGATGGTCCGGCCGGCCACGTTGACGGCGAAGTAGCCGTCCATGCCCTCCATCGGCTGCACGTCGATGTCGAAGGCCGCCCGGTAGAACGCGGAGGCGCCCGGCACGTCGCGCGTGTTGCACTCGCTCCAGATCAGCGCGCCGGGCTCGTTGACGACGACGGCGCCGAAGAACTCCTTGTGCTGCCAGTACCCGAACACGGCCCCGGTCGGGTCGGCCGCGACGCCCATCCGGCCGGCGTCGCCGACGTCCATCGGCGGGAACAGCAGGGTGCCGCCGGCCTCGGTGATCCGGCGGGCGCTCGTCTCCGCGTCGTCGCTGGCCAGGTACGTGGTCCAGACGTGCGGCGGGGGAGGGTCGGACTCGGCCATCATCTGCGGGCCGATCCCCGCGACGGGCTTGTCCCGGACGGTCATCATCGCGTAGCCGCCGAACTCCTCCGGCCCGCGCTCACCGCCCCAGCCGAACAGGCCCTTGTAGAAGTCCATGGCCGCCTTCTGGTCCTGGGCCATCAAGTCCACCCAGCACGGCGTCCCCTGTGCGTACGGTCGCTCGACTTCACTCATGTCTTCACACTCCTCCGGGGATACGGGCTACGCAACCGTACGGATACGCTTGGCGACATGATCCGACCCGCGAAGCCCGAGGACGTCGCCGAGATCCACGCCATGGTGCGCGAGCTCGCCGAGTACGAAAAGGCCCTTGACGAGGCCAAAGCCACCGAGCGGCAACTCCGCGACGCCCTCTTCGGCGAGAGCCCGAAGGTCTTCGCCCACATGGCCGAGGACGACGCGGGCGACGTCGTCGGCTTCGCGCTCTGGTTCCTCAACTTCTCCACCTGGACCGGCGCGCACGGGATCTACCTCGAGGACCTCTACGTGCGGCCCCCGGCCCGCGGCGGCGGCCATGGCAAGGCCCTGCTCGCGCAGCTCGCCCGGATCTGCGTCGAGCGCGGGTACACCCGGCTCGAGTGGTCGGTCCTGGACTGGAACGCCCCGGCCATCGCCGTCTACCGCGCGCAGGGCGCCGTGCCGATGGACGAATGGACCGTCAACCGCCTCACCGGCGACGCCCTGCGCAGACTGGCGGATCCGGTGAGCCCGGCGACCCGGGCGCGGGCCTAGCCGAGGCCCTCGCACATCGGCTTCGCCGGCTGCAGTATCGTGAGCTCCTTCGTCGCCCTGGTCAGCGCGACGTAGAGGTCGTTGAGCCCGCGCGCGCCGTTCGCCGAGACGGCGTCCGGGTCGACGAGGATCACCCGGTCGAACTCCAAGCCCTTGGACTGGCGTGCCGTCAGCACGACGGTGCGCTGCTCCAGGTCCGGCTCCTCGCCCGAGGCGGCCAGGGGCACCGCCTCCCGCACCGCCCGCGCCAGCTCCGCGGCGCGGCCGTCCGGCACGATCACCGCGAGCCTGCCCTCGCCGACCTCAGCGTCCTGCTCGCGTGCGACCTCGGCCAACCGCGCGGCCAGCTCGGTCGCCGCGACCGACTCCTGACGGGGCTTCACCCCCGACTCGCGCACCGAGCGCGGCGGCTGGAGCCCGGGATCGATCCGCTCCAGCACCTCGGCCGCGAGGTCCATGATCTCGCGCGGCGTACGGTAGTTGACGGTCAGTTCCGCGGCCCGCCAGCGGTCCCCGACGAAGGGTTCGAGCATGCCGCGCCACGAGTCGGCGCCCGCCGCGTCGCCGGTCTGGGCCACGTCGCCGACCAGCGTCATCGAGCGGCTCGGGCAGCGGCGCATCAGCAGCCGCCAGGCCATCGCCGACAGCTCCTGCGCCTCGTCCACGATGATGTGCCCGAAGGTCCACGTCCGGTCCGCGGTCGCGCGCTCGGCGATCGTGCGCAGGTCCTTCTCCTCCTGAAGGTCCGCCAGCTCCTCGGCGTTGATGATGTCCGCCACGCTGACGATCTCCTCGCGCGAGTCCTCCTCGTCGGTGGACCGCGAGCCGACCATGATGTCCAGCACGCCCTGCGCGTACGCGATCTCCTTGCGCCGCCGCAGTTCCCGCGCCGCCCGCTCGGAGTCGAACGCGCCGAGCAGATCGGCCGCCTCGTCCAGCAGCGGCACGTCGGCCGTGGTCCACGTGCCGTCGTGCGCCTCCCGCAGCGCGGTCCGCTCCTCGGCGGTCAGCTGCGGCGCGGTCTCGTCGAGCAGGTACGGCGCCGTGAACAGCTCCGTGAGCAGCCGCTGCGGGGTCAGCTCGGGCCACATCCAGGTGAGCGCCGCCTGCACCGCGGGCTCCTGCTCCAGCGAGCGACGCAGCTCCTTGCGATCCACCGTGCGGCCCAGGCTCTCGTTGAGGTCGGCGTCCTCCCCGTCCAGGACCAGGCCGCTCTCCTGCAGGTCCTGCGCGATCGCCTCGACGACCGCCTTGGTCAGCTCGTCGAACGGGTCCCGGGTTAGCCGCTCGGCCGCCTGATCGACCAGCACGTCCATCACCGCGTCCACGAAGAACGGCCGCGCGAGGTTGTGCGGCTCCTCGGTCTCCAGCGCCTTCTGCCGCGCCCGCGCGCAGGTCTCCCGGTCGAGTTGATACGTGACGCCGTCCACGACCACGTTGAAGGGCTCGCCCTCCTCCGGCAGCCGGCGCAGCGAGGCGATCGCGGTCTCGATGACCTCGGCCATCACCATACGGCCCTTGATCTCGGCGACGCGCGGCCCGTCGATCCGCCGGGTGCTGACGCCGGGGAAGAGGTCGCCGATCGTGAGCAGGGCCGCGCTGGTCTCGCCGAGGGACGGGAGCACGTGCCCGATGTAGCGCAGGAAGGTGGGGTTCGGGCCGACGATGAGCACGCCGCGCCGGGCCAGCCGCTCGCGATGCGTGTAGAGCAGATAGGCCGCGCGGTGCAGCGCGACGGCCGTCTTGCCCGTGCCGGGGCCGCCCTGCACGACGAGGATGCCGCGCAGCTCGTCGCGGATCACCGCGTCCTGCTCGGTCTGGATCGTCTCGACCACGTCGCGCATCCGGCCGGTGCGCGCGCCGGCCAGGGCGGCGAGCAGCGCCGCCTCGCCGACCAGTGGGGAGGCGGAGTCCGCGGCCCCGGTCTCGTCCAGCACGCCGCGGCCGAGCGCGTCGTCGTCGATGCCGGTGACGGCGCGCAGCCGGGTGTGGATGTGCCGCCGGCGCCGCACGCCCTGCGGAACGGCGCTGGTCGCGGTATAGAAGGCGCGCGAGGCCGGCGCGCGCCAGTCGATCAGCAGCGGCTCGTAGTCGTCCTCGTCGTCCAGGATCCCGATGCGCCCGATATAGCGGCGCTCTCCCGTCTCGAGATCCAGCCGGCCGAAGCAGAGCCCGTCCTCGGCCGCGTCCAACTGCACGAGCCTGTTGCCGTACTCGCGCGAGGAGATGTCCCGTTCCACCAGGTGCTGGGCGGTCCCCTCGCCCACCCCGTTCACGCGTGCCAACTCGGTCGTCGCGCGCGCCCGCAGGCTGTCGAGGCGACCGTAGAGCATGCTCACGTACTGCTGCTCGCGGGTGACTTCGTCGGATTCGCTTGACATCCCACTCCCCATGCGCTAGATTTTGTGCCGAGCCGTTCTTTGGTTCCTTTTGTGCTGCGCAAAATACATGAGGTCTTAGCGTAGCATACTCCCTCGTCCTAAACGCCTCCGCGGCCGAGTCGGTGAATTCCCTGCGCCGAACGGGTGCCCCCGCGTAACCCCCGGCTGTCGCTGTACGGATATTCATATCCGCGCCGCTAACTTCGCCGCATGAGCAGAAGTCCGCTGACGGCCGCGCTGACCCGCACGGCGCTCGGCCTGTGCGTCCTGACCGCCTCCGGAGCGGTGGCCGGCCCGGTCGCGCACGCGGGCGCCGGCGACGGGGCGCTGACCGTGCGCGTGGTGCGCAGCATCGCGGGCGACGGCGCCTACGACCCGGCCGTCGACGTCGGCATCCCGAACGCGGCCGTGCACGTCACCGACGCCTCCGGCCACGTCGTCACCGGCACCACCGGCCCCGGCGGCACGCTCGCGGTCCAGCTCACCGGCCTCAGCGGCGGCCGCTACCGGGTCCAGGTGACCGCGCCGAACGACAGCGCCCTGGTCCCCGCCCCCGCAGGCAGAGGCCTGTCCCCGCTCACCGACTCCGTGGACGTCAGCGGCGGCAAGAGTGCCACCCCCGTGATGGGCCTGTGGAAGCCGGACACCTACTGCCAGTCCGACCCCACCCTCGTCTCCTGCAACCTCCAACGCGGCGACCGGACCGCGGGCCTGGGCCTCTTCGCCTTCCACGGCGACAGCGGAACCTCGACAACCGCTCCCGGGGGCCCGTACACCCAACTGAGCAAGACCGGCGATCAGGGCGCCGTCTTCGGCATCGGCACCGACCGCTCCGGCAACGTCTACGCGGGCACCTACGTCAAGCGGCACACCGAATACGGCCCCAAGGGCAACGTCAACGAGATCTACCGCTACAACGTGAACGACCCGGCCGCGGGCGTCACGCCGTTCATCCAACTCCCCGGCACACTGACGAAGCACGTCGAATTCGACATCTTCGATCCCGCGAACCGGACGCCCTACATCGACGACAACGACGTCTACGGCAAGGTCGGCGAACAAGGGCTCGGCGGCGTGGCGGTATCCGGAGACGGCAGCACGCTCTACGCCGTGGACCTCAACGACGATTCGCTCTACCGCGTCCCGCTGAACGGATCCGGCGCCGCCGTGACCCCGGGCACCGCCACCGGCACCCCGATCCCCAGGCCCGCCGCGAACTGCAACGGCACCTGGCACCCCTTCGGCCTCGGCGTGAGCGGCGAGACGCTGTACGTGGGCGGAATCTGCGGCGCGGAGAACACCGTCAACCCCTTCACACCCTGGGGCGACCCGAGTCAGGAATACGCGTTCGTATACCGCTACTTCAACGGCGCGTTCACCGAGATCCTCGACTTCCCGATGAACTTCCCGCGCGGCTGCGCGTACCAGTACGACGGCACCGCCCCCGGCAACTGCCGGCCGCAACCGGGCGGCGTCCTCAGCGCCGACTGGGAGGCCTGGAACGAGCGCACGCCGACCGCGGGCAAATTCGGCTTCACCAGCGCCCCGCAACCCATGTTGACCAGCATCGACGTCACCGACGACGGCGGCCTCGACCTAGGCTTCCGCGACCGCTACCCCGACATGGAGGGCTCCTACCTCCACCGCCACAACGACGGTACCGACCAGGCCATCGCGATCGGCGCCGGCGACCTGCTGCGCGCCTGCGTCAGCAACGGCACCTACCGACTGGAGAACGACGGCACCTGCGGCGGCGCCACGGGCGCGGCCCCCGGCAACGGCTTCGGCCCCGGCGGCGGCGAATTCTTCACCAGCATCGTGAGCGGCAGCGATTCCGTCGACGATCACACCGCCACCGGCGGCACCACCTACAACCTCGGCTACGACCAGGAATGGAGCACCCGCTACACCCCCTTCGGCGCCGATCCCTGGCACAAGGGGGTGAGCCTCTACGCCGGCACCGGCTCCGCCTCGACGGGTATCGAGGTAGGCGGCTCCCAACTGGCTGCCGGCACCGACTTCGGCGACGGCAACGGCGTCGCCGACCTGGAGAAGCTCTGCGACGCGGCCCCCGTCCAGATCGGCGCCCGCGTCTGGTTCGACGCCGACCGCGACGGAATCCAGGGCCCCGCGGAACCCGGCGTGGCAGGCGTGAAGGTCACCCTCGAGAGCTCCGGCGGCACTTCTATCGCCACCACCACGACGGACGCGACCGGCGCCTACTACTTCGGCACCGCCGACGGCGTGAAGCCGAACGCCGCGTACTCGCTGAAATTCGACTACTCCGCCGCCACCGCCCTCCCCGCCGGCCTCACCCCCGCCGACGTCAGCTGGACCAGACAGAACGCCGGTACCGACCACTGCCTGAGCTCCTCCGTCACTCCCGCAGGCCTGGCAGCGGTCACGGTAGGCGCGGCAGGCGACGTAGACCACTGCATCGACGCAGGCCTGATCGGCCCGCCGAACGCGATCGGCGCCCGAGTCTGGTACGACACCCACGGCGACGGCGTCTACGAACCCGGCGACCCCGGTATCGGCGGCGTGAAGGCCACCCTGGAGAACGCGGCGGGAACGGCCGTGGCGACCACGACCACCGACGTCCAGGGCCTCTACGACTTCCAAGGCCTGCCCGACGGCCGCTACCGCGTCTGCTTCGACCGCTCGACGCTACCCGCCCTGTACACGGACGGCACGTTCACCAAGCCGAACACCGCATCGGCCCCCAGCACCGGCACCAGCGCCGACACCGACTCCAAGCCCGACCCGTCAACCGGCTGCACCGGCTACGTCACGGTCAACCCCCGACACGAAACCGACACCACACTCACCGCCGGCATCGTCACCCCGAAGAACGCCATCGACGACCGCGTCCGGCTCGACACCCGCCATGACGGCGCCCACGACGCGCACGACGCCGCCGACCCGGGCGTCCCCGGAATCCAGGTCCGCCTGATGAGCTCCACCGGCTACGTGGCCGGCGCCAAGACCACCGACGCCCAAGGCGCCGCCAGCTTCACCGACCTGCCGAACGGCACGTACCGCATCTGCTTCGTGCAAGACACGTACCCGGCAGGAGACGCCATCGAATCCGGCGCCAACCCGCAGACCGGCTGCACGGTTCCCGTAACCCTCGGCCCCGGCCACCGCACCGCCACCCTGGACGCGGCCCTGACCGAGCCGGCCACGTCCCAGCCCGGCCCCATCGGCATGCTGGCCAGAACGGGCCTCGACCTGCCGACCACCGGCCTACTGATGATCGGCCTGGGCTCGCTGGTCGGCGCCGCCTACCTGCTCCTGCGTCGGCGGAACGGAGAGCACTGACATGAAGAAGCGCACGCCGGCTACTGCCGCAGTCGCCGCCTCCATCGCCGCAGCCCTCTACCTCACCACGACTTCCCCCAATCAGCCCTCTTCCATGCTGACGGCTTCCGAGGCCAACCAACTGGCCCAAGCCCGCTACGCCGACTACCGAAACGGCGTCACCGCCCTCACCGCCACCATCCCCGTAAGCGGCCAACCCTTCCGTCTATCCGGCCGCGTCGACTGGCACATCCACCTCGGCTACGCCACCCTCACCGCCCCGGCCGACGAGGGCTCCGGAAGCAGCGAGTTGCTCCAGTGGTCCCCGAACGGCCTCGCCGTACGCGGCAACTGGAAGGCCCCCTACCCACCACGCTGACAGCCGACGGCTGGATGACCCGCCCCTGGCGACAAGGTGCCGACCTGGACACCGCGCTCCAACTCATCCTCGACCTGGGCGCCACCCACCCCGAGAATGCCGCCCAGCTGCAGCACTCGACCGCCACCATCCTCCGCCACGACACCGTGACCGGCGTCCCCGTCACCGTCTACGCCGCCACCCCGCACACCCACTACTGGATCGCCGCCGACGGCACCCTCCGCCGCTTCGAAGCCCTAGTCGACGCATCTCCTGACTGGACTCAAGTCGATCTGACTCCAGGTTCGGCGCCTGCTGTTCCGCGTATTCCGGGGATGTAGGTCGCCGGCTTGGAGTTCGACGGTAGGAGAATCGCCGCTTCGCGACTGTATGAATAAAGCGCGCGAAGCGGCGATTTTCCTAGTGTCAGAAGCGGAGCCCCGCTCCCAAAGCCTGCTCCGTCCAGATCGTCTTCCCGGTCAGCGTGTGCCGGGTGCCCCACTTCGTCGTGAGCTGGGCTACCAGCATCAGGCCACGGCCGCCCTCGTCGAGGATGCGGGCTCGGCGCAGGTGGGGGGAGGTGGAGTTGCTGTCGGAGACCTCGCAGATCAGGGTTCGATCGTAGATCAGGCGCAGTTGGATGGGCTCCATGCCGTAGCGGAGGGCGTTGGTGACCAGTTCGCTGACGACGAGCTCTGTGACGAAGGCGCAGTCTTCCAGGCCCCATTCCTCCAGCTGGGCCGTGGCCAGCGCGCGGGCCTGGGATACGACCTGGTAGTCGGTCTCCAGGTCCCAGACCGCGACTCGGTCGGCGTGGAGGGCTCGGGTGCGGGCGAGGACGACGGCGACGTCGTCGGTGCGGTGCTCGGGGAGCATGGTGGCGAGGACGCGGTCGCAGCATTCGTTGATGTCGGTGTCAGGGCTCGACTCTGCCAGCACCGTGCGCAGTTGGTCGATGCCCACGTCGGGGTCGTGGGCCGCGGCCTCGACCAGGCCGTCGGAGTAGAGGGCCAGCAGGCTTCCTTCGGGCAGCTCCAGCTCCAGGGCCTCGAAGGGGAGGCCGCCCACGCCGAGGATGGGGCCGACGCTGATGTCCAGCAGCTGCGTCGTGCCGTCGGGGAGCATGAGGACGGGGGGCGGGTGGCCGGCGCTCGCCGCCGTCAGGGTGCGGGAGACGGGGTCGTAGACGGCGTAGAGGCAGGTGGCGCCGGTCTCGCCGAGCCGGCCGTTGCGGTCGCCGGTCTCGCTGTCGCCGTTGAGGCGGATGACGAGGTCGTCCACGTGGGCCAGGAGCTCGTCCGGCGGCAGGTCCACGTCGGCGAGGGTCTGGACCGCGGTGCGCAGGCGGCCCATGGTGGCCGACGCCTGGATGCCGTGGCCGACCACGTCGCCGACCACCAGGCCCACTCTCGCGCCGGAGAGGGGGATGACGTCGAACCAGTCGCCGCCCACGCCGGCCCGGGTGTCCGCGGGCTGATAGCGCGCGGCCACGTCCACCGCAGCCTGCTGCGACGGGCCGTGCGGGAGGAGGCTGGCCTGCAGAGCGAGCGCGGTGTTGCGTTCGCGGGTGTAGCGGCGGGCGTTGTCCACGCAGAGGGCGGCGCGGCCGGCCAGTTCCTTGGCGAGGGTGAAGTCGTCCTCGTTGAACTCGTCGGTGCGGGCCCGGAAGAGGACCGTCACGCCGAGGGTCGTGCCTCGGGCGATCAGCGGGACGGCCAGGACCGAGGTGACCCGGCCGCCCTCCGCGAGGAGCTTCGAGGCGCGTTCGGGGACCGCGGACATCCAGCGGTCGAAGTCGGGGTCGTCGGTGCCGCTGCTGAGGACGGCGTGGCCGGTGCTCACCGCGCGGGCCGGGGGCGAGAACGCGGGGTACGTGTCGGTGTCGCCCACGCCGACCACCGACAGGTCCTTCGCCGTCGAGAGGTGGGCGACGCGGCGCAGGACGAGGTCGGCCTCGGCGGCGGCCTCGGCGGGCTCCTCGCCGTTCAGGACCTCGTCGAAGAGGTCCACGCTCGCGAACTCGGCGAAGCGGGGGACGATCAGGTCCGTCAACTCCTCGGCGGTCCGCCGCAGGTCCAGGCTCTGGCCGAGCGCGACGGAGGCCTCGTCGAGCACGGCGAGGCGCTGCCTGGCCCAGTGCTGCTCGCTGCTGTCGAAGGCGGCCATCCCGACGCCGCTGACCTCGCCGGACTCCTCGAAGATGGGCCACAGTTCGAGATTCCAGGCGTGCTCGCGGATCCCGGAGGGCGCGCGGCTGTAGGTCTCGTAGTGCACCGGCTTTCCGGTCGCGACGACGTCCCGCAGTGCGATGAGGATGCCGTGTTGGCCCACGTCGTCGGGTACACCGTAGGGGAAGGGCCGGCCGGCCAGCGCCGACTCCTCGATGCCCATGACCTGGCAGGCCACCTCGTTCAGCCGCTGGTAGCGCTGCTCCGCGTCGAAGACGGACATGGAGAACGAGGCCTGCCGGAACGCCTGCTCCGCCAGCGCGCGCTTCTCGTCCCCGGGCGTGGCCTCCACGTGATCCAGTCTCACCCCGTTCGCCGGGGCGGACAACCTGGCGGGACCATGGCGGTAACGCGGCTAGAACAAACCATTGATGAAGGTGTTGCGGAACTTGCCGGCCGGATCGCGCCGCTCCAGCAGGCCGCGGAACGCGTCCGCCCGGGGATACGTGGCGAGCGCGGCGGCGGGGCCGCTGACGAAGAGCTTTCCCCAGTGCGGGCGGGCGCCGAGGGGGAGCAGCGCGTCCTCGACGGCGCCGAGCACGGGGGTGACGGCGGCGCGGTCGGGGAGCCAGGTGAAGTGCAGGGCGAAGCAGTCGCGCTCGTACGCGGGGCTGAGCCACAGGTCGTCGGCGGCGATGCTGCGGATCTCGGAGGTGAGCAGGACGGGGGCGATCCGCTCGCCCAGACGGCGCATCGCCTCGAAGGCCGAGCGGGCCTGGTCGCGGGGGACGAAGAACTCGGACTGGAGCTCGTCGCCCTTGCTCGGGGTGAACTCGGGGCGGAAGTGGGGCAGCCGCTCGAACCAGGGGCCTGGGACGCCGAGCTGCCCGGTGCAGGTCTCGGGGGGCATTCCGGGGACGGGGTGGAGCGGCTCGGCCGCCAGGGTGCCGCCGAGCCACTTCTGTTGCGGGGCCTCGGCTTCGGCGCGGAGCTTGAGCCAGACCTTCGCGCGTTCCTCGGCCCACGTCGTGAAGGTGCTGACACTGTATCCGGAGGCGTAGACGTCCTCGTGGTTCTCGATGACCTCGTCGAGCAGGACGTCCTGGTACACGTACTGCGCGATGTCGAAGGTGGGCTGCACGTCCACTGTGAGGTGGGTGATGACGCCGAGCGCGCCGAGGCTCACGGGGATGCCGGGGAAGTCCTCGTCGACGCCGCGGGTGAGCTCTTCGAGGTCGCCGTCGGCGTTGACCAGGCGGGCGGCGCGGATGAGGGCGGCCAGGTTCCGGTTCCCGTCGCCGGAGCCGTGGGTGGCGGTCGCGCAGGCGCCGGCGAGGGAGATGTGCGGCAGCGAGGGCAGATTGGCGAGGGCGTAGCCGGCAGCGTGCAGGCGCGCGGAGATCTCGGCCAGGCGCATTCCGGCGGCCACGGTGGCGGTGCCCGCCGCGGCGTCGATCTCGAGCTCCGCCGGCATGTCCGCGAGCAGCACGAGGTCGCCCTCGGTGTCGGCGATGCGGTTGAAGGAGTGGCCGGTGCCGAGCACGCCGACCGCCGCCGCCCCGGCCACGATGCCCCGCAGTTCGTCGAGCGAGGTGGGCCGGTGCGCGCGGGCCGCGCGGAACTCGACGTTGCGGGCCCAGTTGCGGACTGCTTCGGTCATCGTTCGGAGCCTCCAGCGCGCCGATCAAGGTGTGAGCGCTAACAACATAGCGTGCCCGGCGCCGCTTGAATATTCCGGTCGGATCGCGGGCAGCGAAGCACTAGGGAGCCCGGCCGTCCGGCGGGGTCCGGAAGGGAGCGCTGCAATGGCGCAGCAGGTCCAAGCCGTCATCGCCCGGGCCAAGGGCGAGCCGGTCCGCATCGAGACGATCACCGTGCCGGACCCCGGCCCCGGCGAGGCGGTGGTCAAGGTGAGCACCTGCGGCGTGTGCCACACCGACCTGCACTACCGCGAGGGCGGGATCAGCGACGACTTCCCGTTCCTGCTCGGCCACGAGGCCGCCGGGACCGTCGAGGCGGTCGGCCCCGGGGTCACCGACGTCGCTCCCGGCGACTTCGTGATCCTGAACTGGCGCGCGGTCTGCGGCCAGTGCCGCGCGTGCCGCCGGGGACGGCCCTGGTACTGCTTCAACACCTTCAACGCCGAGCAGAGGATGACGCTCGAGGACGGCACCGAGCTCAGCCCCGCGCTCGGAATCGGTGCGTTCGCGGACAAGACCCTCGTCGCCGCCGGTCAGGCCACGAAGGTCGACCCCCGGGCGCGGCCCGAGGCCGCCGGACTGCTCGGCTGCGGCGTCATGGCCGGCCTCGGCGCCGCGCTGAACACCGGTAACGTCGGCCGCGGCGACACCGTGGCGGTCATCGGCTGCGGCGGGGTGGGCACGGCGGCCGTCGTCGGGTCACGGCTCGGCGGCGCGGCCCGGATCATCGCCGTCGACATCGACGACCGGAAGCTCGACCAGGCCGCGAAGCTCGGCGCCACGCACACGGTCAACTCGCGCGAGGCCGACCCGGTCGAGGCGATCCGCGAGCTCACCGGCGGCTTCGGCGCCGACCTGGTGATCGACGCCGTCGGCCGCCCCGAGACCTATCGGCAGGCCTTCTACGCGCGCGATCTGGCCGGGACCGTCGTGCTGGTGGGCGTGCCGACGCCGGAGATGCGCCTCGAACTGCCGCTGCTGGACGTCTTCGGCCGCGGCGGCGCGCTCAAATCCTCCTGGTACGGCGACTGCCTGCCGTCCCGCGACTTCCCGATGCTGATCGACCTCTACCTGCAGGGCCGGCTCGACCTCGACGCGTTCGTCTCGGAGACCATCCCGCTCACGGACATCGAGGGCGCGTTCAGCCGGATGCGGGACGGCGACGTGCTGCGGTCGGTGGTCGAACTCTGATCGGATACTGATCCGCAGACCGGCCGGACGCGGCCCGGTCAGAGCGCGGCGTACGCGACGGCGATCGCCGCGCCGAGGCGGGCGTTGTTCTTGACGAGGGCGATGTTGGCGCGCAGGCTCTCGCCGCCGGTGATCTCCACGATGCGGCCGAGCAGGAAGGGCGTGGCCTCCTTGCCCTTGACGCCCTTCGCGTCCATGTCGGCGAGCGCCTGCTCGATGATCGAGTCGATCCGCTCGGCCGGGACCTCGTCCGCCTCCGGGATCGGGTTCGCGATGTTCAGGCCGCCGCGGATACCGAGATCCCACTTCGTGCGCATGATCGCGGCGAGCTCGGCCGGCGAGTCGGAGCGCATCGGGGACGCGAAGCCGCTGTGCCGGGAGAAGAACGCGGGGAACTCGTCCGTGCCGTAGCCGATCACCGGGACGCCGAGAGTCTCCATCGTCTCCAGGGTGAGTCCGATGTCGAGGATGCTCTTCACGCCCGCGCTGATCACGGCCACGTCGGTCTGCGCCAGCTCGGTCAGGTCGGCGCTCACGTCGAAGCTCTGCTGCGCGCCGCGGTGCACGCCGCCGAGGCCGCCGGTCACGAACGTGCGGATGCCCGCGAGCGCGGCCAGCCGCATCGTGGCGGCCACGGTGGTGGCGCCGTGCTCGCCGCGCGCGATCACGTAGGGCAGGTCGCGCAGGCTGACCTTGGTCACGTCCGGGTCGGTGGCGAGCAGTTCGAGGTCCTCGGGCGTGAGGCCCACCCGCGGGCGCCCGCCGAGCACGGCGATCGTGGCCGGGATCGCGCCGTGGTCGCGGATGATCTGCTCGACCTCGGTCGCCATCGCGACGTTCTGCGGATACGGCATGCCGTGGCTGATGATCGTGCTCTCCAGCGCCACGACCGGCCGGCCCTCGGCGAGCGCGCCGCGCACCTCGTCGGTCAGCGTGAGGGCGTGGTGCGGGGTGTCAGGGTTCGACATTCTGGGTCCTTTCCTCGAGCAGGCGCTCGGTCAGATCCGGCCGGACGGTGTGCTCGCTCTCCAGCGTGAGCGCGGCTGCCGCGTGTCCGTAGCGTGCGGCGGCGACGGGGGAGTGCTCGGCCAGCAGGGCGTGCGCGAAGGCCGCGAGCATCGCGTCTCCGGCGCCGGTCACGTCGGCCACCTCGACCTGCTCTGCGGTCAATGCATGGATCTCACCCTGCGAGCTCAGCAGGCTGCCTTGCGCGCCGAGCCGGATCCACACGTGCCGCACGCCGCGCTCGTGCAGCACCTCGGCCGCGTCGGCGAGCGCCTCCTCGGCGACAGAGTCCTGATCCGTCAGCGCCGCGAGCTCGTCGCGGTTCGGGGTGAGGGCGAAGATCGGCCGGTCGGCGCGCAGCAGCGGGGCCAGCCGCGCGGCCTTCGGGACGCTCACCGGATCGATGACCACGCGCACGTCGGCGCCGCGGGCCAGGTCGAGCAGGTGGGCGGTGGTCGCGGCGGGCAGGTTGCCGTCCAGGACGAGCATCGCGGCGTGCGTGATCAGCTCGCGGGCCGACTGCAGGTGCTCGGGCCGCAGGTCGTCGGTCGCGGTCATGTCGGCGACGGCCAGCAGCAACTCGCCGTCCGTGTCGAGCAGGGCCGTGTAGCTGCCGGTGGGGTGCGCGCTGCGGTGCACGTGGTCGAGCAGCACGCCCGCGTCCCGCGTGTCCGCGAGCAGGCGCTCGCCGTGCGGATCGCGGCCGAGGGCGGCGATCAGGTGCGTCGGGGTGCCGAGGCGCGCCAGGTTCTCGGCGATGTTGCGGCCCACGCCGCCGGGCGTCGTGGAGGTGTGGCCCGGATTGCTGGTCCGCGCGATCGCGGCCGCGCTGCTGCGGGCCTTGATATCGACGTTCGCTCCGCCGACCACGACCACCGGCGGCTGCGAGCTGAGGATGTATCCGCGCCCGAGGATCACGCCCTTGCGCCCGAGGTTCGACAGGTGCACGTTCACGGCCGCGCGGCTGCTGCCGACGCGGTCGGCGATCTCCGCGGGCCCGATCAGCGGCTCGCGGCGCAGCAGCTCCACGATCTCCCGCTCGCGCTCGGTCAGTCCCATGCTTAGAAGACTAAAGGTTCTTTTGAAAACTAAGCAAGGGGGTGGGCCTACCTGATTCGGTTAGGTTAGGCTAACCTAACTTCTGTCCGAACGATCAAGGAGGACAGTTGCCTGATTCCCCGCTGCTCGCCGCCGATACCGCCGCCGACTACCGTTTCTGGGTCGACGCGGGCGCCGAGCGGGTCGCCGCCCGCGTCGCCGCCGCGACCGGACCGTCCACCGGCGCGACCCCCGCCGAGCTCGCCCCCGTCGTCGACGCGATCGACCTCGACCGTCCGCTCGGCGACGCGGCGGCCGCCCTCGACGAGCTCGACCGCGTCTACCTGCGCGACGCCGTCTACTTCCACCACCCGCGCTACCTGGCCCACCTCAACTGCCCGGTCGCCATCCCCGCGCTGCTCGGCGAGACCGTGCTGAGCGGCGTGAACTCCTCGCTCGACACCTGGGACCAGAGTGCGGGCGGCACGCTGATCGAGCGGCGGCTGATCGACTGGACCGCGCGCCGGATCGGCTTCGGCGACGACGCCGACGGTGTGTTCACCAGCGGCGGGACGCAGTCGAATCTGCAGGGCCTGCTGCTCGCCCGCGACGAGGCCGTGCGCCGCGCGGGCGGACCCGCTGCCGCCGTCCATCCGCGGCTGCGCATCCTGGCCTCCGCGTGCTCGCACTTCAGTGTCGTGAAGGCGGCCCGGCTGTTGGGGCTAGGCGACGAGGCGGTCGTTTCCGTGCCCTGCGATCAGTTGCGGCAGATGCGCACACCGGTGCTCGCCGGCCGGCTCGCGCAGCTCAGGCGCGAGGGCCGGATTCCGATGGCCGTCGTGGCCACCGCCGGGACCACCGACTTCGGCAGCATCGACCCGCTGCCCGCGATCTCAGGGCTCTGCGCGTCAGCCGGCGTCTGGCTGCACGTGGACGCGGCGTACGGCTGCGGGCTGCTCGCCTCGACCCGGCGCCGGCACCTGCTCGCCGGGATCGAGTACGCCGACTCGGTGACCGTGGACTACCACAAGTCCTTCTTCCAGCCGGTCAGCTCCAGCGCGCTCCTCGTCCGCGATCACAGGACCCTGCGCCACGTCACGTACCACGCGGACTACCTCAACCCCGAGGCCGCGGCCGAGCGGAGCATCCCGAACCAGGTCGACAAGAGCCTGCAGACCACGCGGCGGTTCGACGCGCTCAAGCTCTGGCTCACGCTGCGGGTGATGGGCGCGGACGGCGTCGGCGAGCTCTTCGACCAGATCGTCGACCTGGCCGCCGCGGCCTGGAACGTCCTCGACGCCGACCCGCGCTTCGAGGTGGTCGTCCGGCCGCGGCTGAGCACGCTCGTCTTCCGCTACCGCCCTGACGAGGGCACCGCGATTCCGGCGGAACTCTGCGACCGCGCCAACCGGCACGCGCGCGAGGCGCTCGCCGCCTCCGGCGCCGCGATGGTCGCCGGCACGGTCGTCGACGGACGGCATCACCTGAAGTTCACGCTGCTCAACCCGCGGACCACGCTCGCGGACATCACCACGGTCCTCGACCTGCTCGCCGGACACGCCGAAGCCCTGCTCCGCGAACACTCCGGAGCCGTCCCCGAGCCCGCGTACGCCTGAAAACCCCGATCAGGAGCCCACAGCCCCTCATGTCCAGCACGATCCATGATTTCGCCGCGATCGGCCTCGGGCCGTTCAACCTCGGCCTGGCCTGCCTCACCGCCCCGATATCCGAGCTCGACGGCGTGTTCCTCGAACGCAAGCCGGAGTTCGACTGGCACCCCGGCATGCTGCTGGAGACGGCCACGCTGCAGACGCCGTTCCTCGCCGACCTCGTGACGCTCGCCGACCCCGCGTCCCCCTTCTCGTTCCTGAGTTACCTCAAGGACTCCGGCCGGCTCTACTCGTTCTACATCCGCGAGAGCTTCTACCCGCTGCGCACCGAGTACGTGGACTACTGCCGCTGGGCCGCCACCCGGGTGCCGAGCATCCGCTTCAACCGCGACGTCACCGCGGTCGAATTCGACGAGGCGGAATCCGTCTACGTGATCAGCGCTACGAACTCGGCGTCCGGCGAGACCGAGACCTACCGAGCCCGCCGCCTCGTGCTCGGCACCGGAACCCCGCCCCACCTGCCCGAGCCGTGCCGCGGGCTCGAGGGAGACCTCGTACACAGCTCGGGCTACCTGCAGAACCGTGCGACGCTCCAGGCCAAGCGCGGCATCACGGTCGTCGGCAGCGGCCAGAGCGCGGCGGAGATCTTCCACGACCTGCTCTCGGCCATCGACGAGCACGAATACGAGCTGACGTGGATCACCCGCTCCGCGCGCTTCTTCCCGCTCGAATACACGAAGCTGACGCTGGAGATGACGTCCCCGGAGTACGTCGACTACTTCCACGCTCTGCCGCCCGAGGTACGCGACCGGCTCATCGCGTCGCAGAAGGGGCTTTACAAGGGCATCGACTCGGACGTCATCAACGACATCTTCGACCTGCTCTACATCAAGGCACAGCACAAGGACGGCACACGGGCCCGGCTTCTGACCAACACGGAGCTCACCGGCGCCGCATACGACGCTTCCGGCGGCCGCTATGCGCTGGATCTGCGGCAGGCCGAGCAGGGACGCGACTTCCGGATCGCCACCGAGGGCCTGATCCTGGCCACCGGCTACCGCCATCAGGTCCCTGCGTTCCTCGCCCCGATCCGCGACCGCATCCGCTGGGACGAGCACGGCCGCTTCGACGTGCGACGGGATTACAGCGTGGACGACGCCGGTGACGAGATCTTCGTGCAGAACGCCGAGTTGCACACGCACGGCCTCGTGGCGCCGGACCTGGGCATGGCCGCGTACCGCAACTCGTGGATCATTCGCGCGCTGCTGGGCCGCGAGTACTACCCGATCGAGCGCGCGATCGCGTTCCAGGAGTTCGGTGCCCCGTGACCGACATCGTCTATGGCCGCGATGACTCGCGCCTCGGCCGCTTCGAGCTGCGGCCGGTGGACCCCCCGAAGGACGCCGGACTGTTGCACGCCTGGGTCACCGATCCCAAGTCCGTCTTCTGGCTGATGCAGGACGCTGACGTCGCCGATGTAGAACGCGAATACGCCCTGATCGCCGCCAGCGACCACCACGAGGCGTATGTCGGGCTGCATGACGGCGTGCCCGCGTTCCTGGTCGAGAAGTACGACCCCGCGCGCAGTGACCTCGCGGCGCATTACGAGGTGCGAAACGGCGACGTCGGCATGCACTTCCTCACCGCGCCGACCGAGGCGCCGCTGCACGGATTCACCCGCGCGGTGTTGGCCACGGTCATGGAGTTCCTGTTCGCCGATCCGGCCACGTGGCGCGTCGTCGTCGAGCCGGACGTGCGCAACGCGGCCGTGCGCCGGCTGAATGCCTCGGTCGGATTCCGCATCGAGCACGAGATCACCCTGGCCGAGAAGACGGCCTATCTCAGCACCTGCACCCGGGAGCAGAACCGATGAACCGCACAGTGATAACAGGCCCACCGCGAAGCGCCCCCGGAGGTGAGTGCGAGCAGGGAGCGGCGGCCGGAATGGGTGAGCCGGGTGCTGCCGTGGCGCATTTGGCGCCGGAGCATTGGGAGCGGGCTAATCGGCATGTGGTGCGGAAGGCGTTGGCGGAGTTCGCGCATGAGCGGTTGATCAATCCGCAGGTCGTTGGTGACGGGCGGTATGTCGTCGTCAGTGACGACGGGGGGATTGAGTACGTGTTCAGGGCGGATGTGCTGGCGCTGGATCACTGGCGGATTGATGCGGGGAGCATCGTTCGGCGGCGGGTTGCCACGGGGGAGGAGATGGGGGTCGATGCGCTCGATCTGATCCTTGATCTGCGGCATGGGTTGAGTCTTACGCCGACGGTGCTGCCGGTGTATTTGGAGGAGATCGGCAGCACGCTGGCGTCCGCCGCGTACAAGTTGGCGGGGGAGCACGTTACTGCGGCGGAGCTGGCGGTCGCGGGGTTTCAGGACGTTGAGGCGGGGATGACGGAGGGGCATCCGTGCTTCGTCGCCAATAACGGGCGTCTTGGGTTCGATGCCGTCGAGTATCTGCGGTATGCGCCGGAGGCCGGGCGTGCCGTGCGACTGGTTTGGGTGGCGGCGCGTCGGGAGTCGGCGACGTTTACGGCGGGCGCGGGGCTTGAGTACTCGCGGTTCGTGGAGGATGAGCTTGGTGCGGTGACGTTGGAGCGGTTCCGGGCTACGGTGGCGGGGCTTGGGCTGTCGTTGGACGACTATCTGCTGATTCCGGTGCATCCGTGGCAGTGGACGAACAAGCTCGCCGTGACGTACGCGGGCGAGTTGGCGCGGCGGGATCTCGTGTGTCTGGGGTACGGGGACGACGCGTACCGGGCACAGCAGTCGATTCGGACGTTCTTCAACGGGTCGGCGCCGGGGAAGTGCTACGTCAAGACTGCTTTGTCCGTGCTGAATATGGGGTTCATGCGGGGGTTGTCGGCCGCGTATATGGAGGCCACGCCGGCGATCAACGACTGGCTGTATCAGTTGGTCGCCGGGGACCCGGTGCTCAGGGCGTGCGGGTTCGGGATCCTTCGGGAGCGAGCGGCGGTCGGGTATCGGCATCGGCAGTACGGGGTGGCCGGCGGGAAGGGGTCGCCGTATCTGAAGATGCTCGCCGCGCTGTGGCGGGAGAGCCCGGTGCCGCGGCTCGGGCCCGGGGAGCGGGTGATGACGATGGCCGCTCTGCTGCACGTGGACCGGGACGGCAACTCGCTCGCTTCGGCGTTGATCGCGGAGTCGGGGCGTGGGGCGCGGGAGTGGGTGCGGGCGTATCTCGACGCGTACCTGGTGCCGGTACTGCACTGCTTCTACGCGTACGGACTCGTCTATATGCCGCACGGGGAGAACGTGATCCTCGTGCTCGACGAGGCGCACACAGTGCGGCGCGTGCTGTTCAAGGACATCGCGGAGGAGATCGCGGTGCTCGATCCCAGGACGCCGCTGCCGGAGGGGGTGGCGCGGATCCGGGCGGACGTGCCCGACGAGTTGCGGGTGCTGTCGATCTTCACGGACGTGTTCGACTGCTTCCTGCGGTTCCTCGGCGCGATCCTGGAGGAGGAGTGCGACCTCTGGCCGGTGGTCGCGCAGTGCGTGGCGGACTACCAGCAGACGCATCCGGAGTTCGCCGATCGGTTCGCGGCGTCCGATCTGTTCGCGGAGCGTTTCCCGCTGTCCTGCCTGAACCGGCTCCAGTTGCGCGACAACCGGCAGATGGTGGATCTGGCGGATCCGGCGAGCGCGCTGCAGCTCGCGGGCACGCTGGAGAACCCGATCGCGAAGTACCGACTGCGGGGAGTGTGACACGCGGTTAACACTCGGGGTCTTCGCGCGTGACACGGGCGCGGTGTCCTGTTCAGCGACCCGCCGAGACGAAGGCGGGGCGCGTCTAGGGTTCCGTCGGCCGGGGACACACCGGCCGGGGCTGGTCCGAGAGATGCAGGCAGGGCCTCGCGGTCCTGTTCCACGGCGGGAGAAAAGCCCGGGAGGCCTGGTGAGCTCCACCCCGTAGCCGGGGCGGGGCCCGGCTCTCGGAGTGTGCCGTGGCAGTGATTCCCAGCTTTTCGCTACCCCTCTCCACAGGCGGCCGACGGCGCTCCTCGCCGTTCGGCCGCCTTCCCCTGCGCTCGCGCGGAAAGGCGGCCATCGTCGTGTCAACCGTCATAGCTCCGGTGGCCGAGGGCGCGGACGCCCTCGACGCCGCCGACCTCTCCGAATTCGGCTACTCGCAGCAGCTCCGGCGCGGCCTCGGCTCCTATGCCTCCTTCGCCGCCGGATTCTCCTTCGTGTCGATCCTGACCACGGTCTTCCAGCTGTTCTCCTTCGGCTACAGCTTCGGCGGTCCGGCGTTCTTCTGGACCTGGCCGCTGGTGTTCGCGGGCCAGTTCCTGGTCGCGCTGTGCTTCGCCGAGCTGGCCGCGCGCTACCCGATCTCGGGCTGCGTCTATCAGTGGTCGCGGCGGATGTCGACCGGCCTGGTCGGGCACTTCGCGGGATGGACGATGCTGATCGGGCAGGTCGTCAGCGTGTCGGCGGCGGCGATCGCGCTGCAGGTCGTGCTGCCGTCCGTGTGGTCCGGCTTCCAGCTGTTCGGCGGGGATCCGGCGCTGACGAGCCGGTCGGGCGCGACGAACGCGGTGCTGCTCGGCGCGATCCTGATCGCGCTGACCACGCTCGTCTCGGCGGTCGGGGTCAAGCTCACGGCGCTCATCAACAGCATCGGCGTGACCTGCGAGCTGATCGGTGTCGCGGCGCTCGTCGTGCTGCTGTTCGCTCACTCCACGCGCGGTCCGGGCGTCGTCACGCACACGGAGGGGGCCGCGGGCGGCGGCTCGTACGTGTGGCCGTTCCTGGTCTCCGCGCTGATGGCGGCGTACGTCATGTACGGCTTCGACAGCGCGGGCGAGCTGAGCGAGGAGACGCGTTCGCCGCGCAAGACGGCTCCTCGGGCGATCCTCAAGGCCCTGGCGGTGTCCGGCGCGGGTGGCGCGGCGCTGCTGCTGGCGGCGCTGATGGCGGCCCCCTCGCTCACCGACGGCCAGCTCGCCACGAACGGCCTGCCGTACGTCGTCACCAGCCGCCTCGGCGAGGGGCTCGGCCGCGCGGTGCTCGTGGACGTGGCGATCGCGATCTGCGTGTGCACGCTGGCCATCCAGACCGCGGCTTCGCGGCTGACGTACTCGATGTCGCGGGACGGGGTGCTGCCCGGCGCCAAGCGGCTCGCGAAGGTGTCGGAGCGCACCGGCACGCCGGTCCTGCCGACGATCCTCATCGGCGTCGCGGCGATCGCGATCCTCGGCGTGAACGTCGGGCAGGCGCAGCTGTTCACCGCGATCACGAGCGTGGCCGTGGTCATCGTCTACCTCGCGTATCTGCTGGTCACGCTGCCGATGCTGGTCCAGCGCACGCGAGGCGGCCTGGAGCCCGCGGGTCCCGGCCGGTTCTCGCTCGGCCGCTGGGGGCTGCCGATCAACGCCCTCGCCGTCGTCTACGGGCTCTTCATGGCCGTGAACATGGCGTGGCCGCGGCAGGCGGTCTACGACCCGGCCGGCGGCCACTGGTACCTGCAGTTCTTCGCGCTGCTCTTCCTCGGCGGCGTGGCGGTGCTCGGATACGCGGCGTACGTGCTGGCGAACCGGGCCCGTGCCGAGGTGAACGCGTGAGCGGCGAGGCCTACACGATCGAGGTCCCGGGCGGCGAGGCCGAGTCGCTGCGCCTGCGCCGCCATCGGACGCTCACACTGCGGGCGCTCGGCCCGAACGCGAACGCGGCGATGCTGATCTACGCGCTCGAGGACCCGACCGAGCGGCTGAACGTGCCCGACACGCTCAAGGCGCAGATGTCCGCGCGGATCAGGCCGCCGATGACGCTGATGTCCGACATGGGCCGCGCGCTCGCCTCGGTCACCGGGTCGAGCCTGGACTGGCACGACGCGATCACCGGGCACAGTCTGCCGGGCCCCGTCGAGGCGCGGTACGGTCCGTCCTCGTACGCGGCGGACCGGAACGACTGGCGGCGCAGTGCGCGTTTCGGCCTGCTCGCCGAGTTGTGGAAGCACGATCTCGGCGCGCGCGACCTGCACGCGAATATCAACTTCTTCAGCAAAGTCGCGGCGGCCGGTGACGAGCGCGGGACCCTGGCCTACGTGCCCGGACACGCGTCGGAGGGCGACTGGGTGACGCTGCGTTCCGAGATCGACCTGCTCGTCGTGCTGTCCACGGCGCCGCATCCGCTCGATCCGCGTGAGGAGTGGGATCCGGCGGGCGTCGCGCTGACCGTCGCCGAGTGCGAAGCCCCCGGCGCCGACGACGCGTCGCGCAACTGGCGCGGGGAGACGGGGCGTTCGCTGGAACTGGCCGAGAGGAGCTACGCGTGAGCGACGAATTCGTGCTCGACGACGTCGTCGAGGCCGGTGACGGCTGGATCGGCGAGATCCCGGTCGGGACGATCCTGCGCATCACCGACCTGCACGGCAACCAGGCGGTCGACACGCTCTTCTACGACGCGCACGACTACGCGAACCGGTACAGCGCGATGGACACGATCCGCGAGCAGGGCGCCGTCTACCTGACCACCGGCTCGGTGTTGATGACAGTGAACTGCGATCCGCTCGCGACGATCGTGGCCGACACCTGCGGCCGGCACGACACGCTCGGCGGCGCGTGCTCGCAGGAGAGCAACGTGGTGCGCTACGGACAGCACACCCGGCACCAGCACGCGTGTCGGACGACGTTCGTGCGCAAGGCGAAGGAGTGGGGGAGGGGACTGGAGAAGCGGGACATCGCGCACAACATCAACTTCTTCATGAACGTCCCGGTGACCGCAGACGGCGGCCTGACCTTCGAGGACGGCGTGTCGGCGCCGGGGAAGTACCTGGAGCTGCGGGCCGAGCGCGACCTGCTGATGCTGATCTCCAACTGCCCGCAGCTGAACAATCCGTGCAACGGCTACGATCCGACCGCGATCCGGCTGACCGGGCGGCGCTCGTGAACCAGGCGCGGATCGAGGTCCTGGCGGCCGGCGTGCAGACCGCGGTCCAGGATCTCGGCGGGCGGCGTGGGCTGTGGGGCGTGGGCGTGCCGCCGTCGGGGGCTTATGACGAGCTGTCGTTCGCGCTGGCGAACCTGGCCGTGGGCAACGATCCCGGGGCGGCCGGGCTCGAGGCGGTGCTGGTCGGGCCGACGCTGCGGTTCCATGTCGGGGCGGAGCGGGGCGGGCATGTGCTCGCCGCGCTGACCGGGGCCTGCGCCAACGCACGGCTTGACGGGCGCCGGATACGGCCCGGTGAGCCCTTCGCCGTGGTTGACGGCTCAGTGCTCGAATTCGGAGCGTGCGGACCGTCCGGGCTGCGCGGGTATCTCGCGGTGCGCGGCGGGTTCGCGGTTCCGCGCGTCCTCGGCAGCCGGGCCACGTTCCTGCTGGGCGGTTTCGGCGGCGGCGTGGGCCGGGCGCTGGAGGCCGGCGACGAGCTCGGCGTCGGCAGGGACGAGAACTGCGCCGCCCCGGCCGAGCTCGGGCCGATCCTGCCCGAGCTGACGAGCAGTTGGACGCTGCGGGTGATTCCCGGTCCGCACGGCGCGCCGGACTACTTCACGGGACCCGCGCTGGCGGACCTGTTCGCGGCGGGCTGGGAGGTCGACCACCGCAGCGACCGGACCGGCGTCCGGCTCGCCGGGCCGGCCGTCGAGTTCGCGCGGGCGGACGGCGGCGAGGCGGGGCTGCACCCGTGCAACATCCACGACTCGGCCTATCCGATCGGCGGCATCATGGTCTCCGGCGACACGCCGGTGATCGTCGGGCCGGACGGCCCGAGTCTCGGCGGGTTCGTCGTGCCCGCGGCGGTGATCCAGGCGGACCTGTGGAAGCTGGGCCAGTTGCGGCCCGGCGACCGGGTGCGCCTCGAACCGGTCACGCCGCAGGCGGCCGAGCTCGCGGGGATCGAGCGCCGCGAACTGCTGGCCGATCCGAGGGCGGCCGTGGCCTCGGTCCTGTTCCCGGCTCCGCTGCCCCCGGCACCGAAGCAGCTGATTCCGGTCGCCACCTGGGACCGGCCGGAGCCGCTGGTCGCGCTCGAGGATCTGTCGATCCGGTTCAGCGGCGATCATCATCTGCTCGTCGAGGCGGGTCCGGCGCGGCTCGATCTGACCATGCGCGCGCGGGTCCACCTGCTGCATCGGGAGCTGACCGCGCGCGGGCTGCTCGGCGCCGCGGCGGGCGTGCCGGAGAACGTCGAGGGCGTCAGGTCCCTGCTGCTCGGCTTCGATCCGCGCCGGGTGGATCCGCGACGGCTGGCCGAGCGGATCGGGGAGGCGTGGCTCAGCACGCCCGATCCGGCCGGGGTCGAGCTGCCGGTGCGCGAGGTGACGATGCCGATCTGCTTCGACGATCCGGACGCGCACGAGGCGATGCGGCGCTACCAGCGCGGCGTGCGGCCGGACGCGCCGTGGTGCCCCGACAACGTCGAGTTCATCCGCCGTGTCAATGGTCTGAGCTCGCGTGACGAGGTGTTCGAGATCGTGCGGAAGGCGACCTACCTGGTCATCGGGCTCGGCGACGTGTACCTCGGGGCGCCGGTGGCGGTGCCGCTGGATCCGGCGCATCGGCTGGTGACCACGAAGTACGACCCGCCGCGCACCTGGACGCCGGAGAACGCGGTCGGCATCGGCGGCGCATACCTGTGCGTGTACGGCATGGAGGGGCCCGGCGGCTACCAGCTCGTGGGCCGCACGGTCCCCGTTTGGCGCAAGCCGCCGCCGGACACGGAGGGCGCGCCGTCGACCGCGGATCCGTGGCTGCTGCGCACCTTCGACCTGCTGCGGTTCGAGCCGGTCGGGCACGATGAGTTGATGGAGCTGCGCGCGGGGATCGCGGACGGCAGCCAGGGCCTGAGCCTGCGGCCGACGACGCTCGACCTGGGCACGCTGCCCGGCCCGGAGAGCCCGCTGCCCCCCGAGACGGCGGAGTTCACCCGGAACCGCGAGCGGGCGTTCGCCGCCGAGCGGGCCCGCTGGGCCGAGGCCGCCGCACTGAAGACAGGAGCCTGACGATGCCGGAATGGATCGCGCGTTTCACGGACGAGGAGTCGGCTCGTGTCATCGCCGCCGAGGGCGACGTCGCGGAGGGCGGACCGCTGGCCGGGATCCGCTTCGCGGCGAAGGACAATATCGACGTCGCCGGGGTGCCGTCCTCGGCCGCGTTCGCCGCCCGCGCCGACACGCCCGCTGAGGCCTCGGCGTTCGCGGTGCGGCGGTTGATCCGTGCCGGGGCGATCCCTGCCGGGAAGACGAACCTCGATCAGTTCGCCACCGGTTTGGTGGGAACGCGCAGCCCCTACGGCGCGCCGCACGCGGTCGGCCATCCGCAGTACGTGTCGGGCGGCAGCAGTTCGGGCAGCGCGGTCGCGGTCGCGTCGGGGCAGGTCGATCTGGCGCTCGGGACGGACACCGCGGGCTCGGGTCGGGTTCCGGCGGCGTTCAACGGGATCGTGGGGCTCAAGCCGACGCGCGGACTGATCTCCACGTCGGGGGTGCTGCCCGCGTGCCGGTCGCTGGACTGCGTCAGCGTCTTCACGCGGACCGTGGGCGAGGCGCGCGCGGCGTTCGGGGTGCTCGCGGCGTTCGACCCCGCCGATGCGTACGCGCGTCCGATGCCGTCGCATCGCGGGCACCTTGCGGCCGTGCCGCGGGTCATCGCGATTCCGTCGGGCGAGATCGACCTCGATCCGGAGCACCGCGTGGCCTGGGAGGCCGCGGTCGAGCGGGCGCGCGAGGTGGCTGAGTACCTCGTCGAGATCGACATTGAGCCCTTCCTCGCCGCAGCGCGATTGCTGTATCAGGGTCCGTGGCTCGCCGAGCGGTGGAACGCGATCGCGCCGCTGCTCGGGGATGCCGGCCTCGAGCACCCGGACCTCGACCCGACCGTGCGGCGCGTGCTGACCGGTGCCGACGCGATCAGCGGCGCGGACACGTTCGCCGGATTCGACGAGCTCGCGCGGTTGCGGCGGCTGACCGAGCCGACCTGGGACGTGGCCGATGCGCTGCTGTTGCCGGTCACCCCCACCCATCCGACGCACGCGGAGGTCGCCGCGGATCCGGTCGGGGCGAACTCGCGGCTCGGTACGTACACGAACTTCGTGAACCTGCTCGACCTGTGCGCGATCGCGGTGCCGGCCGGTCAGCGGACGGACGGGCTTCCGTTCGGCGTGCAGTTCATCGGGCCCGCGTTCGCCGACGACCGGCTGCTGGATCTGGCCGCGGCGTGGACCGGGGAGAAGGACGACGAGTACGCGGGGCGGCAGGTGCCGAGGCCGGGTTGGACGCGGCTGGCCGTCGTCGGCGCGCACCTGTCCGGGATGGCGCTGAACGGGCAACTGCGGGAGCTCGGCGGAACGCTGCATCGGCGGACTCGGACGGCGGCCGGATATCGGCTGTACCGGCTGCCCGGGCAGGAGCCCGCGCGCCCCGGGCTCTATCCGGTGGCAGCGGACGGGTCGGAGATCCTCGCGGAGGTCTGGGAGCTGCCGCAGCAGGGCCTCGCGGCGCTGCTGGAGACGGTCCCGGCGCCGCTCGGCTTCGGGCCGGTGACGCTCGCGGACGGCAGCGCCGCACTCGGGTTCGTCGCCCACGGCCCCGTTCCGCGGGGCGCGGTCGACGTCACCGAGTACGGCGGCTGGCGCGCGTACCGCGCTACGCGGTGAGCAGGTCGGAGCCGACCGGGTTCTCGCACTCGGTCGGGCCGAACCAGCAGTTCACCGCGCGGCGGCCGAACTCGAAGGCCTCCTGCAGCAGGTTCGTGTCCGTGGCCAGCCGGCTGACCGGCGGCACGTCCGGCGCCGGGCGGATCGAGAACACCGCCGAGCTGTGCGCGCCGAGGTGTTCCGCCTCGTACGCGGCCAGGTCGCGGTCGTCGTCGACCATGCGGGCGCGGCGGGCCAGGTAGGCGGCCTTGAGCTGCGGGGTGTGCCGGCGCAGCGCGACCTTGGCGACGAAGCGGGCGCCGAGGGACGGCGGGACGCTGTCCTCGCCGAGCTTCGTCGCGGGCACGTCGTGGATCGCCTTCGAGCGCAGCACCAGCACATGGGTCGCCCCGTCCCGCAGCGCCTGCCGGTACGGGATGGACTCGGCGAGCCCGGCGTCGAAGTAGCGGCGCCCGCCGAGCGCGACCGGGCGGCCGGCCAGCACCGGCAGCGCGGTGCTCGCGCGCAGCGCGAGTCGCAGGGCCTTGCCGTCGGTCATCTCGCTGAACAGGTCGCGCGGCTCGCCGGTGGCGATGTCCGTGGCGAGCAGGTGCAGCTCGATCGGGGTGTCTAGCACGGACGCGTAATCCAGCGGGTACTCGCGAATGTAAATATCTTCGACCAGCCGCTCGACGTCCACCATGGGCCGTCCGCGCAGCAGGTTCGTCGCGCGGATGCAGGCGCGGGTCAGCCGCGGGTCGATACAGCTGAGGATGCCCTGCGGCTTGGAGCTGAGCAGCCAGGCCGCGGTGAGCGCGCCGGCCGAGGCCCCGTAGACCGCGTCGAACGCGTTCAGCAGCCCGAGTTCGTGAATCGCCAGTGCCATGCCGGCCGACACGCTGCCGCGCATCCCGCCGCCCTCGATGGCCAGCGCGACGCGGTGGCCGTCCGTGCGCGCGCCGGGGCGGCTGCCCGCGGCCAGCCGGTCGGCGAGGACGGAGGTGATCCGCTGCTGGTCCTGATCCGTCGTGCCGCCGAGAAGCTCTCCCGCCACTGCCCTTCTCTCCCCTGGTCGCGGCCCTGGTGGGGCCGTGGTCCTCGTGTGGCCGCGGTGGGCTGGTGCCTACCGAGGGGAACGTACCCGGGGGTTGTGAACGGGAGATCTATCGTGGGCGACGCGTTCCTGAGCTTTGGGTATATCGCGCGGCGGGGCGCGGCCCGGTCAGACGGCCTGCTCGCGGCGGCGGGAGAGCGCGGGGTGCGATCCGACGGCGACCAGGTCGGCGACGGCCTGGCGCGGGGTGCCCTCGGCGAGGTGGGTGCGGCCGACCAGGATGGCGTCGGCGTCCAGCTTCGCGCTGCTGATCAGGTCGCGGCGCGGGGTGGAGCCGCACTCGGTGACCCGCACGACGCCGTTCGGCACCAGCGGCAGCAGTTTCGCGAGCGTGGCCTGGATCTGCACCGAGCCGTCGGCGACGTACTGCGGGGGGCGCAGGAACAGGGTGCGGGCGTCGGCGCGCAGGGCGCGGACGAGGTCGCGGGCGGTGCAGACCTCGACGACGGGGGTCAGGCCGATGCTCGCGGAGCGCTCGACGAGCGAGACCAGGGCCTCGTCGTGCAGGGTGGCGGCGGACAGCAGCACGAGGCTGGCGCCGTGCGCGCGGGCCTCCCAGAGCTGGTAGCTGGTCAGCACGGGGTCCAGGCACAGTAGCGGGGTCTGGGTGTGCACGTTGGCGTCGTTCATGGCGTTCAGGGAGCTGCCGACGCCGTTGGCGCCGGGGCGGACCGGGACGGCGATGACGCCGGCGCCTCCCGCCTCGTACTCCTCGGCGAGGTGGCCGGGGGCGGCGTGCGCCGGGTCGAGTTCCGCGACGACGACGATGTGCTCGCTGCCGAGAGCCTCTTTGCCGTTGAGGGGCGTGGGCCGGTCCAGGGCGCGGGTGCGGATCTCGTCGAGCGGGACCGCGGCCTGCCGCGCGGCGACCCGGGCGAGGGCCTGGCGGGCGACGGCCGTTATGGGGGAGGTGGCGGCCCGATCCTGACGCGCGACCGGCTTGTGCAACGCTGCCTCCTCGGTGACGGGGTCTCAGCCTCGGCCGAGACTTGCCCGATACAGAAAGAAGCTAACCCAATCCCCGGGTCGAAGACCAAATCGATCTTGCTGACCTGCGGAAACGCCGTGTTAAATGCGTGTTCTCGAATCCCGACGAACGCGGTGTCAAGGCCCTGTTTCAGCTGACCTCGATCGCGGTCGCCGGCCGGTAGACGAGCCTGCCGTGGCAGGCGGCGCGTGCCAGGGCCCAGCTATGCGTGCCCGGGCGGGCGCCGGGCGCGGCGGTCGCGGTGAAGGTCAGCGTGGCGGCGGCGCCGGGCTCGAGCTCGAAGGGCAGCACGCGCGGGGTGACGGTGAGGTCGCCGTCTCCGATCCAGGTGCCGTAGGGGCTGATCAGCGCCACCTCGCCGCGGATCGGGCTCGCGGCGAGGTTCGTCAGGCGCACCGGGAGCTCGGCGGACCCGCCGGGGGCGAGCCGGACCGGAGTCCAGTCGGTGGCGACGTCGACGAGCTCGTCGGCCGCCGTGTCGCCGACGCGGAGGATCGCGGTGTCCTCGACGGTCTGGCCGTCCTCGTCCCGGATGCGGGCGGCTACGACGTGCAGGCCGGGTACGGCGGACGTGCCGAAGGGCACGGAGAACGCGGCGTGCTCGCCGGGAGCGAGCTTGTAGGACAGGTCGGCCGGCTCGGCCGTGACGCCGTCGGGCAGGACCAGTTCGACGGTCCCGCTCGCCGCGCGCCCGCTGCAACTCACCGTGATCGCTAAGGAGCTTTCCGTGATGCCGATATGGGTGGAGATCGGCAGGTTGCCGATCGGGGCGGGGCCGGCGTCGTGCAGCCAGTAGCGGGCGAAGACGGGTTGCACGGGCTCTGCGATACGGGCCAGGGGCCGACGGGATCCGGGGATGTTGCGCGACGCGGGCCTGACGCGCACGGTCGCGACGTCGGCGGGGGAGAGGTCCAGCGTCACCGAGGAGGCGTCGAGGGCGGAGAGGACCTCGCCGGGATTCTCCTCCAGAAGGTCGGTCCGGCGCGCGCTCTCGATGCCGCCGTGCACCCGCAGCGTGGCCGTCCTCGCGGTGCCGGTGGACTCGTAGATACGGAAGCTGATCTCCCCTTCGCCGTCCGCCGAGGCGCCGGTCGCCAGCGGATTGCCCGCGGCCTTCGCGGTCGTCAGCAGGACGTCGGGCGGGGAGACGGAGACGAGGCTGAGCTCGGCGGGCAGCGTCGCGCCGGCCGTCGCGGCGGCCTGCCCGGCGCGCACCGGATGGTTCACCTCCTGGCCGATCCGGGAGAACGAGCGCCGGCGCCAGTCTCCCGGCCCCGCGACGATGCTCAGGCCGAAGGTGTGCGACCAGTGCTGCCACGCGAAGCTCGAGCCGTCCGGCGCGGTACGGCGCTCGCCCTCGATCCAGTACTGCGAGGGGAATCCGCTGCACGCGCGCATCAGGTTCACGCTCAGCGCGCCCGCGGAGTCCGCCACGAAGCCGGACGTGCCCTGGTTGACGACGGCGATCGAGTAGTCCTCGGCGGGCTCGCTCGTCGACGCGAGGCCGCCCGGGACCGGGACCTCGACAGCGGCGTCGGCGAGGTCTTCGATGAGCGCCGCGATCGCCGCCGTGGACGAGCGGATGATGAGGACCGGCAGGTCGCGCGGGCCGCGCAGGTCGGCGTCGGGGACCCACTGCTCGCGCCGCGTGCGGAGCGCGGGGACGAACACGCGCCCGTTCACGTCGAGGGCCTCGCGGTAGGCCGGTCCCGCGTCATCGAGGACGGCGGCCGCGAACGCGTTGTCGCGGCCGAGCACGATGCGCACGTCCGGGAGGTTCGAGTCCGCGTCGAGGGCGCCGTACCGCTCTCCGTCGGGCCGGGTCAGCGTCGAGGTCACGCCCTTCGCGGCCAGCGCCGCGATCAGGGCCCGCACCTGCTCCGCGCGGTCCGGGGAGGTGTCGTCGACGACCTCGGCGACGCCGATCGCGTGCGCGTCGTCCGCGTCGCGGTCCTCCCGGCGCAGGTTAAGCCGCACGGCCGACGACAGGCCGGCCCACGTGTGCGCGGGGCTGTCCAGCGTCCACAGGCTCTGCGCCGCGTCCGCGTCGGGGAAGCCGAAGGAGCGGCCCACGGCGCCGAATCCGACCTCCGCCACCGGCAGCAGGCCCGGGGCGTCGAACTGGAAGCGGGCGCGCAGCAGGTGGTCCTGGCCGATCGATCCGTCCACGCACGTCGTCAGGTCGACGCGGTCGATCCCGTGCAGCAGGCTGGTGATCTGCGTGACGCGCAGGCCCGCGAGATCGGTCGCGGAGACGATCCGGGAGCCGAGCGCGCTGGTCTCCACGTGCACGAACGCGGCGGGCCCGGCGCCGGTGGCGACTCCCGGGCCGGTCGGCAGCAGGTGCCACGGGCCCTCGCCCCAGTAGTCGTGGTCCGCGAGCTCGGCCTGCAGGGTGAGCTCGGCGGCGAGGCCTCCGGAGCGCACGAGCTCGCGGCCCGTGCCGCGCTCGATGACGCTGGACAGCGCGCCGCCGCGCGTCGGATCGGCCTCGACGATGAACGCGTCGTTCGAGATGCGCGGCGGGCCGTCGATCACGGTCCACGCGGCGGGCACGTCGTCGGCGGGAAGCAGGCGGTAGGCGCGGTAGCCGAGCGAGGGCAGCGAGGCCGCCAGGAACGAGAGCGTGATCTCCGCGAGGGAGCCGTCGTCGCGGCGTACGAGGGACTCCGTGACGGCCGGAACGTCGGCGATACGGATACCTGCGAAGCCGTCCGCAGCGGAGAATCGAAGCGTCACGGTCGCGACCGCGTCGCGCTCGAAGGACAGGGTGTTGACGGCGAGGATCGCGTGCTGCCCGTCGAAGGACACGTGCCGGGCCAGGAAGTCGATCGAGCCGTCGACGACCTCGCGGCCGAGCTCGTCCGCCTCGCGCCAGCCGTTCAGCAGATCCAGGTACACCTGGTCTGACTCGGTGCCGGTGATCGCGTCGTGGTGCGCGCCGTACACGAGCTGCCGCCAGGCCTTGTCCAGCGCCTCGTGCGGGTAGCGCGCGCCGAGCAGCGTGGCCAGCGAAGCGATCCGCTCGCCGTCGAGGACGGCGGCCTCGGCCGCGCGCTGCGCCTGCTTCGTGTCGATGTACGACACGTCCTTGCCGGTGTACACCGGGTTCATATCCCGGGTCTGCATGCTGATGACCGTGTTGCGGCGCTCCGCGTCGGCGCGCACCGCGGCGAAGAAGTCGCGCGGGATGCCGACCTGGAAGCGCGGCCACACGTAGCGCGCGTTCCACTCCCGGTGGATCTGCGTGCAGAACCGCGAGGGCACGTTGTGGTCGTGGCCGACCGGCAGCAGCACGTTGCGGGTCGCGGCGACCTTCTTCAGGTCCGTGTACTTCTCGTAGGCCTTCTGCATCGACTCCTCGAGGGTGTCGACGCGCTCGATGTCCCAGCCGGCCACGTAGTGGTCCGCCAGGTACCCGGTGAGCACGCCGCGGCCCGAGGGGGAGATCCACTCGAACTCGGAGGGGAACTGCTGGCGCGTGATGTCCCCGGTGTGCCGCTTGGCGCCGACGTGATGCCAGGGCCCGCGCGCCCACACGCTCGAATCCATCCCCGCGTCGGCCACCAGGCCGGGATACGCGGGGTCGTGCCCGAACACGTCGACCATCCACGCCGAGCGCGGCTCGCCGCCGAGCACGTCGCGCTGGTAGCCCATGCCGTACACGAGGTTGCGCACGGTCGACTCGGGGTGGGTCAGGTTCGTGTTGGCCTCGTTGTAGCTGCCGCCGACCAGCTCCACCCGGCCCTCGCGCATCAGCCTCCTGAGGTCCGCGCGGTCGCCGGGGAACTGGTCCCAGTACGGCTTGAGGTAGTCGACCTCGGCGAGCACGAACGCGTAGTCCGCGTCGTCCCGGGCGGCGTCGACATGGGCGCGCACCAGGTCGAAGGCGGACAGCTGGAAGGGCATCCGCTTCTCCTGCGCGCCCGGCAGGTCCAGCCAGGTCTCGGTGAACCCGGCCTGCGTGTTCCACCAGACCGGGTCGTAGTGGAAGTGCGAGATCATCCACATCGTCCAGCCGGACTCGGCGCGCGTCACCCGCGCCGGCAGGGTGACGCGCGCCTGCTCCGTCTCGACGATCGCCGTGGCCTGGTACGTCCCGCCCTCGACCGAGGGCGCGCGGAAGACGATCCCGACCTCGACGACCGCCGGCTCCCCGGAGCCCGCGGGTGCGGCCGCGGGCTCCGGAGTCTCCACCAGCGGACCCTCGATCCGCACCGTCGCCGGCGCGGTGAGGCCCTCGATCACCACCCTGGTCAGCTGTCGCGGGCTGTCGAGGGTCCCGACGAACAGGTCCGTGTCGTGGACGGCGGTGATCCGCATGGCAGAGTTTTTCTTCTCTAGTCGAGCGGGGGAGGCTTAGGCCGCGGCCTGGGCGAGGATCGTCTTGGCCTGGGCGAAGAACGAGCTCACGCCCGCCGAGACCGACTGCTTGCCGAAGGCCACCGCGGAGGAGATGTTGCCGAGCGCGGTCTTCACGTCGCCGTATCCGGGCGGGGAGGACGGCGTGGTCGGCAGGCCGTCCGCGGCCACCTGCTGGTTGACGTAGTTGCCGTAGGTGACGTCGATCTTCGCCGACGCGCTGAGCAGCGGCAGCAGCTCGGTCTCGGCCAGCTGCGACGGCGGCAGGCCGCGCTGCGTCGTCATGATCTTGATCGCGTCCTTGTCCGTCAGGAAGAAGTCGATCAGCTTGGCCGCGCCGGCCGGGTTGCTGCTCTTGGTCGGGATGACCAGCAGCACGCCGCCGTTCAGGGCCTGCCCGGACTTCCCGTTCGTGCCGCGCGGCACGATGATCTCGCCGAGCTTCGCGGTCATCAGCGGGGCGATCTGCGCCAGGCCCCAGCCCATCGTCAGGGCCACGGAGCCGTTGACGAAGGGGTTGGTCGAGTCGGCGTTGCCGTAGTTCGCGACCTGGTCGGCCGGGGCGCACGCGCCGGTCTTGCGCAGGCCGGCCCAGTAGTTCCACCAGTCGCCGAGGTCGGTCGCGTCGAAGCCGAGCGCGCCGGCGTCGGTGTAGAGGTCCTTGCCGCGCTGGCGCAGCCACGGCTGCAGCGCGCCCGAGTCGTCGCCGGAGGCGTCGTTCGCGCCCCACTTGCCCGAGCCCCAGGCCTTCGCGACCTCGTTGGTGATGGTGCTGAAGTCGTCCCAGGTCCAGGCGTTCGTCGGGTAGGCGATCTTCAGCTTGTCGAGCACGGTCTCGTTGTAGAGCACCGGCGCGTAGCCGGAGCCGGACGGGATGCCGTAGTGCACGCCCTTGACCACGCCCGCCGACTGCAGCGGCGTGAACAGCACGCTGGTGTCGATCGTCTTCGGGATGTACGTGGACAGGTCGGCCAGCACGCCCTTCGCGGCGTAGGTGCTGGTCAGCGCGGTGTCCATCTGGAAGACGTCCGGCGGGGTGCCGCCCGCGAACTCGGTGTTCAGCTTGTCGAAGTAGCCGTTGTAGCCGGAGTACTGCGCGGTCACCTTGATGCCGGTCTTCTGGGTGAAGACCTTCAGCGCCGACTGGTACGCCTCGTTGCGGGACGTGCCGCCCCACCAGCGGAAGACGAGCGAGTCGCCCGCTGTGCCGGTGGAGCCGCCGGTGCTGGAGGAGGAGCTGAAGTCGGAGCAGCCGGCCATCGCAAAAGCCGCGGCGCCCGCACCGAGGCCGAGGAAGCCTCTTCTGGACAGTTCTGACATGTGAGGGCAACTTTCTCTACGTTGAGCGAAGGGGGAGGGAGGTGCGGCTGTGCAGTTGTGCGGGTAACGCCGCTGGGTGGGCGGCGGGACTGGGGAGGGCCGGGCGGGTCAGCCCTTGATGCCCGAGCTGGCGACGCCGTCGACCAGCCGCTTCTGGAAGATCAGGAACACGATGACCATCGGCAGCAGCGTGACGACCGACATCGCCATCAGCCCGCCGTAGCTCGATCCGCTGGCCCGGTCCACGAACGCGTTCAGGCCGAGCGGCACCGTGTACTTGCTGTTGTCGTTGAGGTAGACCAGCTGGCGCAGGAAGTCGCTGTAGATCCACACGAAGGTCAGCACGGTCGTGGTGATCAGCGCCGGGCGCAGCAGCGGCAGGATGACCGAGAAGAACACCCGCACGTGCCCGGCCCCGTCGATCTCGGCGGCCTCGTCCAGCTCGCGCGGGATGCCGCGGATGAACTGGGTCATCAGGAAGATGAAGAACGCGTCCACCGCCAGGAAGTAAGGGACCGTCAGCGGCAGGAAGGTGTTGACCCAGTTCAGGTCGTGGAAGATCACGTACTGCGGGATCATCGTGGCCTGGAACGGCAGCATCAGGGTGCTGAGCATTAGGCCGAACCACAGCTTCTTGCCGGCGAAGTCGAGCCGGGCGAAGGCGTAGGCGGCGGCCGAGCAGGTCAGCAGGTTGCCGACGACGACCATCCCGGAGATCACCAGTGAGTTGGTGATGTACACGGTGAACGAGGTGCCGGTCGCGTTCCATCCGCTGGTGTAGTTCGAGAAGGTGAATCCGTGCAGCGGCAACGGGTTCCAGGTCGAGAAGATCTGGTCCTCGGGCTTGAAGGACGCGCCGACCAGCCAGATCAGCGGGTAGATCGTCACCAGCAGGCCGAGACCGAGCACGATGTGCGTGCGCCAGTGCGCGCGCCCGAGGCGGCGGCGCTTGGCGGTGCCGGTCCTGCGTACGACGGCGGCGAGATCAGTCACCGTAGGTCACCCACTTCCGGGCCGTTGCGAAGTACACGGCCGTGAACAGGCCGATCACCAGGAACAGCAGCCAGGCCATCGCCGAGGCGTAGCCCATCTGCAGGCTGCCGAAGCCCTTCTGGTACAGGTAGAGCGTGTAGAGGAGCGTCGATCCGACCGGCCCGCCCTGGCCGTTGCTGATGACGTAGGCGGGGCTGAAGGTCTGGAAGGCGTTGATGGTCTCCAGCACCAGGTTGAAGAAGATCATCGGGGACAGCAGCGGCAGCGTGATCTTCGCGAAGGTGCGCAGCGGGCCCGAGCCGTCCAGCTCGGCGGCCTCGTAGACGTCCTTCGGCAGCTGCTTGAGGCCGGCCAGGAAGATCAGCATCGGCGTGCCGAACTGCCAGGCGGCCAGCAGGATCAGCGTCCACAGGGCGGTCGAGGGCTGGCCGATCCAGTCCTGGCCGTGGATGCCGAACACGCTGAGGAACTCGTTGAGCAGCCCCTGCTGGGAGAAGACCTGCTGCCACATCACCGCGACCGCGACCGACGCGCCGAGCAGCGAGGGCAGGTAGAAGGCCGAGCGGTAGAAGGACAGGCCGCGCAGCTTCTTGTTCAGCAGCACCGCGACCAGCAGGGCCACCCCGAGCTTGAGCGGCACGGAGAAGACCACGTACTCGAAGGTGACGCGCACCGACTGCCAGAAGTTCGGGTCCTGGAACAGCAGCCGGTAGTTCTCGAAGCCGATCCACTTGGGCGCCGAGAGCAGGCCGTAGTTCGTGAAGGAGAGGTAGAGCGAGTAGACCATCGGGATCAGCGTCAGGCCGAAGATTCCGATCAGCCAGGGCGTCAGGAACGCGTACGCGGCCCGGTTGTGCTTGTGCCTCTTGCGTTTGCGCGGTTTCGGTACGCGCTCGGCCGTGGCGCTTGGCGGCACGTCGACGCGTTGGTCGGTGTTCACAGACGCCATGTGCTTCGCTCCTGGGACGGATTCGTACTGATCTGAGTTCAACGCCTTGAATATCCACGCACGGCGCCGAAAGATCCAGTACGTCCGTCCCAGGGAAGCGTCTGGAAAGCGCTTGCCGAGAATTCTGGGGATGCCGGCCGCTCATGTCAAGAGGTCAGCACAAACTCGGTGAGCAGCGCGGTTACGCGCCGGTTACCACGCCGTTTATGCCGTGTTCCCGGGCCAGATGCGCGGCGCCGAGCACGGTGGCGTGCTCGCGCAGCCTGCTGACCTCGAGCTTCGTCGGCCAGGCCAGCGCGTTCAGCGTCCGCGCGACCCCCGCGGTCAGCAGCGGGTTGCGCCCGACGCCGCCGCCGAGCACGACCAGGCCCGGATCGAGCACGGCGGCCAGCGAGACGGCGATCTTCCCGACCTCGCCCGCGTGCCCGGCGACCAGCGCGGCGGCCCGCTCGTGGCCCCGCTCGGCCAGCGCGAACACGGCCTCCGGGTCCTCGGGCAGCGGGCCGTCCGACGGCAGCCAGGCCCGCGCGACCTGGCGCATCAGCCCCGGCGAGCCGAGCCGCGCCTCCAGCGCCTCGTGGCCCGCGTCGAGGCCGTCCGTCCACGGGTAGGCCAGCCGCGCGACCTCCCCGGCCGCGCCGTTGCGTCCGCGCAGCAGTCGCCTGCCCATCACGATCCCGGCGCCGATCCCGTAGCCGACCTGCAGATAGACGAAGGTGTCCCGGTCCCCGTCGCGGCCGTCGTGCAGCTCGGCGATCGCCGCGCAGTTCACGTTGTTCTCCACCGCCACCGGCACGTGCGCGGGCAGCCGCAGCGAGGCCACGGCGCCGGCCACCCGCTCGGCCGTCACCGGATCGGCCGAAGGGTCCGGCAGCACCACGTCCGAGACGGCGACCACGGCCCGGAGCAGCGGCCCGTCCCCGGTGCGCCGCCGCAGGGCCGCCCCGATCATCGACCAGGCGCGGTCCGGGCGCGCGCTCTGCCCCTCGTCGAGCAGCGTGCCGTCCAGGGCCAGGGCCCGGAACGAGACCTGGGTGTGCCCGTGGTCCACCGCCAGCACGTAGCCCGCGTCCGGGGCGAGCCGGTAGACGGCCGCGGAGCGCCCCGTGGCGCCGTGCGCGGTGCCGTCCCGGGCGACGAGCCCGGCCGCCTCGAGTTCCGCCATCGCGCTCGACACGGTCGGCTTGGACAGCGCGCAGGCCGCCGCCAACTGCGGACGAGTGGCCCGCACCAGCCGCGCGAGCTGCGCGAACACCTCGCCGGCGCTCTCGCTCAGCGGGCCGGTCGCCATGGAAGCCATGCCGTGCCTTTCCTTATTCGTGATCCGCCGGGGCGGCGGGTCCCCTTGACAGCCCCGGGGATTCGTTAGTTTAGTGACTAACGAACTCGGATGGGTCCCAGCCGTCCGGCTCCTGCGGAAGCACGCCGCAGCCACCGCCCCCGCCGGGGCGGGCCACGCACTCGTTCCATGCACCGCTCTTCGCCGCGCCCGGGCAATCCGCGCGCGGCGGAACCGATGGAAAGAGGAGCACCCCGTGCCGGACCTGATCTCCGGAGTCCGGGTGGGCATCGACGTCGGCGGCACCAAGACGCAACTGCGTGCCGTCGCCGCATCCCGCCTGCTCGCCGACCAGGTGTACTCCAGCGAGGGCTGGATCCCCGCCGACTTCCGCCGCGCCGCCGGCTTTCTGGCCGACCTGATCGCGCGGACGGTCCCCGGTGTCGCCCCGGCCGCCGTCGCGGTGGGCGCGCACGGCTGCGACAGCGCCGAGGACGGCGAGCGGCTCGGGCAGGAGCTGCAGACCCTGATCGGCGCGCCCTGCCTGGTGCTCAACGACGCCGAACTGCTCGCCCCCGCCGTCGGCCTCGGCGACGGCATCGGCCTGGTCGCCGGCACCGGCTCGGTGGCCGTCGGCCGCGACGCCGCCGGGCGCCCCGTGTACGTGGGCGGCTGGGGCTGGCTCTTCGGCGACGAGGGCAGCGCCCCCGGCCTGATCCGCGAGGCCGCCCGCGCCAGCCTCGCCGCCCGCGACCGCGGCGAGGAGCCCGACCTGCTCGCCGCCCTCCTGCTGTCCGCCTACCAGGTCAGCGAGGTAACCGACCTGCCCGACGCGATGGCTGCGCAGGCCGGCGCCCGCGAGTGGGGCGACCGCGCCGCGCTCGTGTTCGAGGCGCTCGAGGGCGGCTCGGCCGTCGCCGAAGCGGTCATCGAGGACGCGGCCGAGGCCCTGTCCCGGCTCGTCGTCAAGGTCGCGGCCCGCGGCGTGGACGCGTCCGGCGTCGCCGTCGGCGGCGGGGTGATCCTCAACCAGCCGCGCCTGTACGACGCCTTCGTGCGCCGGCTCGCCCTGGTGCTGCCCGACACGGTCGTGCACCGCCTGGAAGTCCCGCCGGTGCAGGGCGCGCTCGTGATCGCCGACCGGATGCTCGGATTCGCCGGGGTCGAGGCCGCGTGACGAGCCGGCCGCGGGTGGCGCTCGTCGGGGTGCACGGCCACGGCCGCGTGCACCTCGAGGGCCTGCTCGACCGCGAACGCGCCGGCGTCCTCGACCTCTGCGGCGTCGCCGACCGGCGCGAGCCCGACCTCGCGGGCCACGAATTCGACACCGACGCCGTAAGGCTGCTGGAGAAGACGCGCCCCGACGTCGCCGTCATCTCCACGCCGATCCACACGCACCTGGAGATCGCCGAAGCGGCGCTCAGCGTCGGCGCGCACCTGCTGCTGGAGAAGCCGCCGGTCACCTCGGTCGCCGACCACACGCGGCTGCTCGCGGCGGTCGAGGCGGCCGAGCGGCACTGCCAGGTCGGGTTCCAGGCCTTCGGGTCCACGGCGGTCGACCGCCTCATCGCGGACGTGTCGAGCGGCCGGTTCGGCGAGATCACCCGCGTCGCCATGTCGGGGTGCTGGTGGCGCGGCTACGACTACTACGAGCGCTCCCCGTGGGCGGGCAAGCGCGTCCTCGACGGCGTCACCGTCGCCGACGGCGCGCTCACCAATCCCTTCGCGCACGGCGTCGCGCTCGCGCTGCGCCTGGCCGGTGGAGCGGTGCGCTCGGTGCGGGTCGAGCCGTACCGCGCGTACGACATCGAGACCGACGACACCTCCTGCGCGCGCATCGAGACCGACGGAGCCGAGGTAACCCTCGCCGCGACGCTCTGCGCCGAACGCGAATCAGAGCCCTACGTCCGCGTCTTCGGCACCCGCGGCACCGCGACCCTCTGGTACACCGAGGACCGCCTGCTCACGATCACCGAGTCCGACGAGGAGCAGGTCGGCGAGCGCGTCGCCCTCATCGACGACCTGATCGCGCGCCTCGACGACGACCCCGCGGCCGACGTGCTGAAGTGCCCGCTGCGCTCGACCCTCGCGTTCACCGAGGTCCTCGAGGCGATCCAGCGCGGACCTGCGCCGAGCCCGATTCCCGGGGATCATGTGAAGAGCGCGGACGGGCGCGGACGCACCATCCCCGGCATCGGGGAGGCCGTCGCGAACTCCGTCGCGACCGGCCGGCTCTTCAGCGAACTCAACCTCCCGTGGACCAGGAAGGCTTCGGCGTGAGCGCGATCTACCTCCCGAGCCAGCACGCGAGCGTGCACGACCTCCCGCTCGACCCCGCCACGCGCACCCGGGTCCTCGCCGAGATCGTCGCCGCCGCGATCGCGCTCCAGCAGGCCGACGGCAACTTCGAGGACCCCGCGGCCGACGACGACATCGGCGACATGTCCCTCGGCGTCGTATCGCTGCTCGCCCTCGCGTGGCACCGCGGCGACCGCCGCGACGACGCGCTGGTCGAGTCCGCGCGCCGCGGCGTCGACCACTTCTTGCGCGAACGCGTCTACCGCACCGACAACCCCGGCGAGGCCTTCCTGCGCCGCCGCGACTCCGGACAGCCCTACGCGCGGTACATGCCCGGCACCGGCGAGCACCCCTTCGGCGACTGGCCGAGCACCGTGTGGGCGATGCTGCACGCGGTCAACATCATCGAACTCGGCGAGGGCCTGCTGACCGAGAAGCAGCACGCGCAGGTCGTCGAGCTCGCGGTCGGCTACTGGACGTGGCTCACCGAGGTCAGCGTCTTCAACCCGCAGCAGACCGCGAACCAGGCCGTCGGCTCCATCGCCGCAGCCTTCACCCTCGCGCGGCTGCTGCGCGCCCGGGGCCGCGCCGCCGAGGCCGAGCAGATCACCGCCGACGCGCACCGCCTCTACCGCGACGAGATCCGCGAACAGCGCATCATCGACCGCGGATTCGCCCTCCCCGTCGAGCACGGCGCGGGGCACGACCAGAACTACGTGCCGATCTCGCTGACCTTCCTCGCCAAGGCATACGAGGAGAGCGGCGACCAGGGCTTCCTCGAGGACGGCGACGAGATCGCCCGGCACCTCGAAACCCGGCTGTCCGTGCGCGGCTTCGACTTCGGCGGCCCGCGCTACAGCGAGCAGCACAGCGGCTTCGAGGGCACCCTCGGCCTGCGCTACTTCGGACGGCGCATCGGCGCCGACATCGGCCGCTACCTCGGCGACCGGCACTGCCGCTACCACTGGCCCGCCGAGAACGGCGCGCCCAGCGGCCACTTCGCGTTCGCGACCGTCTGGCTGCTGCGGGAGGAGACCGAATGGTTCCGCCGCGGCAGCGAACCGCATCAGACCCCGTACTCGGTGCGCGCCGGACGCACCTCCGTCACCCTGACCGGCCAGCACACGCCCTACGTCATCGACGCCGCCGACTCGGCCGTGATCGAGGCCGTCGCCGACCGGCAGCACGGCATCGGCCCGGTGCTGCAGTACCCGGACGGAAGCAGGATGCTGCTCACGCGTCCGCTCGGCCCGCTGCGCACCCGCGACGTCGTCGCCGGCCACCTCGCCGCGAAGCTGATCACCAAGCCGGTCGTCACCCGAGACCAGGTGCTGATCTCCGTCCAGCAGCTCGTGGTCTGCGACGGCGAACGCGTCCATCTCGTCGCCGTCGTGGACCGAAGCGGCCTGCCCGCCGACGCGCAGCTCGAATTCCTCGCGGGCCTGCCCTACCTGGAATCGGTCGACGGACAGCAGCGCAAGATCGTCAGCGTCTCGCCCGCCGCCGACCCGGCCCCCTTCGGCCTCGGCGTCGCCGACGCGGTCCTGTCCACCTCGGGCACGATCATCGCGGGACGGCTCGCGATCCGCGCCGGCGGCAGGCTGCGCGTCATCAACCCGCCGGACGGCCCCACGTACTTCAACAGCCCCCGCACCGTCGGCCTGACCCTGGAGAAGGCCTCGTTCGCGCTGGCCGACGACCCGCGCGGCTACGGCGACCCGGACAGCGGCTGGCACCGTGTGACCGGCACGAACCTCGTCCTCGCCGGCACCCTGCGCGACGCCCCGGAGAACCTCGCCGTCTTCGCGGTCTCCTACGGGCCCGCGACCGACCCGGCCGTCTACCGGGTCACGGCCGAGGCCGCGGCGAACGGCGTGCGCGTCCACACGCCCGACTTCAGCGCCCTGATCGGCCACCCCTCCGGCGACGCGCACGGCGAACCGGTCCTCACGCTCACCCCGAGCGGGCCATGACCCCACAGCTCCGCCTCGCGGGACGCGCGGTCGCGGACTACGTCCTCGAACCCGAGGTCGACCCGACCAACGTCCCGCGCCCCTACCTCCACCCCGTGCGCACGCTCGCCGGGACGGTGGTCACCGACGCGCTCCCCGCCGACCATGAGTGGCACCTCGGCGCGGGCCTGGCCATCGCCGACGTAGCGGGCACGAACCTGTGGGGCGGGCGCAGCTACGTGCACGGTAAGGGGTACGTCCGGCTTCCGGACCACGGCCGGATCGAGCACGCGTCCTGGCATCAGTACACGGACAGCGTGCTCGACCACGACCTCGTCTGGCGCGACCACGACGGCGCCGGCCTGCTCGCCGAACGCCGCAGGATCACCGCCGAACCCGGCCCGACCGCCGAATCCTGGACCCTCACCTTTGCCACGACCCTGACGAACCTCCGCTCAGATCCGATCGAGATCCGCAGCCCGGCCACGAACGGCCGCGGCGACGGAGCCGGGTACGGCGGCTTCTTCTGGCGCCTGCCCGCGGTCGAGAGGATGCGCGTGGAGGCCCGCGACCCGCGCACCGCCGACCGCGCGCGCGGCGAGGGCTTCGTCAACGGAAGCGCCCTGCCGGAACTCGACGTGCGCGGCGAGATCGGCGGGCGCCGCGTCGCGCTGACCTTCGCGGGCCCGCAGTACGCGGACCGCTGGTTCGTGCGCGTCGCCGAGTACCCGGCCGTCGGCGTCTCCTTCGCCCACCGGCATCCGCTCCCGCTCGCCCCCGGCGCCGAGCTGGCCCGGACCTTCACCGTCACCGTGGCCGACGACTAGTTCCGATTCCCAGCGTATGCTTTCGATTATGAGCGAAAGCAGGGTGAGGCTGGGGCTGATCGGCTGCGGGCGGATCGCGCAGGTCGCGCATCTGCCCGCCCTGGAGAAGGCGGACGGTGTCGAGCTCGTCGTCGTGTGCGACCCGAGCGAAGGCGTGGCCGAGGCGGTGGCCGCGCGCTACGGGATCGGCGCGCACGTCGCGGACGCGGACGCGGTGTTCGAGAACGGCCGGGTCGAGGCCGTCCTGATCGCGGTGCCCGACCGCTTCCACTGCGCGCTCGCCGAGTCGGCGCTGCGGGCCGGCAAGCACGTGCTCGTCGAGAAGCCGCTCGCCTCGGATTCCGGCGAGGCCGCGCGGCTGGTCGCGTTGCAGGCGGCGACCGGGCTCACACTCCAGGTCGGGTCGAACAAGCGGCACGACCCCGGAGTTTCGTTTGCGCGCGATTTCATCGCTTCCGGAAGGCTCGGCGAGGCCCGCTCCTTCCACCTCTGGTACCGGATCGGCTCCATCCGGCCCGGTGTCGAGGCGACGCTGTTCCCGCGCACCTTCGTCGACCAGCGGGTCCGCAGCGTCGAAGCCGGGTTCAAAGCCGACCGTGCGCGCTACCTGCTGGCCACCCACGGCGCCCACGTCTTCGACACGCTCCGTTTTCTGCTCGGCGATGTCGCGTCGGTCACCGCGGTCCATCGCGAGACCGGCCGCGCCCAGGCATGGAGCGTGCTCGTCACCATGAAGTCGGGCGCGGTCGGCACGATCGGCGTCGCGGTGGACGTGCCCGGCGACGGCGCCGAGGGCATCGAGATCTTCGGCTCCGAGGGCCAGTTGCGCGTCGACACGCACTTCCCGTTCTTCCGCCGCGCCTCCGACGTGCGCGCCTACTCGGTGCTCGAAGGCGGGTTCACGGTCCCCGTGTTCGACGACACGGACGCGTACGAACGGCAGGCCGAGGCCTTCGCACGGGCAGTGCGCGGCATCGAGCCGGCGAACCCGACCGTGGTGGACGGCCTCGAGGCAGTACGGTTGATCGAAGCTGTGACGGCGTCTTCGGCGAGTGGCACGGGGGTGGATCTGTGAGCGGGCTTTCCCGGCGTCTCGGAATCTTCGCGAAGGTCTTCCCGCGCCCGACGGCCGCTCAGGTCGCCGCCGAGGTGCGGCGCGCCGGATACGGCTTCGCGCACTGGAACTTCGCCGCGATCGGCCTGCCGACGCTCGCCGAGGGGATTCCGGACAGCACGTTCGTCGAGCTCCGCGACGCGTTCGAGATCGAGGGCATCGCGATCCCGAGCATCTCCGCGACGTACAACACGATCAACCCGGACACCGGCCTGCGCGCCGTCGAGACGCGGCAGGCCGTCGACCTGATCCGGCGCGCGGAACTGCTCGGCGCCGACACCGTGATCCTCTGCACCGGCTCCCGCGACCCGCACGACAAGTGGACCGCTCACCCCGACAACACGACCCCCGCCGCGTGGCACGACCTTCGTGCGACGCTCGACGTCCTGCTTGAGGCCGCGTCGGAAAGCGGCATCACGCTCGCGATCGAACCCGAGGGCGGCACCGTCGTGCGCGACGCGAGCGACGCCGCGCGGCTGCTGCGCGAGCTCGGCGAGGACGCCCCGATGGGCATCGTCTTCGACATGGCCAACCTGCTCACGCCCGAGACGCTGAACCAGCAGGAGAAGATCCTGACCGAAGCCGTGGACCTCCTCGGTCCGCGGATCGCGAGCGTCCACGCGAAGGACTTCGACCTGCTCGACTACGGATTCGTCGTCCGCCTGCTGGAGTCGGTGCCGCCGGTGCCGGTGATCGTGCAGGACGTGACCGAGGCCGAGGCGGGCGACGTGTACCGGGAACTGCTGAGCCATGACCGCTAGCTCCGCCGACCCGATCTTCGCCGAGGAGCGCCGGCAGCGGATCCTCGCGCTCGTGACCGCGCACGGCCGCGTCCGCATCGCCGAACTCGTCGCGGAGCTGGGCGTCTCGGAGCCGACGATCCGCAAGGATCTCAGCCTGCTGGAACGCGAGAAGCAGCTGCGCCGCACGCACGGCGGCGCCATCTCCGTGAGCCCGCAGCTGGAACCCACGATGCGCGACCGCGGGCTGCTGCACGCCGCGGCGAAGGACCTGATCGCCAAGGCCTGCGTCGCGGAGATCGCGCGCGGGGACTCGGTCTTCCTCGACAGCGGCACGACCGTCGAGCGGATCGCGCGGCTGATCGATCAGGAGCAGGTCAACATCCTGACCAACTCGCTGCCCGCCGCGAGCGCTCTCGCCGATCGGCCGTCCACGGTGCGGCACACCCTGCTCGGCGGCACGGTGCAGTCCCTCGGCGGCACCGTCGTGGGGCCGATCGCGCTCGAAACCCTCGACAGGTTCGCCGTGAACCTCGCGTTCGTCAGCGCCAGCGGGCTGTCCGAGAGCGGCATCTCCGTCTCAGACGTCGCCGAGACGCAGGTCAAGCAGGCGGTCATCGAGCGGGCCCGCAAGGTGGTCGTGCCGATCGACAGCAGCAAGTTCGGGCGCACCGACTTCATCACCGTATGCGGGCTCGAACGGATCGACCTGGTCGTCACCGAGGCGGCCGGCGACGAGATCCGCGAACTGTGCGCGGATCACGGCGTCGAGTTGAAGATCGTCGGCCCCGGCTCGGTGACTCCCGCGTAGCGGTGCGTCTCGAGGATCGCCAGCAGGCCGAGGATGATCGCGACGCCTCCCGCCCCGGCCAGCGGCGGGAGCATCGTCGCCGGGCCGGTCCAGGCGAGCAGCAGGCACACGGCCGCGAGCCGGATCGTGCCCCAGGCCCGCAGCGTCAGCCAGCCGAACAGGACCAGACCCGCGAGGTACAGCGCCGCGCCGCCGGACAGCGCCCAGGCGTAGAACGCGCCGAGGCCCTTGGTGTCGGAGGCGTGCTCGACCACCCCCTCCAGACCCAGCGAGCCCATGACGATGCCCGCCACGATCGGGAAGTGGCCGTAGCCGAACGCGTCCACGGCCAGTTTCAGCCGCGTCTCGTGCTCGGCGTTGTGCAGGCGGTCCTCCACCGCGAGCGTCACCAGGTCGAAGTACAGCCACCACAGGCCGAGCGCGATGCAGATGCCGATCAGCGCGGCGATCAGCAGCGGCGTGTCCAGGTTCGTGGTCAGCCGGGCCGCGCCCATCGCCAGCAGCGATTCGCCGATCGTGATGATGATGAACAGGTTGTGCCGCTCGGTGAAGTACTTCGCGCTGTGGATCCGCCAGCGCCCCCAGCGCGACGTCAGGTAGAACCCGCCCCAGTCGATGGCGATCGCGGCGGCCATCAGCTCCGTCTGCACCCGACCGCCGAGCGCGGCGCCCAGGATCAGCAGCGCGCCGCCGCCGAGCACGTGCAGCCAGGAGTACCTGATCTGGCGCAGCAGCAGCGGATCCTTGTGCGCGAGCTTCGCCGCGACGACCTGGTAGACGCAGCGCACGAACAGGTACGCGACCGACAGCACCACCGGCGCGTACAGGCCGCCGGAGCGGTCGCTCCACGCCTCCGGCACGCACAGCGCCATCACGAACACGCCCGCCATCGCGAACGCCATGCCGGCCCGGGTCACGCCCAGGTCGGCCCGGGCCTGGTTGCCCAGCCACGCATACGCCGACCAGGAGAACCAGGCGAGCAGGAGCAGCAGCAGCCCGCGCGTGACCCCGACCCCCGAATGCACGCGCACCATGTACTGCGTGATCTGGGTGAGCGTGAAGACGTAGACCAGGTCGAAGAACAGCTCGAAATTGGTGACCTTGTCAGAGGACTCGGAATCAGGGCTGGTCAAAGAGGCGCTCCCGGGTACTCGGCTCGGCGATGATCTCCAGCGTGGCAACTGCGCGCCGCGCGGGCAACTCCCGGGGTGGCGCGGCTTACGAGAGTCTTACGCATATGGCCCGGACCGCGGTAGGCGGCTAAGGTGCTTTGAAGGAGTTACCCGGCGGGGTCGGCGAGGTCCCATGCGCACCGTGGGAGGTGTCGGCGGATGGAGAAGAGGCTGACGGCGCAGGACGCGGGCGCGCACGTCCGCGGCGTGTGCTTCAAGACGGGCCCCCCGGCCCTGGTCGGGGTGGAACTCGAATGGCTGGTGCACGATCTCGTGGACCCGCTGCGCCCGGTACCCGCGGCCCGGATGGAGCGCGCGCTGGACGGGCTCGGCGCACCCGGCGCGTTCCCCGGCGGCAGCGCATTCAGCCGCGAACCCGGCGGCCAGGTGGAGCTCAGCTCCCGGCCGGGTCCGCTCGCCGCGTGCCTCGCGGACCTCGCCGCCGACACCGGAGTCCTGCGCACCGCGCTCGCGACGCACGGCATGGCCCTCGCGGGCTGGGGTCTGGAACCCTTCCTCGCCCGCAACAGAATCCTGGACCTTCCGCGCTACCAGGCGATGGAGGCGCACTTCGACCGCATCGGCCCGTGGGGGCGGCGGATGATGCGCTGCACCGCCGGACTGCAGGTCAACCTCGACGCGGGGGACGAGAGCACCGGGATGACCGGCTGGCGGCGGCGCTGGGAGCTGGCGCACCGGCTCGGCCCGGTCCTCGTCGCGGCCTTCGCGAACTCCCCGCTCTGGCGCGGCCGGCCCACCGGCTGGCGCTCCGGCCGCCAGGCCGTGTGGCGGCGCACCGACACGTCCCGCACCCGGCCGCCCGCGCACACCGGCGATCCCCGCGCCGACTGGGCGCACTACGCACTGGACGCCGCGGTGCTCTGCATCCGCTGCGAGGACGCGCACGGCTGGTCCTCCCCGCCCGGGCTGACCTTCCGCGACTGGCTCGGCGGCGCCGTCCCCGGGCTGCGTCCGCCGACCCTGGAGGACCTCGACTACCACCTGACCACGCTCTTCCCGCCGGTGCGCCCGCGCGGCTGGCTGGAGCTGCGGATGATCGACGCGCAGCACGGCGACGACTGGGTGGTCCCGGCCGCCGTGGCCGCCGCGCTGTTCGACGACCCGGCCGCGGCCGAGGCGGCGTGGGCGGCGACCGAACCGCTCTGCGCGGGCCACGCCGTGCCGGACGCGCCCACCTGGACCCGCGCGGCCCGCTTCGGCCTGTCCGCGCCCGAGTTCGCCGAAGCCGCGGCCGAGTGCTTCGCCGCGGCGGAGAAATCGCTGCCCGAGCCGCTGCGCGCCCCCGTGTCCGCATTCATCGAACGCTACGTCGCGCGGGGCCGCTGCCCGGCCGACGACCGACTCGACGCGCTGCCCGGCGGCGCGTCGCCCGCACCGAGGCAACTTCAGGAGGCCTGGAGATGACCGCCGATCTCGACCGCGCGCTCGGCGCGTTGGAGACCGCCCGACTGCGCACGCTCGCGCTGACCGACTGCGTGGACGAGGGAGAGCTCGTCTCCCAGCACTCGCCGCTGATGTCCCCGCTGGTCTGGGACCTCGCGCACATCGGCAACCAGGAGGACATCTGGCTGGTGCGCACGGCCGCCGGCCGGCCCGGCGTGCGCCCCGATCTGGACGGGGTCTACGACGCCTTCCAGCACCCGCGCGCCACCCGGCCCGAACTGCCGCTGCTGCGCCCCGACCAGGCCCGCCGCTATATCGCGCAGGTCCGCGACCAGGCGCTGAACCTGCTCGGGGACATCCCCGTCGAAAGCGAGGACCCGCTGCTCGCGGACCGCTTCGTGCTGGGCATGATCGCGCAGCACGAGCAGCAGCACGACGAGACGATGCTGGCGACCCACCAGCTGCGACGGGGCGCCGCCGCGCTGCACGCGCCCGAGCCGCCGGACGCCCCCGCCGACGCCGCCCGGCTCCCGCGCGAGGTGCTGGTCCCCGGCGGCCCGTTCACCATGGGCACCAGCACCGACCCGTGGGCGCTGGACAACGAGCGCCCCGCGCACCAGGTCGAGGTCCCGGCGTTCTATCTCGACACGACGCCGGTCACGAACGAGGCCTACCAGGAGTTCATCGCCGCGGGCGGCTACGAGGACCCGCGCTGGTGGGTCGAGGCCGGCTGGGCGCACCGCTGCCGGGCCGGCCTCGAGGCGCCGCTGTTCTGGACGCGTGACGGAGCGGGCGGCGGCTGGCTGCGGCGGCGTTTCGGCGTGGTCGAGCCGGTGCCCGCGCACGAGCCGGTCGTGCACGTGTCCTGGTACGAGGCCGACGCCTACGCGCGCTGGGCCGGGCGCCGGCTGCCGACCGAGGCCGAATGGGAGAAGGCCGCGCGGCACGACCCGGCGGCCGACCGCTCCCGCCGCTACCCCTGGGGCGACGGCGACCCGGGACCGGAGCACGCCAACCTCGGCCAGCGGCACCTGCGGCCCGCCCCGGCCGGCGCGTACCCCGAGGGCGCCTCGGCGTACGGGGCGCGGCAGCTGATCGGGGACGTGTGGGAGTGGACCGGCAGCGACTTCCAGCCGTACCCGGGCTTCACCGCGTTCCCCTACAAGGAGTATTCGGAGGTCTTCTTCGGCCCCGACTACAAGGTGCTGCGCGGCGGGGCCTTCGGCGTGGACCCGGTCGCGTGCCGCGGCACCTTCCGCAACTGGGACTACCCGATCCGCCGGCAGATCTTCAGCGGCTTCCGCACCGCCCGCGACGCGCGCCCCGGCGAGGCCGCCTGATGTGCCGTCACCTCGCCTACCTCGGGCCGCCGGCCACGCTCGCGTCGGTCGTGCTGGCCCCGGCCCGCGGCCTGTACGAGCAGTCCTGGTCCCCGCGCCGGCAGACGCACGGCGTGGTCAACGCCGACGGCTTCGGCCTCGGCTGGTACCCCGGGGAGGAGGGCGCGGACCCGGCCCGCTACCGGCGGAACATCCCGATCTGGAACGACCCGAACCTGCCCGAGCTCGCGGCCGCGATCCGCAGCGGCGCGATCATCGCCGCCGTGCGCTCGGCGACCCCGGGGACCGGCCGGGAGGAGGCGGCCGCGGCGCCCTTTCGGGACGGCCGGCACCTGTTCAGCCACAACGGCGCCGTCCCCGACTGGACCGGCCTGCCCACCGACCTGAGCAGCGGGGAGGCGCTCTCGCTGCCCGCGCGCAGCGACTCGGCGCTGCTCTGGCTGCTGATCTATCGTGAACTGCGGGGCGGCGCCGAGCCCGAGAAGGCGCTCGCCACGGTCGTCGGCCAGGTCGCCGCCGCACGGCCGGGCGCCCGGCTGAACCTGCTGCTGACCGACGGCCGCACGATCGCCGCCACCCGGTACGGCGACACCCTCTGGTACCGCACCGGAGCCGGCCTGCTCGTCGCCTCCGAGCCCGACGACGAGCCCGTCGGCGTGTGGCACGAGGTCCCGGAACACACCCTGCTGCTGGCCGACCGGGCCGGCGTCGTCCTGAGGAGCCTGCCGTGAGCCCCACCCGATTCACGCTCGACCACCGGCTTCCGTCCGACTTCTACCTGGCGGGCCTGCGCGCCGACGTGACCGCCGGGCTCGCCGCCCCGCCGCGCACGCTGTCCCCCAAATGGTTCTACGACGAGCGCGGCAGTGAGCTGTTCGAGCGGATCACCGCGCTCCCCGAGTACTACCTCACCCGCGCGGAGTACGAGATCCTGACCGGCCACGCCGAGGAGATCGCCGCGGCCTGCGGCGCGCGCACCCTCGTCGAGCTCGGCTCGGGCTCCTCGCGCAAGACCCGGCTGCTGCTCGACGCGCTGCTCGGCGCCGGGACGCTGGAGCGGTACGTCCCGGTCGACGTCAGCGGCAGCGCCCTCGTCGCCGCGGGCGAGGCGCTTTGCGCCGAGTACCCGAAGCTGCGGGTCGCGGCGACGGTCGCGGACTTCGAGAAGGACCTGGTGCTGTCCGAGGACGACCCGGCGCCGCGGATGCTCGCGTTCCTCGGCAGCACGATCGGCAACTTCGACCCCGGGCAGCGCCGCGGGCTGTACGCCGCGTTCCGCAGGGCCCTGCGCCCGGACGACTCGCTGCTGCTCGGCGCCGACCTGGTCAAGGACGAGTCCGTGCTGGTCCCCGCCTACAACGACAGTCTCGGGATCACCGCCGCGTTCAACAAGAACGTGCTCGCGGTCGTCAACCGCGACCTGAACGCCGACTTCGACCTCAACGACTTCGACCACAGCGCCGTCTGGAACGCCGAGGACGAGCGGATCGAGATGTACCTGCGCTCGCGCTCCGCGCAGACCGTGAAGATCCGCGCGCTCGACCTCGTCGTCGACTTCGCCGCCGACGAGGAGCTGCGCACCGAGCTGTCCTGCAAGTTCCGCCGCCCGAGCCTGACCGCCGAGCTCGAGGCCGGGGGCTTCGCGGTCAGCCGCTGGTGGACCGACCGCGCCGAGCGCTTCGCGCTGCTGCTGGCCCGGCCCACTCGGTAAATCTCAGGGAGTTGCGCGACCATGGCGGGACTATGACTCGCTCCGTCGCGTTGACCGAACGCTCAGGGCGCATCCCCGTCGATGCGCGCTCCGCTCCGCCGCTCCCGGCGCGCAGGCGGCTGCAGCTCGTGCTCGCCGGCCTCTGGCTGCTCGACGGCATGCTCAAGCTGCAGCCGTACATGTTCACCAAGAACTTCGCCCCGATGACCCTCGGCGAGGCCGGGCAGGGCGCGCCCTTCTGGCTCACGGACCCGCTCGACTGGGCCAAGCGCGTCGTGTCCGGCCACCCGGTCGGCACGATGGTGCTGTTCGCGCTCGTCGAGATCGTCATCGGCCTGGCCATCGCCTACCGGCCCACGGTCAGGTACGGCCTGATCGCGTGCCTGGCGTGGGTGCCGTTCCTCTGGTTCTTCGCCGAGGGCCTCGGCGGGCTGACCACGAGCGCGGCCGGGCCGCTCAGCGGAGCGCCCGGCGCCTCGATCCTCTACGGCCTGCTCGCCGTGCTGCTCTGGCCGACCGACCGCGGCGGCGCCGCAGTGTCGAGCGAGGCCGTGCGCTTCGTCGGCGCCCGCGCGGCGAAGATCGCGTGGGTCGTGCTCTGGGGCCTGCTCGCCGGGCTCGCGCTGCTGCCCGCCAACCGCGAGCCGGACGCCGTGTCCGCCATCGTCTCCGGCAACGCCGAGGGCACCCCCAAGGGCTACACCTGGCTGCTCGACCACGCCGCCTCGTGGACCGCCGGGCGCGGAGCCGAGATCAGCGTCGCGCTCGCCGTGCTGCTCGCCCTCGTCGCGGTCAGCGTCCTGCTTCCCTGGCGGCGCGCGGTCCGCGGCGGAATCGTCCTGGCGATCGTCCTCGCGGCCCTGATCTGGGTGTTCGCCGAGGGCTTCGGCATGCCGTTCATGGGCATGGCCACCGACCCCGACACCGCGCCGCTGCTGGCCGCCGTCGCGGTCGCCTTCTGGCCGGTCACCCGCGAGGTCACGGAGGCCGCCGCGTGAACGCGCCCGGCTGGCTCACCGCGCTCGTCGCGATCCTGGTGATCTCCGCCGCCGCCTACTCGCTGTGGCGGCTCGTGATCAGCCGCGTCTGGGGCCGCGGCACCGACTACGAGACCGACGCCCTGCACCTCGCCGTCGGCGTCGCCGCCGCGGGCATGGTCGCGGACTGGGCGCACACCCTGCCGCGCCCGGTATGGGCCGTGCTGTTCGCCGCCGCGGCCGTGTACTTCCTCGCGCGCAGGCGCTGGGCGCACTTCGCGGGCAGCGCGGTCGTCGTCTACATGTTCCTGGCCGGAGTCGCGCCGACCACGATCCACGGCTCGACCGCGGGTCAGTACACGATGGCCGGGATGGACGGCATGATCCTCGATCAGACCATCACCTACCCGACCATCGGCCTGATCTTCGTCGTCGGCCTCTGCTTCTACGCCGTCACCGTGCTCAACGCGATCGAGCCGCTGTCGGCCGACACCGGGCGCGGCAATCCGCTGCTGCTCGCGCCCCGCAGCGTGGACGTGTGCCGCGTCGTGATCGTGCTCGTCCTCGCCTACGCGATCCTCACCAAGATCGTCTGATCAGAACCGCGCCCCGGCCGGGGCGACGGCCGCGAGGCTCGGCTGCAGGCGGCGGGCGGCCTCGAGGTGGTCGCCCGTCCAGATGATCCGCACGGCGGTCGCCGTGGCCCGGCCGTTCTCGTCGGCGAGGTCGCGGCGCACCGACTCGACGAGCCGGGCCTCGGCCTCCGCGTTGCGCTCCAGCGGCGCGGGGGCCGGCTGGAAGCGGGCGAAGCTCTCGGCGAGCTGCGCGTACCAGTCCGAGACCTGCGTCGCGGCGCCGAGCAGCTCGACCCGCGCCTGCGCGCGATCGGGCTCGTCGCGCGCGTTCTCGGCCTGCCGCCACAGCGCGAGCACCGCGTCCGCCGCCAGTCTCAGCCCCACCACCCCGGTCACCAGCGTGGTCATGTCGGCGAGCGGGACCGGCTTGGAGCCGCGCTCGGCGAGGTAGCTGCGGAACGCGTCGTCCAGGCGGCGCGCGGCGGCGGCGGCCTGGCGCCCGGCCAGGACCGGGGCCTCCGGCGGCGCCGGGTGCCTGGTGCAGCGCCCCAGGGCGAACCCGACGGCGTCGGCGAGGTAGCGGGCGCTGTCGGCGTACGCCTCGGACAGCGCCTTGTCCATCGCCGCCGTCGCCCCGCGCGGCCAGAAGAACAGCGCCACGCCGAGGCTCACGCCGCAGCCGAGCGCGATGTCCTGGATCCGCAGCAGCACGATGTGCCAGTCCGGGTTCTGGCCGATGTTGAACAGGATCACCAGCGTCACGGTGAACGCCGCCTGCCCGGCCGCGAAGGAGATCGCCGCGGGCGCGATGCCCGCGATCAGGATCGCGACGGGCAGCAGGAACCACAGCACGTTGCCGTGGTGCCCGACGAGCGCGAGCAGCCCGGCGCCGAGGATCGAGCCGATCACGGTGCCGGTCACGGCGCGCAGCGCGTTCTGACCGGTGTTCAGCGCGTTCGAGCGCAGCACGGACAGCGTGCCGAGCAGCACCCAGAAGGAGTGCTGAACGCTCGTCATGTTCGCGACCATGACCGCGATGCCGAGCCCGACCGCGCCGCGCAGGCTGTTGTGCAGCCAGACCGAGTGCCACTCGACGTGCGCGCGGCCGCGCTCCCAGGCCGCGCGCAGCGGCTGGCGCACGGCGCCTCCGGGCTCGAGGCCCAGCAGCTTGGCGAACCAGCCGCGCTGCTCGGCCTCGGCGGCCAGCTCGACGTTCGCCGCGATCTGCAGCGTCGCGAAGCCGAGCTCCTGCGCGCGGAAGGAGAGGTCGAGCACGCCGAGGAACTCGCGCACGTCGGACTCCGAGCCGTCCACCGGCCGGGCGACCGGCAGCCGCACGGTCGCGCCGTCCTGCATCGCCGCCATGGCCTCGCGCAGCTCGGCGGACGCGGCGCGCAGCCGCGCGGGGTCGGTGCGCGGGTCCTCCAGCAGCTCGGCGGCGCGGTTGAGGACGGCCGCGGCGGCCCGGCGCGCGACGTGCGCCTCGCGGTCGCACTTCGGCCCTTTCTCGCTCGGCTGGGCGCTCTCGGTCATGATCGCGCTCAGCCAGGTCAATTCGTCGACCAGCCGCACCAGCGCCCGCGATCCGGTGGACAGGCCCGTCGGCCGGTAGGGGGTCGCGTTGAACGCGCGGCGCAGCTCGGCCTCCGCCTCGGCCGCGTAGTTCGCCGTCTGCCGGCAGACCTTGGCGTTGGGCGCGTCCGCGTCGCGGGCCATCACGGACGCGTCGGCGAGCAGCTGCGCGGCCACGGCCCGGCAGACCTTGGCGGCCGGCGCGCTCAGCGGGTCGGTCGAGGAACGCGGCCACAGGAACGTGATCGCGAGCATCGCCGCGGCCGTCGCGATCCCGACCCCCGCCAGTCGCGGCGGCAGCTGGGACAGCGGGACCGGGCTGGTGACCGGCAGGATGAAGGCCAGCAGCAGCGGCGTGGCCGAGCTCGCCAGCACCGAGCTGACCACGCCGGAGAACAGCACCGTGAACCCGATCGCGACCGTGCACAGGACCGCGAGCCAGGTCACCCGGGCGACCAGCGTGCCGACGCAGATCAGCAGGGCCCAGGCGAGCCCGAGGCCGAGGTGCGCGCGCAGGCGCTGCACCGTCGGCCCCGTGTACTCGACCATGAGCAGCATCGCGAAGGCGCCGAACGAGGCGAACGTCGCCATCGGGACCGAGTGGACGACCTGGGTGCACACGGCGAAGAGCGCGGGCATCACCAGTGCCGTGCGCCCCGCGCGCCGCGTCGCGGCCAGGGAGGGATCGTGCTGTCGCAGCCAATGCAGCATGAGCCCAGTATCCGCGTTATCGGCCGACTCTGTTAGGCGGCCCCGAACGTGAACCAGTGGATGTTCACGAAATCCGCGGGCTGTCCGCTGGAGAACACCAGGTAGACGGTGTGCGTCCCGGTCACCGTGCTGATGTTCGCGGGCACCGTCTCCCAGCTCTGCCAGCCGCCGGTGCTCGCGATCGCGAAGCTGCCGACCGGGGTCGCGGTCGGGCTGTCGAGGGCCACCGCGACCAGCCCGCTGATCCCGGAGGCCGCGCCCGAGGCGACCCGGGCGATGAGCTGGCCGGCCCCGGTCGCCCCGAAGTCAACGTTGTCATAGGCGAGCCAGCACCCGTTGGAGATCCAGCCCACGTCCTGGCCGCCGCCGGTGTCCGTGGTGGTCTCGGTCTGCGTGCCGTTCTTCGCGCTGGACGAGGCGGCCTGGATCGTCGAGTACGCGCTGACCGAGCCGCCGCCCGAGCCGCCGCCGGTCGAGGAGGCCGAGGCCGACGCGGTGGAGCCGCCGGTCGCCGTGCCGCCGCCGACCGCGATCGTCAGCAGTGTCGGGTTCGGGTCGGCGACGAAGCCCGACTGGTCGGTGCCGCCGTTGGGCGTCACGTCGTCGTACGGGAAGGCGTAGCCGCGCCCATCGAGGTTCGCCGCGTGCACGATCCGCGCGTAGTGGTTGGTGACGGCGTTCTTGTAGTAGTTCGCCGGGCTCTCGCCGTCCGGCTGGTCGGTGTCGATCAGCAGCGTGGTGCGGTTGAACGCGGCGCTGAGGCGCGCGACGAGCGGACCGCGCTCGCCCGAGGTGTCGGCGAACGGCCCGGTGCTGCAGCTGAATATGTCCGCGGCGGACGGCTGCGCGAATCCGCTCGCCCCGGCGAAGGTGAGGGCGCCGCCGGAGACGGTGCCCGTGACGCTGCCGTACGAGGCCTGCGTGTCGATGGTCAGTGAGGAGCCGGTGTACTTCGACCAGACCTGGTCCACGTAGGGCTGGAAGTAGCCGGAGAACAGGGACGAATTCATCACGATGCCGTTGTTCGGACTCAGGGCACGAAGATTGCTGCCGTTCCTGGTCACGACCAGCTTGTCCCAGCCGGCGCCGTCCGCGGCGTGTTGCGCGATGAGGTTGGAGCAGACCGTGTCCAGGCCCGAGGAGGACATGCCGCTGACCGTCTGCACGGTGCCCGAGGAGTTGGTCAGCGCGAGGGAGACCGGGATCGAGACGAAGTCGACGTAGCTGATGTTCGCGTAGATCTGCGAGCTGTTGAAGGTGAACTCGCAGAAGTCCCACATCACGTTGATGTTCGGATCGGAGTTGTTGCTGACCGAGGGCTCGACGAGGGCGGGTCCCGGGTTCAGCAGGAAGGTGATCGGCGCGCCGATCGAGAACCAGATCCGGCCGCCGGCGATCTGCGGGATGGTGATCGAGGTGGTGCTGCCGGGCGCGCCGAGCGGGATCGCGCAGTTGGCGCCGAGCGCGGAGCCGGTGCTGCTGGGGGAGGTGGGGTAGTAGACGGTGTGCCCGTCCGCCTCAAGCAGCATCAGGGCGTTGCCGTTGTTGATGGCCTGGCCGGTGACGTAGGCGTAGACCGTGTTCGACGTCGTCGTGTTCTGAATGTCGATCTGCAGCGTGCTGGGGGCGGCCGAGGCCTTGGAGAGCAACGCGCCGCTGCCGATGCCGAGCGCGGAGCCGCCTATCACGGCGGCCGAGGCGGTCAGTAGCTTCCTGCGGTGGATCATGGAGGTGGGTTCTCCTTCGTTCCGTAAACGTTTCCGAGGACAAGCTGCGTCAGAGTATGGAAAGGTCTAGGCCTGACGTCAATAAACCGGGGCTTAAATAGCTCGCAATGCCAGTGCGAGGGGGCGGCGGTGAGCGGGAACGCGGCGGCGACGCGGTTCCTCGGCCTGCTGCGCGCGCATCCGGGGCCGGATTTCAGGATCGAGGCGGCCGCGGTGCTCGCCGATGTCCCGCTCGGCCAGGCGATGACCGCCATGAGGGCGCTCTGCGACGCCCGCCTGGTCGAGCGGACGGCCCCGCGCCGGTATCGGCTGCTCGATCAGGGTCCTGCGTCTTCGTGGCTCGGCGAGCGGGAGATCGAGGCCGCGCGGCGCCGCGTGATCGAGTGGTACCTGCAGGGCTCGTACGACGCGAGTCAGTACATGGATCTGACCTGCCACCACCCGCTGAAGATCGAGGTCTCCGAGGCCTCGGTCCGCGTCCCGGAGTTCCCCGATCGGCAGGCCGCGGCCGCGTGGTACGAGCAGGAGTGGGCCAACCTCGTCGCCGCGGTGCAGACGGCCGCCGAGTGCGGATTCCTCGTCCTGGTCTGGCAGTTGGCCGCGACGATGCGGTTCGTCTTCATGCGCGCCGACCGCTGCGAGGCGGGGATGGCCGTGCAGCGCAGGGCCCTGCGAGCCGCGCAGCAGCTGCACGATCTGTGGGCCACGGCCACGATCCTCGACGGACTGTGCCTGGCCTACATGCAGCTCGGCCAGGGCGCGCAGAGCCAGGACGCGAACGCCGCCGCCATCGCGATCTGGCAGGAGATCGGCGACGGCGAACGCGAGGCCATCAGCAAGACGACCCGCTCGCTGCAGATGATGGGCTCGCGGGACTGGGCGCGCTCGGTCGGCTATATCGAGGGCATCATCGCGTCCACCGAGGACGTGTCGGCGCGGCGCATCTACGGCGTCAACCTCGGCAACCTCGGCGAATGCATGCTCGAGCTCGGCGACCTGGCCAGGGCCCGCTCCCTGGTGTCCAAGGCGCTGGGCATCCACCGCGAGTTCGGCTGGGACATGGGGATCGCCGACACGCTCTGGAACCTCAGCAGGATCATGCGCGCCCGGCGCCGGATGGCCGACGCGCTGCCGTACGCGCAGGCGGCCGTCGAGCACGCGAAGCGCACCACCGACGCGAACCTGCAGGGTCGCACGATGCTCGAACTCGCCGTCGCGCTGCAGGCCAATCGCAAGTACGACGAGTCGGCGACGGCCTATCGGAACGCGCTGGAACATGCGCGATTGGCGGGGGACCGGGGTGGCGAGGCGCGGGTGCTGGAGCGCGCGGCCGTGCTGCGCCACGAGCTGCGCGATCTGACGGCCGCCCGCGCCTGGCACGAGCAGTCGATCGCGGTCTCGCGGGAGATCGGGGACCGCTGGTATCTGGCCCTCAGCCTGGAGCGGTTCGCCGAGACGCTGGAGCGGCTCGGCCGGGAGCGCGAGGCGTGGGCGGCGCGCGCCGAGTCCCTGGCGCTGTTCAAGGAGTTCGACGAGCCGGCCGCGCGCGCCGCGCTCGCCCGGCTCTCGATCGCGCTCGGGGACTAGCCGAGGGCCGGCCGATGGGGGAGGACGCCCCGTCGACCGGCCCCCGGCCCTCGCCTAGCGCCGCTCGACGGTGACGACCGTGAGCGAGTAGGCGGGCGCGGTGTAGTCGAACACGCCGCCGGATCCGGTCACGCTGGACCTGGCCGGGGTGATCGCGTCGGGGGCGGTCAGGGTGTTGCCGACCGTGTCGTCGGCGTTGGCGAGGACCTCGACCTTCGCGGTCGCGCCGGTCTTGCCGGTGAACGTGAGCTGCGTCGCGACCGCCGTCGCGGCCGGGTTGACGATCTTCACGTACACGCGGCCCGAACGGCTGTCGATCGTCGCCGAGTAGTACAGGCCGGTGGCCGACGCCGTGACCGGCACGACCTTGTCGCCGACGTTCGCCGCGAACATCTGCTGCACGTAGTACGAGGTGGAGCCGTAGCTGTCGATCTGGTTGTAGCCGATCAGGTTCGGGTTCCACTGCGTGTGGCCGTAGTTGGCGAACAGCGGCGCGTACGAGGTCATGTGCACGATGTCGGAGTTGCGCTCCATGCCGGTCATGAACGCGGCCTCGCCGAGCGAGTTGCCGAGGAAGCCGGTCGGCAGCGAGCCGGCGTTCGCGGTGCCCGCGTATTCGCCCACGAAGATCTGCGGGCCGCTGCGGTCGTAGGAGTCGAACATCGTCGACGCCGACTCGAACCAGGACTCGCTCTCGTAGTAGTGCAGGTCGAGCACGTCCATCGGCCGCGAGGTGACCTTCGTCGTCGCGATCAGCTGCACGTGCGGGTACGCGGCCTTGAGCGCGTCGTAGAAGGCCGCGTAGCGGTACGCCTCGTAGCTGCCGCTGCCGTCGAGCCAGTCCTCGTTGCCGATCTCCAGGTACGGCGTGGCGAACGGGGCCGGGTGGCCGTCGGCGGCGCGCTTGGCGCCCCAGGTCGAGGAGACCGGGCCGGTCACGTACTCGACGAGGTCGAGCGCGTCCTGCACGTAGGGCGCGAGGTCGGCCTCGGCGACGACGGTGCCGTTCAGCGTGTAGCCGGCCCACACCCCGAGCACCGGGGTCGCGCCGAGGTCCTCGGCGAGCTGCAGGTATTCGAGCAGGCCGAGGCCGTCGTCGGAGAAGTAGCCCCACGCGGTGTTCTCGTGCCCGGGCCGCTCCCAGACCGGGCCGATCGTCGTCTTCCAGTCCCAGCGGGTGGCCAGCGTGTTGCCCTCGACGTAGTTGCCGCCGGGGAACCGCAGGATCTTGGGGCGCATGTTCTGCAGCAGGTCCACGAGATCGGGCCGCAGGCCGTTGGGCCGATTGCGGTACGTCGGCGGGAAGAGTGAGACGTTCTGCAGCCAGATGGAGGACCCTGACGGCGTCGCCGCGTGGCCCGAGCGGTTGTCCACGGCGATCACGAAGCGCCCGGCGGTCGACTCGGTCGCGGACTTCGGAACGCAGAGCACGGTGTGGAACTGCCGCCAGTTCCCGCCGACGCCGCGTACCTGCGAGGTGGCGTACGTGGTCGTGCCGTCCGCCGACTCCAGCGAGACGGTCAGCGGGGCGTGGAAACCGCTGGTGGCCTTGGCGAAGAAGGACACGCGGTAGGTCTGCCCCGGCACGATCGGCACGCCGAAGTAGCCGCCGTTCGCCATGCCGGCGCGCTGTCCGGTGGCGACCGAGGCGAGGTCGAGGCGCAGCGAGCGGGTCAGGGCGCTGTTGAGGCCGACGGCGCTGTCCAGGACCGGCGTGGCCGACCCGCCGCCGTCCGCGACCTCGGTCCAGTCGTTGGCGAACAGCTCGATCACGCCGTCCTTGCCGTTGCCCGAGGAGTCGACGGCGGCCGCGCCCTTCGCCTCGTCGAAGCGGTACCAGGCCACGTTGCCGCCGCCGGGCGAGCCGCCCGCGGAGGTCTGCAGCGAGGCGACCTCGGCGGCGCTCAGGGCGCGGTCGTAGATCTGGAACTCGTCCACGGCGCCGGAGAGGTACGGGTCCGGGGAGAACTGCGAGCGGCCGATGTAGTTCTGCGTGGTGCGCGGCAGGCTCGAAGGGTTCAGCGTCATCGCGGTGTTGGTGTCCACCGCGACGCCGTTGACGTAGAGGGTCGCCGTCGTGCCGGACAGGGTCACGGCCAGGTGGCTCCAGGCGCCGGTCGGCAGCGCGGCGGGGGCGTTGAGCTGCTGCTCGGCGAAGTAGCTGTCCAGGGATATGGAGAAGCGCGGCGCGGCCCCGGCGTTGAGTGTCAGGAACATGTAGTCGGTCTGGCCGGTGCCGAAGTCGAACACGCGCATCCACTGGCTGATCGAGCTCGGGTTCACCCAGACGGCGATGGTGAAGTCGGTCAGGCCGTCGACGATCCCCTCGGGCAGCAGCGCGTACTGCGCCGGGCTGCCGCCGCCGAGCTGCACCGCGTTGCCGAACCTGCCGGCCACCCGCGGGATCTGGTCGGCGGTGTACCAGGCGGTGGGCGTGTTCGGGTCCATGAACGTGCGGTTGCGGATGAGTTCGGGGTAGAGGCCGCCGACGCCGGCGTAGTTGATCTCCTCGAAGAAGGCCCCGTAGAGCTCGGGGCTCACCGCGTGGCCGGGATTCGCCGAGTCGACGGTGAGGGCGAGGGCGCTGTCGGCGGCGGCTGTACCGCCTCCCAGCAGCTCGGTCGCCGGAAGCGCCGCGGCTCCCAGCACGCCGAGGGTGGTACCGCGTAACACGATCCGCCGGGTGACTCCATTGTCATTCATAGCGTTGCTCCGTGGGTGGGGCCGATATGTGAGCGTTAACAATCTTTGCGGTCCGGCAGGCCTGGTAGCGCATCAGGGGTATAAGGCCTATGGCATGCCGGGCGCACGGAGCCCGGCAGTTCGAGGCTCCGTCGCCTCGCATGGGAATAGTAACCGGCGAGCGGGCGCAGTCAAGGGATCATCGTCCTGCGCTGATAGCGCTCACAGAACTGCCCGGGGGAACGTGTACGCCCGTTCGGCCCCGTTCCGGCGTTGCCGCTTCCCGCGCCGGCGGCCAGAGTTGAATATGCTTCATATTATGACAAAGCAGACCTATGCGGCCGACGCATGACGCCGGCCTTCGCGCGTCTGCCGGTGCTCTTGATCGCGGCGGCGACCGGGGCGGTGCTGCTGGCGGTGAGCGGGCGGTTCGGCTACTTCGGCGACGAGCTCTACTTCCTCGCCTCCGGCCGCTACCATCCGGCCTGGGGCTACGCCGACAACCCGTGGCTGCTGCCCCAGCTGGCCCGGCTGTCCGACCTGCTGACCCCGGGCTCCGTGATCGGCCTGCGGCTGCTGCCGATGCTGCTCACCGTCCTCGGCGTGGTCTTCAGCGCGCTGATCGCCCGCGAGTTCGGCGGCGCCGCGCGGGCGCAGACCGTCGCCGCGTCCGCCTTCGCGATCTCCCCGCAGCTGCTCGGCACCGGCCACCTGCTGATGACCTGCACGATTGATCCCTTCTGCTGGGTCCTGGTCAGCTGGCTGGTCGCGCGCTGGGTCCGCACCCGCGACGACCGGCTGCTGCTCTACGCGGGACTGGCCACGGCCGTCGCGATGCAGGCCAAGTTCCTGATCGTCGCGCTCTGGCTCGGCCTCGCGATCGGCGCCCTGATCTCCGGCCCGCGCGAGATCTTCCGCCGCCCGCTGCTCTGGGCCGGCACCGCGATCACGATGCTGATCACCTTCCCGACGCTGCTGTGGCAGCGCGACCACGGCTGGCCGTACCTGCTGATGAGCCAGGTGGTGTCCAGCCAGGTGGACCACGCCTGGGGCGGCCGCCTCGCGATCCTGCCGCTCGCGGTGCTCACGGCCGGGGCCTTCGTCGGCGCCTTCCTCGTCTTCCACGGCTGCTACTGCCTGTTGCGTGCCCCTGAGCTGCGGGACTACCGGCTGTTCGGTTGGGCCTGCCTCGTGGTCACGGTCGTGTTCCTGGCCTCCGCGGGCCGCTACTACTACTTCTCCGGCCTGTACGCGGTCCTGTTCGCCGCCTCCGCCACGCGCATCGAGCGCCGGATGCCCGCGCGCTGGTGGCGCTGGGTGCCCACGTGGCCCGCGTTCGCCGTCTCGGCCGCGCTCGCGCTCTACCTGGCGCTGCCGATCCGCCCGGACAGCGCGTTCACCGGTTCGGCCCTGGTCGACTACCTCCCTGTCAGCAGCATCGGCTGGCCGCAGCTCGCCCAGACCACGGCGGCCGCGTACCACCAGCTGCCGCGGGAGGCGCGCGCGCACACCGCCGTCGTCGGCGACACGTACTGGCAGGCCAGCGCCCTGGACGTGTACGGCCGCCCGGACGGCCTGCCGCGCGCCTACGGCATCGAGCGCGGCTACTGGTACATGGGGCAGCCGCCGGCGAGCACCCGGCAGATCCTCTACGTGGGCAGCGACCGCCGCTCGATCGGCCGCTTCTTCGACTCGGTCCGCCAGGTCGGCACCGTGCGCCTGCCCCGCGGCGACGCGGAGGCCGCCAACCAGGGCGTGCCGATCTTCCTGTGCGCCCAGCCCCGCGGCACCTGGCCCCAGCTCTGGGCCCGGATGTACCAGCCCTGACCCGCATTGCCCCAGATGGCCTTTTCCGCTCGCCGGTGAAAGGCCGTCAGACCATGCTGGATGGACGGCCGCCGCGGGAACCGCCCCTGAAGTGGAGTGAGACCAAGCGATGCGCATCAACGCAGTACGGACCCCGGTCCTCGTCTTCGCCGCGCTGACCGCGGTGTTCGTGCCCCTGATGACCTCGTCGCACGCGGCGCTGGGCGTCGGGCTGCCGGGCGCCGTCTCGGCGTCGCCCTCGGCGGGGGGCTCGGGCTCCGCCGCGGCGTCCGCGGTGCCGGCGCCGCCCGCGAAGCACCACCCGCACCGCAGGCCGGCCGTGCCCTCGATCGCCGCGCAGGGCGCCTTCTACCGCTCCGTGCTCGACCTGCGCCCCGACCTCGGCGGCATCAGCGACCAGCAGTACTACTACATCGGCGAGGCCTTCTGCACGAGCGCGGAGCTCGGCGACGACCAGCTCGGCGCGGTCCAGCAGGCCTATGCGATGCCCGCCGGGACCCTCGCCTACGACACCTCGATGGCCGACATGATCCTGCAGACCGCGCCGATGGAGTTCGTGCAGGAGAACCAGGTCGCCTTCGGCTTCGACGGCAGCGACATCGACAGCGGGACGCTCAACGCCTTCCGCAGGAAGCTGTGCGCCGACCACCCGCTGTGGCGGGCCTACGCAGGCTTCGTGCGCGCCCAGCTCGAGTCGCTCGGCCCCTGGCAGACCGACCCCTCGTACAGCGACCCGGGGCAGACCGCGCAGATGTGGAGCGACGACCTGTCCGCCTGGAAGTCCGCGCTCGGCCCCTGGCTCCCGCGGCGGATGCGGGACACCGCGAACTCCTGAGGCGCGCCGAGCGGACGGCGCGTCAGCGGCTATTCGCGGGCGTACATGACCCATTCGGATCTCCAGCGCGCGCGCCGGAACGCCGATATGACTTTTAGTAATTAAGTGAAGCTGAAAATCACTCTCGGCTTCGCCGGATCAGTCGTCTGATCACGTCCCGCCCGCCTACCTCCTGGAGCCAGCATGCAGCAGCACCGATCCATGCCCGCCCCGGACCCCGCCCCGGCGCCGCGATCGCTCCCCGGCCTGCTGCGCGAGCTCGCCGCGCGCGCCGCGCACCAGCGGGCGTTCACCTTCGTGGACTACCCGGACCTGCGCTCCGACGGCCGGTCCCGGACGCTGACCTGGGCTCAGCTGTACGACCGCGCCCGGGTGGTCGCCGCCCAGGTGCGCGAGGTGGCCCAGCCGGGGGACCGGGCTGTGCTGCTGATGCCGCAGGGCCTGGACTACGTCGCCGCCTTCCTCGGCTGCCTGACCGCGGGCGTCATCGCGGTGCCGCTGTTCCCGACGAACCAGCCGGGCCACTCGAACCGGGTCGCCGCGGTCCTCGAGGACTGCGAGCCCGCCTGCGCGCTCGTCTCCGAGTCCAGCGCCGCCGCGGCCCGCTCCTACCTGGACCAGGACGCGCACGGCCACGCGAGCATGCCGCTGGTGAAGGTGGACGTCTCCCAGCCGCTCACCGACGCGGAGACCGCCGCCGACTGGCCGGAGCCGGAGCCGGCCGAGGTCGCCTACCTGCAGTACACCTCCGGCTCCACCCGCAGCCCGGCCGGCGTGATGATCACGCACGGGAACGTGGTGCGCAACGCGGCCCAGATCTTCGCCTGCTTCCCCGGCTCCACGGTCGTCAGCTGGCTGCCGCTGTTCCACGACATGGGCCTGGTCGTCAACATCTGCATGCCGATCGTCGGCGGCTTCCCCTCCGTGCTGATGGACCCGGTCGCCTTCCTGGCCCGCCCCGAGCGCTGGCTGCGGCTGATCGGCTCGCACCCGAACGTCTTCGCCGCCGCGCCGAACTTCGCGTACGACTACTGCGTCGCCAAGGTGCGCCCCGAGGCGGTCGCGGACCTGCGGCTCGACCAGGTGCACGCGCTGGGCAACGGCGCCGAGCCGATCCGTCCGCGCACGCTGCACGCCTTCGCCGCCGCGTTCGCCGGAACGGGCCTGCGCCCTGAGGTGCTCAGTCCCTCCTACGGCCTAGCGGAGGCGACCGTGTTCGTGGCCTCCGACGGCGCGCGGACCGCTCCGCACGAGGTCGCGTGCGATCGCGCCGCGCTCGCCGAGGGGCGCATCGTGCCCGCCGCGGCCGATGCCGACGCGGAGTCGGTCACCGCTCTGATCGCGTGCGGAGCGCCGGTCGATCAGGAAGTGCGCATCGTCGAGCCGGGCGGTCGCCGGATCCTGCACGACGGCTCGGTCGGCGAGATCCTCGTCCGCGGCGCGAACGTCGGCGCCGGGTACTGGAAGCGCGCCGAGCAGACAGCGGAGATCTTCGGCGCCGTGCTGCCGGAGACCGGCGAGCAGCCGTGGCTGCGCACCGGCGACCTCGGCGCGATCCACGAGGGCAGGCTGCTCGTGACCGGCCGCCTCAAGGACCTGCTGATCATCGACGGCCGCAACCACTATCCGCAGGACGTCGAGGAGACCGTGCACGCCGCGCTCGACGCGGACCGCCGCGAGCGCGCCGCCGTCTTCGCCGTGCCGGGCGCCGAGGGCGAGGCGGTCGTCGCCGTCGCCGAGCGTCGCCGGGACCGGATGAAGGAAGAGGCCGTAGCGGCCACGACCGAACGCGCGAACTCCGTCGACCACCTCGTGCGCGCTCGCGTCGCCGGCACCCACGGGCTCCGCCTCGACCGGCTCGTGCTGGTGCCACCGGGAACCATTCCGCGCACATCGAGCGGCAAGGTCTCGCGCAGCGCCTGCCGGGCCGCGTATCTGCGCGGCGAGTACGCGGAGGGCCGCCGATGAGCAGCGTCGGCAGCGCCAACGGCTT
>DASTAE010000370.1:0-17758 GCA_035712985.1 Actinospica sp.
CCCGCCGACGACTCGCCGTTCCCCGAGTTCCTGGCGATGCCGTACGTGCGCTCCTCGGTGCTGCGCTACGGCGAGAACCCGCACCAGGGCGCGGCGCTCTACCTCGCGCAGAACAGCGCGGGGACGCTCGCCGAGGCCGAGCAGCTGCACGGCAAGGAGATGTCCTTCAACAACTACGTGGACTCCGACGCCGCGCTGCGTGCCGCGTACGACTTCGAAGAGCCCTGCGTCGCCATCATGAAGCACGCGAACCCCTGCGGTATCGCGGTCTCCGGCGTGGACATCGCCGACGCGCACCGCAAGGCGCACGCCTGCGACCCGGTCTCTGCGTTCGGCGGCGTCATCGCCGTGAACCGGCCGGTCAGCGTGGAGATGGCCCGGCAGGTCGCCGAGGTGTTCACCGAGGTCCTGATCGCCCCGGAGTACGAGGACGGCGCGGTCGAGATCCTGGCGGCCAGGAAGAACATCCGCCTGCTGCGCACCCCGGCGCGGGCCCGGCGGCACGTCGAGTTCCGGCAGATCTGCGGCGGCCTGCTCGTGCAGCAGGGCGACCTCTACCAGGCCCCCGGCGACGCGCCCGAGGCCTGGACGCTGGCGGCGGGGCAGGCGGCGTCCCCCGAGGTGCTGGCCGACCTGGCCTTCGCCTGGCGGGCGGTCCGCGCGGTCAAGTCCAACGCGATCCTGCTGGCCGGCGGCCAGGCCTCGGTCGGCGTCGGGATGGGCCAGGTCAACCGGGTCGACTCGGCCAGGCTCGCGGTGGCCAGGGCCGGCGAGCGCGCCGCGGGCTCGGTCGTCGCCTCGGACGCCTACTTCCCCTTCGCCGACGGCCTGCAGGTGCTGATCGACGCCGGCGTGCGCGCCGTCGTCCAGCCCGGCGGCTCGGTCCGCGACGCCGACTCGATCGCGGCGGCCGAGGCGGCCGGCGTGACGATGTACCTGACCGGCACCCGGCACTTCGCGCACTGACGCCGAACGCGAGGCGGCCCCGGCTCTCGATCGTGATCACCGATCACCGAGAGCCGGGGCCGCCCCGCCTGGTGCGACGTCCGTCGCTAGAGCTTCAGGTTGTGCTTGATGCAGTCGTTGTAGGCCGTGGTGTCGTTCTTGTCGATCGACTTGCACGCGTTCGTCGCGTGCACCGCGGCCACCGTCACCAGGCCCCCGCCCACGATGCCCAGCACGCTCAGAATGATCCCGGCGATGCCGAGCCCGCGCTTGAGGTTCTTCCGCGAGGCGCCCGCGATGCCGATGATCCCGAGGACCAGGCCGACGATGCCGACGATCGACCCGAAAAAGCCGACGAAGATCAGCGGAAGCGAGACGATGCCGAGGATCAGCGAGGCGATGGAGAGCTTGCTGTTACGCGGCGGGCCGTACGGCTGGCCCGGAACGCCGTAGCCCGGGGCGCCCTCGCCGTAACCGCCCCCGAGCGGCGGAGCGGACGGGTACTGCTGCTGCGGGTACTGCGGGAACTGCGACGGGTTCTGCCCCTGCTCCGGCTCCTGCGGCTGTTGCCCCCACTGCTCGGACACCTGATCCTCACCCTTCGAATGCTGAAGACTTATCGTTTCAACCCTGGCTGTCGGCTGATCACCGATTGAGCGTAGAGCAAATGCGAGGATGACACCATGACAGCGACCGTGCTGGACGGCTGGGCCACCGCCAAGGAGATCCGCGCGGACCTGAGCGCCCGCGTGGACCGGCTCAAGGCGCGCGGCGTGACCCCCGGCCTCGGCACGATCCTCGTCGGCGAGGACCCAGGCTCGCACGCCTATGTCTCGATGAAGCATCGGGATAGTGCCCTCATCGGCATCGACTCCATCGACAGACGCCTCCCCGCGACCGCGACGCAGGCAGAGGTCGAGGCCGCCGTCCGCGACCTCAACGAGGACAAGTCCTGCCACGCCTACCTCGTCCAACTCCCACTCCCCAAGGGCCTGGACGAGTACAGGGTGCTGGAGCGGGTGGACCAGTCCAAGGACGCCGACGGCCTGCACCCCCTCAGCCTCGGCAAGCTGCTGCTCGGCGAGCCCACCCCGCTCCCGTGCACCCCGTGGGGCTGCGTGGTCCTCCTCCGCCGCTTCGGCGTGCAACTGGACGGGGCCGACGTCGTGGTGATCGGCAGGGGCACGACCGTAGGCCGACCGCTGGGCCTGATCCTGAGCCGCAAGAGCGAGAACGCCACGGTCACGCTCTGCCACACGGGCACCCGCGACCTGGCGGCACACGTCCGCCGCGCGGACATCGTCGTAGCCGCGGCAGGCGTGCCCCACATGATCACCCCCGACATGGTCAAGCCCGGCGCGGCCGTCCTGGACGTCGGGGTATCCCACGTGGACGGCAAGCTCACCGGCGACGTCCACCCCGACGTAGCCGAGGTCGCCGGCCTCCTGTCCCCGAACCCGGGCGGCGTAGGCCCGATGACGCGGGCGCTGCTCCTGACGAATGTGGTGGAGGCGGCGGAGCGGGCGGTCGGGGGTTAGCGGGTCGGCATGAGGAAATGCGGGCCCACGGCGCTACGCGTGGCGAGGCAGGGGGCTGACGTCACGTCGGCGGCCTGCTTGAATCGATGCATGGGGAAATCAACAATTCTGACCGCAGCGCGGTTCACCGTGGACGAGGACCAGCGGGCGGAGTTCGAAACCGCCATCGCGGAGCTCACAGCACGGGCCGAGCGCGAGGCGGGGACGCTGATGTATCGCTTCTACCGAGGTGACGCGGGGCAGTACTCGGTCATCGAAGAGTACGAGGACGCTGCGGCGGTGCTCGCTCACCAGGCGGCCAACGAGGACTTGTTGGCGCGTGTCGACGCGTGCACCGACAAGATCGCCTTGGACGTACACGGCCCTGTCGGACCCGTCATCCGCGAGTGGGCCCGCCGCACTCGGAACGTGACTCTCTACGAAGAGCCGGTTCTCCAGAGCTGAGGCCGACCGCCCACCCATGAGCAGAGCGGACGGTCGGCCCCAACCAAAAACGAACCACGACCTACTCGGCCCCCGGCTCCAGCCACAGAACGCCCAGCGGGGGCAGCCGCAGCACCGCGTGGGCCGGCTGGCCCCACATGGGCTCGTCGACGGCGTGGACGCGGCCCATGTTGCCTACGCCGCTGCCGCCGTAGGACTCGGCGTCGGTGTTGAGCACCTCGTTCCAGACCGCTGCGCGGTCGTGCGGGAGGGGGAGGGGGAGACGGAAGTCCTCCCACGGCGAGCCGGCGAAGTTGGCTACGCAGACGAGCGGGGTGCCGTCCTCGGACCAGCGGGCGAAGGCGAAGACGTTGTGGTCGGCGTCGTCCGATGACAGCCAGGTGAAGCCGGCCGGGGAGAAGTCCTGCTGCCAGAGGGCGGGGCGCTCCTTGTAGGCGGCGTTCAGGTCCTGGACCGTCTTGAAGACGCCGCGGTGCTCGGCGTGGTCCAGCAGCCACCAGTCGAGGCCGTGCTGTTCGGACCACTCGTCGCTCTGGGCGAACTCTCCTCCGGAGAACAGCAGTTGCTTGCCGGGGTGCGCCCACATGTAGGCGAGCAGGGCCCTGAGGTTGGCGAACTGCTGCCAGCGGTCGCCGGGCATCTTGTTCAGCAGGCTGCGCTTGCCGTGCACGACCTCGTCGTGGCTGAGCGGGAGGATGAAGTTCTCGGTGAAGGCGTAGACCAGGGAGAACGTCATGCGGTGGTGGTGGTACCTGCGGTTGATGGGCTCCTCGCCGATGTAGCCGAGGGTGTCGTGCATCCAGCCCATGGTCCACTTGAAGCCGAAGCCCAGGCCGTCCTGGTCCGTCGGCTTGGTGACGCCGGGCCACGCGGTGGACTCCTCGGCGAACATCAGCACGCCGGGGACGCGCTTGAAGACGGTGGCGGTGAGTTCCTGCAGGAAGGACACCGCCTCCAGGTTCTCGCGTCCGCCGAAGGCGTTGGGGTGCCAGGAGCCCGCGGGGCGGGAGTAGTCGAGGTAGAGCATCGAGGCCACGGCGTCCACGCGCAGGCCGTCGATGTGCATCTGCTCGCACCAGTAGAGCGCGGAGGCGAGCAGGAAGTTGCGGACCTCGCGGCGGCCGAAGTCGAAGACGAGGGTTCCCCAGTCGGGGTGCTCGCCGCGCCAGGGGTCGGGGTGCTCGTACAGGTTGGTGCCGTCGAACTGCGCGAGGGCCCAGGAGTCCTTGGGGAAGTGGGCGGGGACCCAGTCCACGATGACGCCGATGCCCGCCGCGTGCAGCGCGTCGATGAGGGCCCGGAAGTCGTCCGGGCCGCCGAGGCGCGCGGTCGGCGCGAAGTAGGAGGAGACCTGGTAGCCCCAGGAGCCGCCGAAGGGGTGCTCGGTGGGCGGGAGGAACTCGACGTGGGTGAAGCCCAGTTCGGTGAGGTATGCGGGGAGCTCCTCGGCGAGTCCGCGGTAGGTCAGCCCGGGGCGCCACGAGGCCAGGTGCAGTTCGTAGACGGACTGCGGCTCGCGGTACGGGTCGGACTCGGCGCGGCGCTTGAGCCACTCCTCGTCGTTCCACTCGTAGCGGGAATCGCTGATCACCGACGCGGTGTCCGGCGGGACCTCGGTCTGCTGCGCCAGCGGGTCGGCCTTCTGCCGCCAGACGCCGTCGCGGCCGAGGATCTCGTACTTGTACCGCTGACCGGCGCCGATGCCGGGCACGAACAGTTCCCACACGCCGCTGGAGCCCAGCGAGCGCATCGGGTAGCCGGTGCCGTCCCAGTAGTTGAAGTCGCCGATCACGCGCACGCCCTGCGCGTTCGGCGCCCAGACGGCGAAGCCGGTGCCCTCGACCGCGGCGCCGTCGGGGGCGGTCGCCGTGCGCACGTGCGCGCCGAGCACCTCCCACAGCTGCTCGTGCCTGCCCTCGCCGATCAGGTGCAGGTCGACCTCGCCGGGCAGCGGCAGGAAGCGGTAGGCGTCCTCCTGCTCCACGACCGATTCGCCGTAGTCCACGACCAGCGTGTACGACTCGTCGGGCCGACCGGGCACGACGCCCGCGAACAGGCTCTCGCCCTGGTCGTGCAGTGCGTACTCGCCGTCGGCCTGCCGCACCCGCACGCCCTCGGCGAAGGGCCGCAGCACCCTGATGACACGGGCCGCCTCACCCGCCGGATGCGCGCCGAGCAGGGCGTGCGGATCGTGGCACGCGCCGCCGAGCAGGCCGTCGAGTTCGGCTCCCGCGGGGCGCTCGGCCGGGGCCGCGGTCCCGGCAGTGGCATCGAGGGCCGCCGGGCTCATCTTCTGTTCTCCCGTCACCTTCCCCAGGTTGCCATGTTCGCCCAAGCTACGGGAGGCCGGGACGTGACATTCGGCACACGGCGTGGCGGACGGGCGGCCTCGGCACCCGCCCGCCCGACGCGGTGTCAGGAGCGTTTCCTGGTGGCCACGGCCCGGCGGATCAGCTCGTCGAGCAGACCGGACTTCGCGTCCCTGACCAGCTCCTTGAGCTGCTCCACGGACATCTGCACGCGCTGGCCGAAGTCGTCGGCGAGCACGATCCGGCGCGGCTGGTCGGCCGTCGGGTCGAGGAAGAGCTCGGGGCAGCCGCAGTTGCAGTCGCCGCAGAAGACCCGGATCGAGCAGAGCCCGGGATTGTGGGTGGACTTGAGCTGTACGGGTGAACGCTGTTCGGGGACCACGGAAGCACCTCACCAGACGTCGACACACTGCGTGGGTACCGGGCCTGCCCGCCGGTTCTCACCACCGTAGATCCCGAAACGGCGCCCGGCCACGGAGCATACGGCGCCCTCCGTCCGCCGCCGGAGCCTTCCGCGCCTGCGCCCGCGCGCCGCGCGCCGTGGCGCGCCGCTACCTGCGCTCGCCCTTGCGCCGACGGCGACCGGTCAGGAAGCCGACGAGCGCACCGGCCACGAAGGTCAGCAGCAGCACCAGCCACAGCCGCGCGCTCACGTACGTCACCCACAGGTGGATCCGGACACGCGAGTTGTTGGCGATGATGAACCAGACCGCCGCGATCGTGATGATGCCGCCGATGAAGACCTTGGGCGTGGCCAGTCGCGCGGCCAGCCGCGACCGTTCCTTCCGCTCCGGCTCCGGCGCGCCGACCGGCGGGATGTTCGCACTCATGTGTGCCTCCTCGTCGCTGGCAAGCATAAGGGCCCGATGAACCGTCCGCCTTTCGAACCGCGGTCCGCACGAGCCCGCGAAGCGTGGTTCCATGGAGGTATGGACGTACGGCGTGAGTGGCCCTTCGCCACCGTGTTCGCGGTGGCCCTCGCCGCAGTGGCGCTGATCGCGCTCGGCAACCTGCAGCACGGGGTGCTCATCCTGGGCTGCTCGCTGCTGCTCGGTTCCGGCCTGCGCTTCGCGCTGCCCACCCCGCGTGCCGGGCTGCTGGCGATCCGCGGCCGCGGCGTGGACGTGGTCACCATGGGCCTGCTCGGCCTGGTGATGCTGATCCTCTCGGTCGTGCCGCTGACCAGCTAGGTCTCCCCAAGCGAACAGCCCTCGACCCGGGTCCGCACACCCGGGTCGAGGGCCGTTCTCGAAAGCGCCTAGTGCTACGTCGCGCGAGTTACTTCGCGAGCAGCTCCAGCGCCTGGTTGAAGGTGGCCGAGGGCCGCATCGCGCGCGCCGCCTTGGCCGGGTCCGGCTGGTAGTAGCCGCCGAGGTCGACCGGCGAGCCCTGGACCGCGATCAGCTCGTCCACGATGGTCTTCTCCTGCGCCGACAGCGTCTCGGCCAGCGGCGCGAAGGCCGCGGCAAGCTCGGCGTCCCCGGTCTGCGCGGCCAGCTCCTGGGCCCAGTAGAGCGCCAGGTAGAAGTGCGAGCCGCGGTTGTCGATGCCGCCGAGGCGACGGCTGGGGGACTTGTCCTCGTTCAGGAAGGTCGCGGTGGCCCGGTCGAGCGTGTCCGCGAGCACCTGGGCGCGCGCGTTGCCCGCGGTGGTGGCGAACTGCTCGAAGCTGACCGCCAGGGCCAGGAACTCGCCGAGGCTGTCCCAGCGCAGGTAGTTCTCCTTGACCATCTGCTGCACGTGCTTCGGCGCGGAGCCGCCGGCGCCGGTCTCGAACAGGCCGCCGCCGTTCATCAGCGGGACCACGGAGAGCATCTTGGCGCTGGTGCCCAGCTCCAGGATCGGGAACAGGTCGGTCAGGTAGTCGCGCAGCACGTTGCCGGTGACCGAGATGGTGTCCTCGCCGCGGCGGATCCGCTCGACCGAGAACCTCGTCGCCTCGACCGGCGACAGCACCTTGATGGTCAGGCCCTCGGTGTCGTGCTCCGGCAGGTAGGCCTCGATCTTCGCGATCAGCTGCGCGTCGTGCGCGCGGTCGGCGTCCAGCCAGAACACGGCCGGGTCGCCGGTGGCGCGGGCGCGGGTCACGGCCAGCTTCACCCAGTCGCGGATCGGCAGGTCCTTGGTCTGGCACATCCGGAAGATGTCCCCGGCCTCGACGGCCTGCTCGAGCACCACGGCGCCGGACTCGTCGACCACGCGCACGGTGCCCGCGGCGGCGAGCTCGAAGGTCTTGTCGTGGCTGCCGTACTCCTCGGCCTTCTGCGCCATCAGGCCGACGTTCGGCACCGAGCCCATGGTGGCCGGGTCGTAGGCGCCGTGCGCCTTGCAGTCCTCGATGACGGCCTGGTAGACGCCCGCGTAGCTGCTGTCGGGCAGAACGGCGATGGTGTCAGCCTCGTTGCCGTCCGGGCCCCACATGTGGCCCGAGGTGCGGATCATCGCGGGCATCGAGGCGTCCACGATCACGTCGCTGGGCACGTGCAGGTTGGTGATGCCGCGGTCCGAGTCGACCATCGCGAGCGCGGGGCCGGCGGCGATCTCGGCGTCGAACGAGGCCTTGATCTCCTCGCCGTTCGGCAGCGCGGCCAGGCCGTTCAGAATGCCGCCGAGGCCGTCGTTCGGGCTCAGGCCGGCGGCGGCGAGGTCGGCGCCGTACGCGGCGAAGGTCTTCGGGAAGAAGGCGCGCACCACGTGGCCGAAGATGATCGGGTCGGAGACCTTCATCATGGTGGCCTTCAGGTGCACGGAGAAGAGCACGCCCTCGGCCTTGGCCCGGGCGATCTGCTCGCCGAGGAAGGACTCGAGCGCGGCGACGTGCAGCACGGAGGCGTCCACGACCTCGCCCGCGAGCACCGGAACGCTCGGCTTGAGCACGGTCACGGCGCCGTCGGCGGCCACGTGCTCGATGCGCAGCCTGCCGGCCTCGGCGACGGTGGCGGACTTCTCGGTGCTGCGGAAGTCGTCGACGCCCATGGTCGCGACCTCGGTCTTCGAGTCGGCCGACCAGGCGCCCATGCGGTGCGGGTGGGTCTTCGCGTAGTTCTTCACCGACGCGGGGGCGCGGCGGTCCGAGTTGCCCTCGCGCAGCACCGGGTTCACGGCGCTGCCCTTGACCTTGTCGTAGCGCGCGCGGATCTCGCGCTCCTCGTCGGTCTTCGGCTCGTCCGGGTAGTCCGGCAGCGCGTAGCCCTGGCCCTGCAGCTCGGCGACGGCGGCCTTGAGCTGCGGCACCGAGGCGGAGATGTTCGGCAGCTTGATGATGTTCGCGCCCGGGGTGGTGGCCAGCTCGCCGAGCTCGGTGAGGGCGTCGCCGATCCGCTGGGACTCCTCGAGGTACTCGGGGAAGACGGCCAGGATGCGCCCGGCCAGCGAGATGTCGCGCGTCTCCACGGCGATCCCGGCGGTCGAGGCGTAGGCCTGGATGATCGGCAGGAACGAGTAGGTCGCCAGCGCGGGCGCCTCGTCGGTGTGCGTGTAGATGATCGTCGAGTCTGTCACCGGGTGCTCCGCTCGGACTGAGGACTTTGCCATTTTCTCGACATCAAGATACCTCAGTCCCGGGGCCCCGGCGTACCCGGCCTCAGCCGCCCAGCGCGGCCAGCCGCTCCTCGGCCGCGGCCAGCTCCGCGAGGCCCGTATGGCGGTAGCGCTCGACCGCCTCGCACAGCGCTTCCAATGCGGCTTCGCGCTCGCCGAGCAGCAGGTGGCAGCGGGCCGTGGCGTCGAGCGCGTAGGCCAGCGCGAAGCCGCGGCGGCTGGCCCGGGCGCGGGTCACGGCCTCGTCGAGCACCTTCAGCGCCTCGGCCGGCTCGCCCTCGTCCTCCGCGACGCGGCCGAGGTAGACGAGCGCGTCGATCTCGCCCGACTGGTCGGGGTGGACCGTGCGGCACAGGTCGAGCGCCTCCCGCAGCATCCGGCGGCCCGCCGCGGTATCGCCGGACAGGTGCAGCGCCCAGCCGAGCTCGCGCAGCGCGTTGGTCGCGTTGTTGGCCGCGCTGCCGCCGAGTTCGAGCGCGATCTCCCGGCCGCGCTCCAGGTCCGCGATCGCCGCGGGCAGCGCGCCCGCGGCCGCGCGGGCCTGGCCGCGCCAGGTGAGCGTGAAGGCGATGCCCAGCCGGTAGCCGAGGCCCTCGTAGAGCGCGATCGCCGCGGTCGTCTCCCGCTCGGCCCGCTCGTGGTCGCCCCACATCGAGGCGATCCGGCCGAGCGCGCCGTGCGCCGCGGCCTCGACCTGGATCAGGCCGTGCGCGCGGCCCGAGGCCAGGTTGCGCACGAAGGTCTCCTCGCAGGCCTTGAGCTCGCCGAGGTCGTACTCGAGATAGCCGAGCGTGGTCTGCGTCGCGGTCGCCGCGTGCGAATTGCCGATCTCGTGGAACGCGTCGGCCGCGGCCCGCGCGGCGGCGCGCGCCTCGTCGAAGTTGAACAGCGACTGCTCGAGCCGGGCCAGCGTCTGCAGGGTCATCGCCTCGCCGAGCCGGTCGCCGTTCTCCCGGAACAGCTCCCTGGCCCGCGCCTGCGCCTCGCGCGCGCCCTGCGGCTCGTTGCGCATCCGCAGCACGTCGCCGTAGCGGAAGAGCGCGTCGGCCTCGCCGATCGCGTTGCCGGTCTCCCGGTGCAGCGCGATGCACCGCTCGAGCACCGTCCGCGGCCGCGTGCTGCCGTGCGGCTCGGACCAGACGATGATCTGGGCCAGATTGCGCAGCGCGTCGGCCTGCGCGCGCCGGTCGCCGAGCTCCTCGGCGAGGCGCGCCGCGATCGTGTGCAGCTCCGCGGCCTGCGACCACGGACCGTCCTGGTGCAGCAGCACGCCGATCCCCGAGGTGATGGCGATGCGCAGGGCCGGCGGCGTCGCCGGATGCTCGATCGCCGCGAGCAGGCCGACCCGCTCGCCGTGCAGCCACTTCAGCGCGGGCTGGAGACCGGCGAACTCGGGCACCGGCCCGGGAACCTCGCTCGGCTCGTGCCACCGGATGACGCCGGAGAAGTGCCGCGCCGCCGACCACGTCGTGTGCTCGTAGTAGTTCAGCAGCCGCAGCCGCGCCGAGCCCTCCTCCTCGCCCTCGACGTCGATGAGAGTTCTGGCATACACGCGGACCAGGTCGTGCATCGAGTAGCGGTCGGCGCGCTGCTGATTCAGCAGGCTGCGGTCGAGCAGCGAGTCCAGCAGCCGCCGCGCGGCCTCGACCTCCGTGCCGAGCAGGTTCGCCGCGGCGTACGGGTCGAGGTCCGGCCCCGGCAGCACGCCGAGCAGCCGGATCAGCCGCTGCTCGGCCTCCGGCAGGTTCGCGTAGGAGGACTCGAAGACCGAGGTCAGATCGCGCTCGCCGTCCGTGAGCCGGTCCAGGCGCGCGTCCTCGTCGCGCAGTTCGGCGAGCACGTCGTCGACCGACAGATCGCGGCTGTGCTTGAGCCGCGCGCCGACGATCCGCAGCGCGAGCGGCACGTAGCCGCAGAGCGCGGCCAGTTCGCGCAGCGCCGGACCGTCCGTCAGCTCGCGCTCCGGGGCAGCGACCCGGCCGAGCAGCGCCACGGCCTCCGCCTCGCCGAGCAGGTCCACGGTCAGCGCGCGCACGCCCGGCAGGTCGGCCAGCCGGCCCCGGCTGGTGATCAGCACCAGGCAGCCCGGCAGGCCGGGCAGCAGCGGCTCGACCTGCGCGGCGCCCGCGGCGTTGTCCAGCACGATCAGGGTTCTGCTGTCGGCCAGCCTGGACCGGTAGAGCGCCGACCGCTCCGGCACGCCGGGCGGGATCGCCTGTCCGGGCACGCCGAGCGAACGCAGCAGATAGGCCAGCGCCTCCTCGGCGGGCATCGCCTCCGCGCCCGGCGAATGCCCGCGCAGATCGATGAACAGCTGCCCGTCCGGGAAGCGGTCGGCGACCCGGTGCGCGGCGTGCACGGCCAGCGCGGTCTTGCCGATCCCGCCGAGGCCGTCCAGCGCGGAGATCACCAGCGCCCCCGCGGCGCCGCCCGCCGCGTCGACCAGCTCGGACAGCTCCGCGACCCGGCCGGTGAACGTGCGCGTGTCCGCGGGCAGCTGATGCGGAGCGCCCGGATTCAGCGGCGCCGCGAGCGCGGGGTCCTGCCGCCGGATCGCCTCGTGCAGCTCGCGCAGCTCCGCGCTCGGCTCCAGGCCCAGCTCGTCGAGCACCGCCGCGCGGTACGCCTCGTACACGGCGGCGGCCTGCGCGGACCGGCCCGCGCGGTACAGCGCGAGCATCAGCTGACCGCGGAACGCCTCGTGCCGCGGATGCGCCTCGGTCAGCGCGCCGAGTTCGTCGAGCAGTTCGTGATGACGGCCGAGGTTCAGCTCCGCCTCGATCCGGCCCTGCAGCGCCTGGATGCGGGTCTCCTCGAGCTCCCGCACCCGCGCGTCCTGCGCGAGCGACGGGATGTCGGAGAGCGGCCGCCCCTGCCAGAGCTCCAGCGCCGCGCGGAACCGCTTCGCCGCGTCGGCCCACGCCCGCTCGCCGAGCTTGCGCCGCCCCGCCGCGTACTCCTCCGCGAAGACGTGCAGGTCCAGCTCGCCGGGCTCCACGTGGATCAGATAGCCGGGAGGCGCCGCGCGCACCCGGTCGTCGTCCCCGAGCGTCTGCCGCAGCCGCATCACCTGGACGTGCAGGGGCGTCATCGAGGAGGAGTCCACCGCCTCCGTGCCCCACAGCAGCTCGGCGAGCCGGTCCGTCGACACCGGCGTCCCCGCCTCCAGCAGCAGCGCCGCGAGGAGCGCCCGCCGCAGCCGGCCGGCCACCGGTATCGGGCCCGCATCGCCGCGCACGGACAGCGGACCGAGCAGCGCGAAGCGCACGCGACCTCCCCGTGAGGCACCCTGAACCAACCCTGAGAGCCGATGCTATCCGCACTCGCCGATGTACGCGCAGCTCGCGGCTGTCGCCAGTCTCACAGCCGGTCGGGGCCGAAGGCGGGGTCGCGGCGGAGTAACGTTACCGGCGGGAAACCCCGCCAAAGCCCCTGGACTTCGAAGCAGAAGAAGGCGTCACGACATGACTCGCACCCCCGTCAACGTCACGGTGACCGGCGCGGCCGGCCAGATCGGTTACTCGCTGCTGTTCCGGATCGCGTCCGGCCACCTGCTCGGCCCGGACGTCCCGGTGAGCCTGCGGCTGCTCGAGATCACCCCGGCGCTCAAGGCCGCCGAGGGCACCGCGATGGAGCTCGACGACTGCGCCTTCCCGCTGCTGCGCGGGATCGAGATCACCGACGACCTGAAGACCGCCTTCGACGGCAGCAACGTCGCGCTGCTGGTCGGCGCCATGCCGCGCAAGGCGGGCATGGAGCGCGGCGACCTGCTCTCGGCCAACGGCGGGATCTTCAAGCCGCAGGGCCAGGCCATCAACGACCACGCCGCCGACGACATCCGGGTCCTGGTCGTCGGCAACCCGGCGAACACCAACGCGCTGATCGCCGCGAGCAACGCCCCCGACGTGCCGAAGTCCCGCTTCACCGCGATGACCCGGCTCGACCACAACCGCGCCGTCGCCCAGGTCGCCAAGAAGACCGGCGCCGCGGTGACCGAGATCAGCAACCTGACGATCTGGGGCAACCACTCGGCCACCCAGTACCCGGACCTGTTCAACGCGAAGATCAACGGCAAGAGCGCGGCCGCCGTCATCGACGACCAGGCGTGGCTGGAGAACGACTTCATCCCGACCGTCGCCAAGCGCGGCGCCGCGATCATCGAGGCCCGCGGCCTGTCCTCCGCCGCCAGCGCCGCCTCCGCCGCGCTGAACCACGTGCACACCTGGTTCAACGGCACCGCGCCCGGCGACTGGACCTCCATGGGCATCGTCTCCGACGGCTCCTACGGCGTGCCCGAGGGCCTGGTCTCCTCCTTCCCGGTCACCACCAAGGACGGCGAGTACGAGATCGTCCAGGGCCTGGACCTCAACGAGTTCTCCCGCGGCCGCATCGACGCCTCGGTCGCCGAGCTCGCCTCGGAGCGCGACGAGGTCGTCAAGCTCGGCCTGATCTGACGCTTCGACAGCACGCGGGCGCGGCCCGCCCCGCCGGATTCCTCCGGCCGGGGCGGGCCGCGCCGTCTTTCGGTTCGATAACTCCGCTTGCCTTAGCGCGTACGGATGCGTTTGTCTATCCCGGTCCGACGTAGACATCACGTTTATTCATCCGGGGGAGCAGGACTCTCATGTCCAGTCCGTACGACCAGAATCCGGGGCAGCCGCAGTACGGCCAGCCGCCGCAGTTCGGCGCGCCGGTCCCGCAGCAGCCGGGCCAGCCGGGCCAGCCGCAGCAGCCGCAGCAGCCGATGCAGCCGCAGTTCGGCCAGCCGACGCAGCAGGCCGCGCCCGCGTGGGGCACCGCGCCCACCGCGCAGTACCCGGACCCGAACCAGAACCCGTACGCCGCGGGCAACCCGTACCAGCAGCCCTACGCGGGCGTCCCGACGCAGCCGGGCAAGCCGCCGAAGCAGCGCGGCCGCGGCGCCGCCGGGTTCTTCGCCGTGCTCTTCGGCACCATCTTCGGGCGCGTCGCCCTCGGTCTGGTCGTGGCGGGCGGCTTCGCGCTGTACCACTACGCGACCAGCGACAACGCGCAGCGCAACTCGACCGGCCAGGTGACCCAGGCCGGCTCGGTGGCCGCGACCGACCTGGCCGTCGGCGACTGCTTCGACTCGCCGACCGGCACCTCGGGCATCTCCTCGGTCAAGGCCATCCCGTGCACGCAGGCGCACGACTCGCAGGTCTACGCCGAGCCGAAGATCTCCGAGACCTCGTTCCCCGGTGCCAGCACCCTGGAGACCGAGGCGAAGAACGACTGCGAGTCGGACACCACGGAGTCCGCGGTCTCCTCGGATGTTCCGTCCACCGTCGGGCCCGAGGAGTTCTTCCCGCAGGACGACACCACCTTCGAGCAGCAGAACTACTTCATCTGCGCGATCGCGGCCGACAGCGCGACGCTCACCCAGTCGTACGTCGGGACGGCCAGCGCGGCGAGCTGACAAGGGAGGGTGAACACGGTGCTCGGGCCGCACTTCGGCAGGCCCGGGCACCGTAGACTGGACGCATGTCCCCCGCGCCTCCCTCGGAGTGCAACAGACCCTGCGGCTCGCCTCCGGTCACTGAGGAGCCGAGCCGGTGAACCAAACGATCACATCCTGCCTGGTCGTACTCGCGCTGATCCTGGTCGAGGCGCTCTTCGTCGCCTCCGAGATCGCGCTGGTCTCACTGCGCGAGTCCCAGGTGCACGAGCTCGCCGAGTCCGGCCGCCGCGGCGCCGTCGTGGCGCGCCTGGTGCGCGACCCCAACCGCTTTCTGGCCACGGTCCAGATCGGCGTCACGCTGACCGCGCTGCTCTCCTCGGCCTACGGCGCGACCACGCTGTCCGAGGACGCCAAGCGCGCGCTCGTCTCCGCCGGCATGACCTCGGGCCTGGCCGGCTTCATCGGCCTGGTCGGCGTCACCATGATCATCTCCTTCGTCACGCTGGTGATCGGCGAGCTCGCCCCCAAGCGGCTCGCCATGCAGCGGATCGAGGCGACCGCCCGCGCCGTCGGTCCCTTCGTCAACGGCATGTCGACCATCTGCCGTCCGGTGATCTGGCTGCTCTCGGTGTGCACCGACGTGGTCGTGCGGATGTTCGGCGGCGACCCTTCGGCCGCCCGCGAGCAGGTCAGCGAGTCCGAACTGCGGCGCATGGTGGCCGACAACACCTCGCTCAGCAAGGACGAGCGCCGGCTGATCGACGAGGTCTTCGGCGCGGGCGACCGGCAGTTGCGCGAGGTCCTGGTGCCGCGCACGGAGGTGGTCTTCCTCGAGGCGGCGACGCCGGTCCCCGAGGCCGCCGCCGAGATAGCCCGCTACCCGCACTCGCGCTACCCGGTCATCGACGAGAGCGCGGACAACGTGGTCGGCTTCGTGCACGTGCGCGATCTGCTGAACCCGGACGCCGCCGAGCGCGCCGACCAGGTGGCCGAACTGACCAGGCCCGCGCTCTTCCTGCCCGGGACCAAGCACGTGCTCGACGCCCTGTCCGAGATGCGTCGCGACTCCTTCCACCTGGCCATCGTCGTGGACGAGTACGGCGGCACCGCCGGCATCGTCACCCTCGAGGACCTGGTCGAGGAGGTCATCGGCGACATCCGCGACGAGTACGACAGCGCCCGCTCGGACGTGATCCGGCTGCGCGGCGGCGGCTTCGACCTCTCCGGCCTGATCAACCTGGACGACGCCGGCGACGTGATCGGCGTACGGCTGCCCGAGGGCCCCTACGAGACCCTCGCGGGCTTCCTGATAGCGCAGCTCGGCCGGCTGCCCGCGCTCGGCGACGAGGTCACCCACGACGGCCTGCGCTTCACCGTGCACTCGATGGACGGCCGCCGCGTCTCCCGCGTCCGGATCGAACAGGTGGAGCACCCGCAGGCGCCCGAACCCCAGCTGCCGGCCCCCGCGGCCCCGGTGATAGCGGATCGTTAGCGGCCCCGGCGATTGATACGGCGGGATGAGGGAACTTGCACGGGTCTGCGAGAATGGGCGTCATGTCCACGGACCTCACCTCTGCCGGGCCCGCCCGCCCGCGCGTGCTCAGCGGGATCCAGCCCACGGCCGACTCCTTCACCCTCGGGAACTACCTCGGGGCGGTCCGGAACTGGGTGAACATGCAGGACGACTACGACGCGTTCTACATGGTCGTCGACCTGCACGCGATCACGGTCGAGCAGGACCCGGCGACGCTGCGCCGGCGCACCCGGGTGGCCGCCGCCCAGCTGCTCGCGGCCGGCCTCGATCCGGCGCGCTGCGCCCTGTTCGTGCAGAGCCAGGTGCCCGAGCACGCCCAGCTCGCCTGGGTGATGAGCTGCCTCACCGGCTTCGGCGAGGCCTCCCGGATGACCCAGTTCAAGGACAAGTCGGCCAAGCAGGGCTCCGGCGCGGCCAGCGTGGGCCTGTTCACCTACCCGATCCTGCAGGTCGCCGACATCCTGCTCTACCAGGCGAACTACGTCCCGGTCGGCGAGGACCAGCGCCAGCACCTCGAGCTCAGCCGCGACCTCGCGCAGCGCTTCAACGGCCGCTACGGCAAGACCTTCACCGTGCCCGAGCCGTACATCGTCAAGGACACCGCGAAGATCATGGACCTGCAGGACCCGACCGCGAAGATGTCCAAGTCGGCCGAGTCCCCGGCGGGGCTGATCGAGCTGCTGGCCGACCCGAAGGCCAACGCGAAGAAGATCAAGTCCGCGGTGACCGACACCGAGCGGGAGATCCGCTTCGACGAGGCGAACAAGCCGGGCGTCTCCAACCTGCTGCGCATCTACGCGGCGCTCGGCGGCAGGACCATCCCCGAGCTCGAGGCCGCGTACGAGGGCAAGGGCTACGGCGACCTGAAGAAGGACCTCGCCGAGCTGGTCACGGAGACCTTCACGCCCTTCAAGGAGCGCACCGAGGCCTTCCTCGCGGACGAGGGCAAGCTGGACGCCATCCTCGCCGAGGGCGGCGAGAAGGCCCGCGCGGTGGCCTCGACGACGCTCGCCGAGGTCTACGAGCGGATCGGCTTCGTAGCGCGGTGACCACCATCGGGATATCGCTGGAGATTCCGGAACCGTACGGCTCCGAGCTACGGGACCGGCGCGCCTACTTCGGCGATCCCCAGGCGGAGTTCGTGCCCACGCACGTGACCCTGCTGCCGCCCACCGAGGTGGAGGCGGAGGTGCTCCCGGAGATCGCGGAGCACCTCGCGAAGGTCGCCGAGGGCACGGCCCCCTTCCGGATGCTGCTGGCCGGCACCGGGACCTTCCTGCCGGTCTCCCCGGTGGTGTTCGTGCAGATCTCCCGCGGCCTGGCCGAGTGCGAGGCGCTGGAGGCCAAGGTGCGCGACGGCGTGCTGGAGCGGGAGCTCGCGTTCCCCTACCACCCGCACGTGACCGTCGCGCACGACATCGACGAGCCGCGCCTCGAGTACGCGATGACCGATCTCGCGGACTACCAGGCCGAGTTCGACCTCGACCGGCTCAAGCTCTACGAGCAGTGCCCCGACGGCACCTGGCGGGTGCTGCGCGAGTTCGCGTTCGAGGACGCGGGGGACTGACGACACTCCGTATTCACCTCGCGCGCCACCTGGATCTATAAGCTCGGGGGGTGCAGCTGAGGATTCCGCGTGTGCTCGTCGAACGTTATCGGGGGGTTTCCGAACGCATCGAGCGCACCCGCGTCTACCGGTCCTATCACCGGTACGGCGTACAGCGCGGCGCCCGGCTCGCGGCCGCGATGACTTATTCGGCGTTCCTGTCCATCTTCCCGGCGCTGGTCCTCGCGCTCGCCATCGCGACCGTATTCCTCGGCGACAGCGGGGTCGAGCGCGTCAACGGCTACATCGCCCACCAGCTGCCCGGCCTCGGCGAGAAGTTCTCGCTCAACGGCGTCGTCGCCAACGCGACCACGGTCGGCCTGATCAGCGGCGTGATCCTGCTCTGGTCGGCGCTCAGCTGGGTCAACACCGCGCGCGGCAGCATGCGGATGATCTGGGGCGTGGACGACATGCCCGGCAACT
>DASTAE010000371.1:0-6211 GCA_035712985.1 Actinospica sp.
CTAGTCGGTGATTTCCTCACCCACAGTCCATCGCACAGCAGCACGGCGAACAACGCACAGTTCGCGCACGCAGCGATCGTGAATCGCGAACGACCTGGTCAGGGCGCAGCCTCGTGACAGGCGGCGAGGAGTGCGGCGACGACTGTCTCAGGGGTCGAACGTCCGACGACGAGGAACGTGGGCAGCGAGAGCTCGGGCTCGCGAAGCCTGCGGAAGACGACGTTCTTCACGTTCAGTTGCGCGGCATGCGACGCGTACATCACCGTCCACGCGGCTTTTCCGGCGCCGAGCGCGGAGAGCGTCTCCTGCAGACCCGGGTAGACACGGCCGGGCGTAGGTTCGAACCCTGCCTCACTGCACGCGCCGACGACAAGGTCCACCAGCGCCGGATTCGTCCGCCGCGGGACCATCCAGAGCGGCAGCCCCGCCAGGTCGCCGATCACCAGTTCGGGCACGTCGGCCAGCGGATTCCGCTTCGGCAGTGCGACGATGAGGTCCTCACGCCAGACCGGCGCCGCGCGAACCGAGCCCGAGCCTGCACCGTCCGCTGACCAGCTGCCCTGAACCCTGCCGCGCACGAAGGCGGCGTCGAGACCGCCCTCGGCGACAAGTTCGAGACGCTTGGCGGTCGGCGCGGCGATGAGGTCGACCTCCGTACCGGGCATCCGTCGTGCCAAGCCGTCCAAGACCGCGGTAAGGCGTTCGCCAAGGCCGGAACTGGTGCCGATGCGCAGGACTTGTGCCCGAGCCTCGGCGTAGCGGGCCATCGAGGCGATCGCACGTTCCTGGGCATCGAGCACAGCCCGGGCCTCGGGCAGGAATGCGCGACCCGCCTCCGTCAGACGCACGTGCCGAGACGAGCGGTCGAACAGCACGACGTCCAGCTCGCGCTCAAGCCGACGGATCTGCTGACTGACCACGGACTGCGCGATCAGCAACCGTTCCGCCGCACGTCCAAAGTGCAGTTCCTCGGCCACAGTCGCGAAATAACGGAGTTGACGCAGTTCCACGCCCCCAGCCTACGTGCCCGCCCAGCCGAGGCCGGAAGTTGGCGCAGTACGGCGTGCTCCAGCCCGCGCGCGCCGGGCGTCCGTCCGCGGTGGTCGGCGCGCGGCGCGTTGGCGGGTGCGTTGGCGGGTTTGTTTGGCGCGTCGGCGCGCAGAGTCCGCGATGCTGCGGACCCTGCGCGCCTCGTGCACTCGGTGCTCGCGGTGCACTCAGTGCGCTCAGTGCGCTCGGTGCGCTCAGTGCGCTCGGTGCGCTCAGTGCACTCGGTGCGCCCGGTGCACTCGGTGCGCCCGGTGCGCCCGGTGCGCGGATCGGTTCCTAGTCGAGCACGCCGTTGTAGTTCGGCAGCTCCCAGGTCGAGTCGGCGTAGCCACCCTCGATGTCGACCGTGTTGTTGCCGATGTCGGCGATGATGTCGTAGCCCTCGGACTCGAGCTTCTGGCGCTCGGCGGTCTTGAAGCTGTTGATCGACTCGAGCAGCTGGATGGGGTTGCGGCTGTAGAGGCCGGTCCAGGTGTAGCCGACGTGCTCGAGGTTGTACTCGGTGAACCAGTCGATCACGTCGGGACGCGCGGTGATGAAGAAGATCTTCACGCCCTTGGAGGCCGCGTACTGGGCGATCGCGAGCACCTGCGGAGTGGCCGGGCTCGGGTAGCTCGAGTAGTAGTAGTTCTCGGTCGACGTGTTGTCGATGTCGAGCACGATCGCCAGGTTCGAGGTCGAGGAGGCCTCGTTCACCCGCTGCTGGATGTAGGCCAGCGCGGGGGTGGTCACGGCCGTGACGTCCGACTGCCACTGCGCGTAGCTCGGGGCGGTGTCGGCGTCGGCGGGCGAGACGAGGCCCGCGACGAGACCGCCCGCGAGCACGGTCACCGCTGCGGTACGGCGCAGGGTGCGAAGATTCATGAGGGTGCGGTTCCTTACCGATGAGTAGGAAGTGCGACGCCTCTTTATTGTGCGCAGCCAGGCGAACTCGGGGTGTCCGTTTCCCGACCGGCCGACCTTCTGTATCTGGACAACGAGCCACGAATGCCGGATGAGAACCCTGACAGGTTCTCATCCGCATCGGCACCCGGGCCGCTTAGGCTTACTCGACGACGAGCTCGACCGGGATGTTGCCGCGGGTCGCCTTGGAGTAGGGGCACACCTGGTGCGCGGCCTCGACCAGCTGGCGGCCGGTCTCGTTCTGCAGCTCGTCCGGGAGTTCGACGCGCAGCACGACCGAGAGGCCGAAGCCCTCGCCCTCCTTGTTCAGGCCCACCTCGGCGGTCACCGATATCTCGCCGGTGTCCACCTTGGCGTTCCGACCGACCAGGCCCAGGGCGCTTGCGAAGCAGGCCGCGTAACCGGCCGCGAAGAGCTGCTCGGGGTTGGTGCCCTTGCCGTCTCCACCGAGCGCGGGCGGGAAGGCGAGCGTCAGATCCAGCTGGCCGTCGGAGCTCACGGCCCGACCCTCGCGGCCGTTCGCAGTCGCCGCCGCGGTGTACAGAGCGCTCATTTTCGTTCCCTCCGAAAGTTCTTGGGCGACGATCCGCCGCCTTCGAGATCCATCGTGACACACAATTCAGTTGTGTGCAACTGAACGGTGCGCGACTGAGGTATCCTGGAGAGGTGAACACCGCGCATACCTCTCCGGCAGAACTCGCCCTCGAGCAGGCGATGCGCCTCGACGCGCAACTGTGCTTCGCGGTGCACGCCGCCTCTCGGGCCTTCGACAGCGTCTACCGTGTCACCCTGCGCGAAGCCGGGCTGACCTATCCGCAGTACCTCGTGCTACTGGTGCTCTGGGAGCACGGCGAGCTCAGCGTCAAGGAGCTCGGCCGCAGACTGCGCCTGGACTCGGGCACGCTCTCCCCGCTGCTCAAGCGGATGGAGGCGGCCGGCTGGGTCGAGCGCCGCCGGGATCACGCCGACGAGCGCTCGGTGGTCGTGCGGGCCACGGAGGAGGGCGTCGGCCTGCGCGAACGCGTCTGCATCGTGCCCAGCCACACCGTCGAGTCGACCGGAATGAGCCTGGTGGAGATGGGCGAGCTTCGCGAGCGTCTCAAGGCTCTGACAGACTCCTTGGACGCGGCCGTGGTAAGACTGTCCGGAGCGGAGGCCTAGCCGGGGTCGAACGAGCGCGCGGTCACGCGATCAGGTGCGAGAGGCCTTCCGTCGGCATTCATGACGCCGTCAGGGGGATCGCATCATCGTGCTCGAAAACGCCACGTCCTCGGAGTCGGCGATCGAGGATTCGATCGGCATCAAGCAGCTGCGGGCCCTGTGGGCCGCCTATGTGATCAGCAGCCTCGGCGGCGCGGTCAGCACGGGGGCCATCCCGCTGATCGCCATCGAGCGGCTGCACGAGCCGGCGGGCTCGGTCTCCGTCATGACGGCGTTCGCGTTCCTGGCCACGGCCGTGATCGCACTGCCGCTAGGCCCGTTCATCGAGCGGCAGCCGAAGCAGCGCGTGCTGCGGGTGACCGAGACGTTGAGCTTCGCCGCGCTCGCCTCCGTCGTCGCGGCGTTCGGCGTCGGTGGGCTCGGCTACCTGCAACTCTGCGTCGTGCTGATGGTCGTCACGGTCTGCTCGATCCTCTACAACTCCGCGCTGACCTCGCTGTTCAAGCAGACGGTCGCCGAGCACCGACAGCTCGGCGTCAACGCCAAGCTCTCGTCAGTGGACTGGACGACCTCGACCGTCGGCCCCGCGATCGGCGGCCTGCTGATCACAGTCGTCGGCATCGTCAGCTCCACGACCGTGGATGCGCTCAGTTTCGCGATCGCCGCCGTACTGCTGTCCCGCCGCTTCGTCGGCGAGCACGGCGCGACCGAGATCCCGGCACCGTCGGACGCCGCGCGGGAGAAGGTGTTCGCCCGTGTCTCGGCGGGTCTGCGGCACACGTTCAGCCACCCCACGCTGCGCAGCCTCTACATCAATGCGATGTTCTTCGCCGGAGCCATCCGCATGACGTCGCCGCTGCAAGCCGTGCTCATGCTCACTGACCTGCATTTCTCCGCGTTCGAATACGGCGTCGCACTCAGCGCCCCGTGCGCCGCGGGACTGCTCGGATCTCTTGTAGCCCCGCGGATGACGCAGCGATTCGGCACAGACCGTGTGCTCGTCGTCGTGGGCGCGCTGCGCGGGATCTGCCTGCTCCCGATCGCCTTCGCCCCGGTCGGCATACCCGGCCTACTCACGCTGATCAGCGCGGATTCGGCGTTGCTGTTCCTCGCAGGGGTCTTCAATCCCGTGTTCTCGGCGTACCGGATGCGCGAGACGCCGAAGGAGCTGATGACGCGCGTGGCCACGGCCTGGTCCGTGAGCAATAAGTCGATCACGCCGCTGTTCATCGCGCTCGGCGGCTGGCTCGCCACGCTGCTAGGGGTGCGCGAGGCGATCCTCGTGGCGGGAATCCTCTGCCTGGTGAGCGGAGTGTTCTTACCGTGGCGTGGGCGAAACCGCATGCAATCGCCCAAGGTAGAAAACTGAGACGTGTACCCTGCCGCGCCTTTGCGGCGGCCGCCCACGCCGCCGAACTGGTGCGCGACTGCTTCGCAGTAGGCGGTCAGTCCGCCCCTGTCGGCCTCGGCGCGCCAGCGCCGGGGCCGAGACTCGCGAAGGCCACCGCCGCCAACGCGCATTGAGCCGAGCGGGAGCCGCGCGGGCCTTATCGCCACAGTCGCGAAGCGGCGATCTTCCTAACGCGACGTTGACCGTGGCTGCTGCATATCGAGAGCTCCCTCACTCCCCCTCCGCCTCCGCCAGCCGCAGGGACTCCTCGGCGCGCTGTTTCAGCAGCGTGCGCTCGGCGGCGTTGGTGGCTAGGGCGGCGGCGCGGGTGAAGTCGGTGTGGGCTTCGGCGTGGCGGGCCAGGCGGGTGAGGAGGTCGGCGCGGACGGCGGGGAGGAGGTGGTAGGTGGGCAGGGCTTCGGCGGCGACCAGTTGGTCTACCAGGGCTAGGCCCGCTGCTGGGCCTTCGGCCATGGCCACCGCCACTGCGCGGTTGAGAGCAACTACGGGCGTCGGGGTCTGGGAGGCCAGGGCTGAGTAGAGGCGGGCGATGGTGGGCCAGTCGGTCTCGGCGGGGGTCAGGGCGCGGGCGTGGGTGGCGGCGATGGCGGCTTGGATCGCGTAGGGGCCGGAGGGACGGCCTTGCTCGGCGGAGAGGTTCTCGGCCATCGCCAGGGCGGCGAAGCCTCGGCGGATGAGGAGGTGGTTCCAGCGGCCGCGGTCCTGGTCGCCGAGGAGGATCACTGCGCCGTTGGAGGTGGTGCGGGAGGCGAGTCTTGAGGACTGGAGTTCCAGGAGCGCGGTCAGGCCGTGGACCTCGGGTTCTTTGGGCATCAGCGTGCTGAGTACGCGGGCCAGGCGCAGGGCTTCGCCGCAGAGGGGCGGGCGGGTCCAGTCGTCGCCGCCGGTCGCGGCGTAGCCCTCGTTGAAGATCAGGTAGATGGACTCCAGGACGGAGGCCAGCCGCGCGCCCAGTTCGTCGCCTGCCGGGACCTCGTAGGGGACCTGCTTCTCGGCGAGCGTGCGCTTGGCGCGGACGATGCGTTGCGCGATCGTGGATTCGGGGACCAGGTAGGCGCGGGCGATCTCGGGAGTGGTCAGGCCGCCCAGCAGCTTCAGCGTCAGGGCTACGCGGGCCGGGGCCGCGAGTACGGGATGGCACGCGGTGAAGACCAGACGGAGCAGGTCGTCCTCGATATCGGGCTCGTCGACGGCCGATTCGGGGCCGGGCGTCGCGGAGGGCGAGCCAGGGCCGGTTTCGAGATCGCGACCCAGCAGTTCCAGCTTCTTGGCGTAGGTCTGGTCCCGGCGGATCAGGTCCACGGCACGGCGCTTGGCCACGGTCATCAGCCACGCACCCGGGTTGCGCGGGACGCCCTCGGTCGGCCACTGCTCCAGGGCGGCCACCAGCGCGTCCTGGGCCAGGTCCTCCGCCAGGCCCAGGTCGCCGCCGACGAGCCGCGCGAGGGCGGCCACCAGGCGCGGGGACTCGATGCGCCATACGGCGGAGATGGTGGCGTTCGTCGCCATGGTCGCCCTCGTCGCGGATGTCGGCGCGGCGGCGTCCGATTCGTCCTGGTCCACGGAGCCATCTCAGCAGGGCGGGGGCGTCGGCGCAAAGCCGGAGCCGGAGCTGGGGCCAGGACTCAAGCCAGGGTCATGGCTCGAGCCAGGGCCAGGGCCGGCGTCGGCTCTGGCGCCCACGCA
>DASTAE010000372.1:0-13761 GCA_035712985.1 Actinospica sp.
GCGACCTGCTTGCCGTCCTGCACCGCCTTGAAGGCCGCGCGCACCGCGATCTCGGTCTTGCCGTAGCCGACGTCGCCGCAGATCAGCCGGTCCATCGGGACCGTCTTCTCCATGTCGCCCTTGACCTCGTCGATGCAGGCGAGCTGGTCCGGGGTCTCGGTGTAGGGGAAGGCGTCCTCGAGCTCGCGCTGCCACGGCGTGTCCGGCGCGAAGGCGTGTCCGGGGGCGGCCTGCCGGGCCGAGTAGAGCTTGATCAGGTCGCCGGCGATGTCGCGCACGGCCTTGCGGGCCCGCGACTTCGCCTTCTGCCAGTCCGCGCCGCCGAGCCGGTGCATCGACGGGGACTCGCCGCCGACGTACTTGGTGACCTGCTCCAGCTGGTCCGTCGGGACGTAGAGCCGGTCGCCGGGCTGGCCGCGCTTCGAGCTCGCGTATTCGATCACGAGGTACTCGCGGGTGGCCCCGGCGACGGTCCGCTGCACCATCTCGACGTAGCGGCCCACGCCGTGCTGCTCGTGAACGACGTAGTCCCCGGTCTTGAGCTGCAGCGGGTCGACCATGTTGCGGCGCCGCGAGGGCATCCGGTTCATGTCCTTGGTCGAGGAGCGCTGGCCGGAGATGTCGGTCTCGGTCAGCAGCACCAGCTTCGCCGCCTCGTCCACGAAGCCGCGGCCGAAGGAGGCGCAGGTGACGTAGGCGATGCCGGGCTCCGGCGGCACCTCGAGATCCGGCACCAGGCGCACGCCGAGGTCGGCGCCGCGCAGCACCTCGGCGAGCCGCTCGGCCGGGCCGTGGCCCTCCGTGGTCAGCACGACGCGCCAGCCCTCGCGCAGCCAGCGCCGCACGTCGCCGAGCATCTTCGCGCCCTCGCCGCGGTAGTCCGGCGCCTCGGTGGCGGGGGAGGTCTCCGTGTCGTCGGCCTCCACCGACTCGCCGTCCGCGACGAACTCGGCGAGCTCGGCGTCGGCGACGAAGGGGGTGACGGACCACCAGGGCAGGCCGAGCGAGCGCACGTGGTCCCGCACGTCGGCCAGCGACCAGAGCGAGGCGGCGCCGAGGTCCAGCGGGCTCTTGCCGCCGAGCGCCGCGGCGGCCCACGAGGCCTCCAGGAACTCCTGCGAGGTGCTGACCAGGTCGGCGGCCCGGGTGCGCACCCGCTCCGGATCGCACACCACCACATGGGTGCCCGCCGGCACCACGTCGGCCAGCAGCTCCATCCGGTCGACCAGGACCGGGGCCAGCGACTCCATCCCCTCGACCGCGATGCCCTCGGCGATCTTCCCGAAGACGTCGGCGAGCTCGGGGTACTCGGAGGCGTAGCCGTGCGCGCGCTTGCGGACGTTCTCGGTCAGCAGCAGCTCCCGGCACGGCGGCGCCCAGAGCCCGCCCTGGGACACCTCGAGCGAGCGCTGGTCCGCCACCTTGAAATAGCGGATCTCCTCGACCGTGTCGCCCCAGAACTCCAGCCGCAGCGGGTGCTCCTCGGTGGGCGGGAAGACGTCCAGGATCCCGCCGCGCACCGCGAAGTCGCCGCGCTTCTCCACGAGGTCGGTGCGCAGGTAGGCGGCGTCCACCAGACGGCGCGTCACCTGCTCGAGCTCGATCTCCTGACCGGCCGTCACCCGGACCGGCTCGAGCTCGCCGAGCCCGGCCACCTGGGGCTGCAGGACCGAGCGGATCGGCGCCACGACCACCCGCGGCGGGTTCTCGGTCTCGGGGTGGGCCAGCCGGCGCAGCACGGCGAGGCGGCGGCCGACGGTGTCGGAGCGCGGGGACAGGCGCTCGTGCGGCAGCGTCTCCCAGGAGGGGAACTCGGCGACGGCCGCCTCGCCCAGCAGGGAGCGCAGCGCGGCGGCCAGGTCCTCGGCCTCCCGCCCGGTCGCGGTGACGGCGAGGACCAGGGGGCCGGCCTCGGCGACGGACGCGATCGCCGGGGCGCGCAGCCCGCCGACCGCGGTCAGGTCGAGGCGCGGGCGGACGCCGCCGCGCGCGGCCTCGATCGCGGCGCGCAGGGCGGGGTCGGACTGTAGAGGCTCAAGGAGACCGGAGAGGGTCATGGGCACCTTCCGTAGGCACGCCGAGTAACCCCGAACAGCCCACAGGGGGCAGGGGGTTTCGTGTACCTCCAGGGTACGCACTCCCGCCGACAACCCCGACCCCCGGCGTTAATTCATGATCACCGACCTGGCCGGAAGCGGGCGCGAAACCACCGCCAAACGGGCGCGCGGAATGAAATCGGCCCCCCTGGACGGCACTCCCGCCTATCGCCGGAGCACCCGGTCCGGGTACCGTCGTCGAGAGCACTAGTGTGTCGGGCCACCCACGGACGCGGCGCGCGCGAGGCGAGGCAAGGGACTGGAGAACGATGACGCAGGGAACGGGCACGGGCCTTCCGACGAATGCGGCCGGAATACCCAACGGTCAGTTCGCGGGGCGCCTCATCGAGTTCAGCGACGTCGAACTGGACCGGAAGTACCCGCGCGGGGTCTACCTGAACTTCCACGGCTACCCGGACTTCTCGGTGTACGCCCGGCAGGCCGTGCAGATCGCCGACCCGCCCGCGGAGCTGTCGGTGGACGAGGTCCGGGTGACCGACGTGATCGCGGCGAACCTGCTCGCCTCCGGCACCGGGGACCCGCTCTACCAGCAGGGCCGTCCCCCGACGGCCACCCCGGAGGGCTGGACCTGGACGCACGAGGCGCGCAGCCGCCGGCTGTTCCTGGTCCCGGCCGAGCTGAACGGCTCCTTCCGGCACCACGGCGGCGTGGCCACCCTGCAGCTGGACCGGGGCAAGTCCGGCCTGTGGCACGAGGGCATGCTCGACCCGGTCGCCTTCGAGCGCTCCGGCTCGGTGCCCGAGGACGGGATGCTGCAGCTCGAATCGCAGCTCGGCTTCCAGCTGCCCGTCTCCTACCGGCGCTTCCTGGCCGGCACCGACGGCGGCCGGCCGCTGAGCCCCGCGGTGAACCTGCAGTGCGGCTTCGTGGCCGACGGCTGGCTGTTCGGCGTGCGCCGCTCGGACCCGCACCAGGAGCTCGTGTACGCGAACCAGTCGCTCTTCGACCGGTTCACCGAGGAGTTCCTCGCGGTCGGCTACGTGCGCGGCGGCATGCTCGTGCTCAAGATCCGCGGCCACGACCAGGGCTCGGTCTGGTACTTCGACGACGACGACGTGCGCGACCGCGACTCCCGCGACGCGGCCTCGATCTGCAGCGAGCTGCTGATCCGGATCGGCAACGACTTCGACGACTTCGCCCGCCACCTGGTGGCGCTGCCGCAGCAGATCCAGGAGATCTCCGAGGCGGCCGTGCAGCAGGGATTCGCGAGCCTGGTGACGGACGTGGAGTACCTCGGCTCCGCGCTGCCCCCGCACCTGGCGTTCCACCGGCGGTAACCCGCGTCTCAGGTTCTGGGCCAGGTATCGTCGATGTGACGTACGCCGCATACGATGGCGGACGAAGCCCTCAGCTCGGACAACGGGGTCCGGCACGTTAGCTCGCCCGCTTATCGAGGAGTGTGCCGCAGTGGCCGACACCGACGCCGTACCCACCCCTGCCTTCGCACCGACACCCGACGCCGCACTGCGCGGAGACATCAAGGCCCTGGGCGAACTGCTCGGCCAGACGCTGGTGCGCCAGGAGGGCGAGCAGCTGCTCGAGCTCGTCGAGCAGATCAGGGCTCTCACGCGGCTGACGGATCCCGGAGCCGCGGACGAGGCGCAGGCCCGACTCGCCGAGCTGGACCTCGCCACCGCGATCCGCCTGGTGCGCGCCTTCTCCTCCTACTTCTACCTGGCGAACGTGACCGAGCAGGTGCACCGCGCCCGGGAGCTGCACTCCGAGCGCGCCACCAGCGGCTCCTGGCTGTCGCGCGCCGTGGACCGGATCGGCGCCGCGATAGACGACCCCGAGTCCAAGGTCACCCGGGACTGGGTCGAGGAGGTCGTGGGCCGGCTGTCCGCGCGGCCGGTCTTCACCGCGCACCCGACCGAGGCCGCGCGCCGCACCATACTCGGCAAGCTGCGGCAGATCGCGCAGCTGCTCGACGCCAACCCCTTCCCGCAGCCCGGCACCGTGACCGATCCGGTGGCCCAGCGGCGGGCCGAGCGGCGGCTGCAGGAGCTGGTCGAGTCGCTCTGGCAGACCGACGAGCTGCGGGTCGCCCGCCCCGAGCCCACCGACGAGGCGCGCAACGCCCTGTACTACCTGGACGAGCTGCACGGCAGCGCCGTCCCCGACGTGCTCGACGAACTGGCCGCGGAGCTCGAGCGGATCGGCGTGCGGCTGCCGGTCGACGCGCGGCCGCTGAGCTTCGGCAGCTGGATCGGCGGCGACCGGGACGGCAACCCGAACGTCACCCCGCTGCTCACGCTCGAGATCCTGGCGCTGCAGCACGAGCGCGCCGTGGACGACGCCCTGAAGATCGTCGAGGGGCTGCGCAACAGCCTGTCCACCTCGAAGCGGATCGCGCAGATCACCCCGGAGCTCGAGGAGTCCCTCGCCCGGGACCTCGCGGCGCTGCCGGACATCCCGGCCCGGTACAAGCGGCTCAACCAGGAGGAGCCCTACCGGCTCAAGGCCACCTGCGTGCGCCAGAAGCTGCTGAACACGAAGAAGCGGATCGGCAAGGGCCGCGCCCACGTGCCGGGCCACGACTACCTGAACGGCGAGGAGCTGGTCGCCGACCTGCTGCTGATGCGCGACTCGCTGCTGGCCGACCGCGGCGAGCTGATCGCGCGCGGCAGCCTGGACCAGGTGATCCGCACCGTCTCGGCCTTCGGCCTGCAGCTGGCCACGATGGACGTCCGCGAGCACGCCGACGCGCACCACCACGCGATCGGCCAGCTGATCGACCGGCTCGGCATCGAGTCCTGGCGCTACGAGGACATGCCGCGCAAGTACCGGGCCGAGCTGCTGGCCAAGGAGCTGCGCTCGCGCCGCCCGCTGTCCAAGCTGCCGGAGAAGATCCACCGCGACGGCGTCGAGGGCTTCGACGCCTGGGGCGGCGCCGAGCCGATCCTGGACCCGGCAGCGGCCAAGACCTTCGGCGTGTTCACCGCGATCCGCGAGACGATCGAGCGCTTCGGCCCGGACGTCATCGAGTCCTACATCATCTCGATGTGCCGCGGCGTGGACGACGTGTACGCGGCGGTGCTGCTGGCCCGCGAGGCCGGGCTGATCGACCTGCGCGGCGGCCGGGCCCAGATCGGCTTCGTGCCGCTGCTCGAGCAGGTCGCCGAGCTGCGGCAGGCCGACGCGATCCTGGACGAGCTGCTGAGCGACCCCTCGTACCGCAAGCTGGTCCGGCTGCGCGGGGACGTGCAGGAGATCATGCTCGGCTACAGCGACTCGAACAAGGACGCCGGCATCGCGACCAGCCAGTGGGAGATCCACCTGGCCCAGCGCAAGCTGCGCGACGTGGCCCACCGGCACGGGGTGCGGCTGCGGCTGTTCCACGGCCGCGGCGGCACCGTCGGGCGCGGCGGCGGCCCGACCCACGAGGCGGTCCTGGCGCAGCCCTGGGGCACGCTGGAGGGCGAGATCAAGGTCACCGAGCAGGGCGAGGTGATCTCGGACAAGTACGCGCTGCCCAGCCTGGCCAGGGAGAACCTGGAGCTGACCGTCGCCGCGACACTCGAGGCCTCGGTGCTGCACATCGGCCCGCGGCAGAGCGCCGACGCGCTGGCCCGCTGGAGCGCGGCGATGGGCGGCATCTCGGACGCGGCCTACGCCCGGTACCGGCAGCTGGCCGACGACCCGGACCTGCCGCGCTACTTCCTGGCCTCGACCCCCGTGGACCAGCTCGGCGACCTGCACCTCGGCTCGCGCCCCTCGCGCCGGCCGGACTCGGGCGCGAGCCTCGACGGCCTGCGCGCGATCCCGTGGGTGTTCGGCTGGACCCAGTCCCGGCAGATCGTGCCCGGCTGGTTCGGCGTGGGCACCGGCCTGGCCTCGGCCTACGCGGCCGGGCACGAGGACGTGCTCAAGGAGATGTACGAGGACTGGCACTTCTTCCGCAACTTCCTGTCCAACGTGGCGATGACGCTGGCCAAGACGGATCTGCGGATCGCCCGCCTCTACGTCGAGCAGCTGGTGCCGGACGAGCTCAAGCACGTCTTCGACACGATCGTCGCCGAGCACGAGCTGACGGTCGAGCAGGTGCTGCGGGTGACCGGCCAGACCGAACTGCTGGGCCACGACCCGGCGCTGGCCCGCACCCTGCGCATCCGCGACCGCTACCTGGACCCGATCTCCTACCTCCAGGTCGCCCTGCTCAAGCGGCACCGCGACGCGCTGGCCGCGGGCGAGACCCCGGACTCGCAGCTGAGCCGGGCGCTGCTGCTCACCGTGAACGGCGTGGCCGCCGGACTGCGCAACACCGGCTGAGCACGCTCCGTACACAGCCTGTGCGTTTCCGCGCAGGTTCTCCACAGCCAGAGGCCGAGTTATCCACAGGCTTGGGGCGGTTGTCCCCAGGATCCACAGATCTTGTCCACGATGGGGATAAATCCTGTGGATAACTCGGCCACTTGTCCCCAGCCGGGCGTAACCAAATGACCGCTCCTGGGGATAACCCGGGATCGGCCTGTGGATACCGGAACCCCGAGGGTATCCGGGCAGGTCACGGGTAATCCCCAGGTAAAATCATGCGCTGATCTGGAGGTCCGGTCTCCGGAATCGTTAGCTTGGGGCTACCGCGTGCCACGAGGAGCGCACGCGCCGACGGGGAGGGCGCCGACGCGCATCGGGGACGGCGGCGGCGGCCCGGATTTCCAGGTCACCGTGAAGGTGAGCTAGGGAAACACCACAGTCCGCTTGGACCCCAGCAGCACGCGGTGCTCCGCGTGCCAGGCTACGGCGCGGCTGAGGACGCGGGATTCGACGTCGCGGCCGGCGGCCACGTACTGGTCGGGGGTCATGCCGTGGCCTACGCGGACCACGTCCTGCTCGATGATGGGGCCTTCGTCGAGGTCCGCGGTGACGTAGTGGGCGGTGGCGCCGATCAGTTTCACACCGCGGTCGTGGGCCTGGTGGTAGGGCTTGGCGCCCTTGAAGGACGGCAGGAAGCTGTGGTGGATGTTGATGATCCGGCCCTCCAGCGCCTTGCAGACCTCGTCGGACAGGACCTGCATGTAGCGCGCGAGGACGACGAGTTCGATGTCGTGTTCGCGGACCAGGTCCAGTAGGCGGGCCTCCTGGGCGGCCTTATTCGACTTGTCGGGGTCGACCGGGAGGTGGACGAAGGGGATGCCGTAGCCCTCGACCATCGGGCGGAAGTCGTCGTGGTTGGAGACGACGAGGGGGATCGAGACCCGCAGGGCGCCGCTGGCCTGCCGGAAGAGCAGGTCGTTCAGGCAGTGGCCGAAGCGGGAGACCATGATCATCGTCGGCATCCTGGCCTCGGCCGCGTGGATCTGCCACTGCATGTGGAAGGAGGCGCCGGTCGCCGCGAAGCCGTTGGTCAGGGCGGTCAGGTCCACGCCGGGCTCCTGGGCGCGGAAGTGCACGCGCATGAAGAACACGCCGGTGTCCGGGTCTCCGTACTGCTGGCTGTCCACGATCGAGCATCCGGTCACCAGCAGGAAGCTGGCCACCGCGTGCACGATGCCGCGCTGGTCGGGGCAGGTCAGGGTCAGGATGTAGTCGGCGCGCGGCTCCTCGGTCATGCGCACAGGGTAAGGGACGGGTCACCTGCGCCGCGATGAATAACCGCCAGGCGAACGCCGTGGCCGGTCACACCCCGCTCACATCGCGTACAGGGCCTGGTCGTAGCGGCGCACCAGCAACCGGGCGACGAGTTCGTGGGCGCCGAGCGGGCCGGCCACGCGCGGGGTGCGCACGGCGTCCTGCTCGAGACCGGCGAGCGCCGCGATGTCGCTCAGCCGCTGCGTGTAGCCGCCCTCGGCGAGCAGGTAGCTGGACACGGCCACGGGGCGGCCGCGCCGGGCGAGCCGGGTGAGCACCGATTCCACGGTCGGCTCGGTGGCGCTCAGGTACGCGGTGCGCACCGGCATGCCGAGCCGCTCCGCGAGCAGGCCCGCCATCACCACGGCGTCCGCGTTGGCGCGGCGGTCGTTCGAACCCGCCGCGGCCAGCACGACCTCGGTGCCGAAGACGCGTCCGGCCACGGTCGCGAGCCGGTCGGTCAGCGCGTGGGCGAGCATCGGGTCCGGGCCGAGGGCGCGGGCCGTGCGCACCCGGAAGCCGCGGGTCTCGGTGGCCCGCACGGCCTCGGCGATGTCGTGCCGCACGTGGTAGCCGGTGCTCAGGAACACCGGCAGCACCACGGCCTCCCGCTCGCCGCGGCCCGCGAGGTCGGCCAGCACCTCGGCCGGGCGCGGCATGGCCGCGGAGACGAAGCTGAGGCTCACCGGCAGGCCGGGTCGCAGGAACCTGACGCGCTCCATGATCGCGTCCAGGGTGGCCAGGCCCGGCAGGTGGGAGGTGCCGTGCGCGACCGCCACCATGGGCACGTCGTCGCGGGCGGGGGGCAGGAAGGCGGGGCTGGGCGACGTGCGGTTCCCGACGTTGCCAACGGCCATGGTGTCCCTCTCCGGCGACGTGCTCGATCGTGGTCCGTACAGTGTGCGATCCGCGGGTTACAGCTCGACGGCGAGCCGGTATCCCCGCTTGGTCACGGTCTTCACGAGGCCGGACGCGGGTCCAAGCGCGGTGCGCAGCCGGGCCACGGTGGCCTCCACCGCGTGCTCGTCGCGCGCGGCGGCCCCGCGCACGTCGCGGCCGTCCCAGACCCGGCGCAGCAGTTCGGCGCGGGAGACCACCCAGCCGGGCCGGCGGGCCAGTTCGGCCAGCACCGCCGCGGGCAGCGGCGGCAGGGTGACGGAGTAGTCGCCGATCGCCGCGCTGAAGCCCTGCATCACGAGGGTGCGGGCCGCGTCCACCCGCACCTCGCGCCGGATGCGCGGGGGCAACTGCTCGCAGAGCACCTCGACCAGGGCCGAGAAGCGCGGCTTGTCCGGGCTGAGCGCGGGCACGCCCACCGCCTCCAGCGGCCGGGCGCAGGCCGGGCCGAGGCAGACCGGCAGGACGTCGCTGCGCAGGGCGGCGAGCAGCTGGTCCAGCGAGCCGGACACGGCCGCGGCCTCGAGCAGCCCGGTCACGCCGGGCGCGGTGGTGAAGGTGACGGCGTGCACGTCGCGCCGCAGTACGGTCTCGACGAAGCGGGAGGCGGCGGCGCGGTCGCCGGCGCGCCGCGCCACCACGCCTTCGTCGCCGGGGGCGAGCCGGACCGTCGGGGTCTCCACGGTCCGCGCTCCCCGTTCTTGCAGCAGGGCGGCGAGTTCCTCACGACGGCGGTCCGCGGTGATCGCGATCACGCTGCCGGTCAGTGGGCGGGCATCGAAGACGGTGCCCGGTTCTGCGCCCCTGGCTGCGATGACGGTGTGGTGGTCAAGCGTCTCTGCCGGTGCCATGGCACCAACCTTCGCCGCCCGGCGTTTCCGGAGTGTTGCCGGATCGTTGTGCCGCGGTAAGAGCTACGACCGCTCCGCGTCTCCTCGGGAGGATTTACAGGCTGCTGCCGTCGGAGGCGATGGCCGGCTCGTACTTCGTCATGATCGAGTTCCACAGGTCCGCGGCGTTCTTCTTGTCCGCGGAGCTCGAGGTGTCCTCGGCCTGCTTGTAGTTCGAGTCCTTCTTCAGGGCGCCGGAGCTGCAGCCGCCGTTCGCGAAGTCGGCCGCGGCCTTGGCGTAGTCGGCGTCCGAGGTGGCCGAGTCCTGCCAGGCCTTCTGCAGGGCGCTGATGACCTGGGAGGCGCCGCTGATCTTGTCCACCGGGAGGGTGGCGACCTGGCTGGCCGCGCTCGAGCGGGCCTGCGCGGTCGAGTTGATCTGGCTCTGCGCGTCCGCGATGTCGCAGTCGCGCAGCTTGCCGACGCCGGCCGAGATGTCCGAGCGCAGCTGCTTGGCCTGCGTGACCAGCTGGTAGACGGCGTCCGCCTCCTGCTGCGCGGTCTGGTTGGACTTGGCGGTCGCGCCCGCCGTGCTGCTGGAGCCCGCGGTGGCCTTGCCGGAACCGCCGCCGCCGGACAGGCCGAGGTAGAGGCCGACGACCGCGATGACGGCGACCACGGCGCCGATGATCAGCGGGCCGCGGCGCTTGTCGGAGCCGCCGCCCCCGGGCGGGCCGTCGTAGCTGAACGGGCCGTTGTTGTAGTCGAGCGAGGGGCCCGGGGGGTAATCCTGCGGCTGCTGGTTGTACATGGCCGTCGCCACGGGGGCCTGCTGCTGCGGGACCTGGGGCTGGACCTGCTGCGGAGCCTGCTGGGTCTGGAAGCCGGGGGAGGGCGAGGCGCCGGGTCCTGAGACCATCGGCTGCCGCCCGGATATGGTGCGCCGGCCCTCGGGGGCCGAGTCGCGGAACAGGTGGTCGAACTCGCTGGGCAGCGAGGACTGCTCCTCCTCGGCGAAGACCGCCTGCTGCGGAACCGTCTGCTCCTGCGGGTACTGCTGCTGCGGAGGCTGCTGGTGGTACTGCTGCTCCGGATAGCCCTGCTGCTGGTACGGCTGCTGCGTTTGGTACGGCGCTTGCTGCGGGTAAGCCTGCTGCGCCGGTTCCATCGGCGCACCGGGCACGTACTGGGTACCCTCTTCCGGCCAGCTCCCCGCGACTTCGGGCATCTGGGACACAGTGCGTCTTCCTCGCAAATAGGCGGAACTCTCCGGCGCCACGGCAGCATCGAGCACCGTGCCACGGCGACCGGATAGACGCTACTCGCCCCGGCGCGCCATGCCACGCCCGCGTGAGTCTTCGTCACGAAACTGCAACGCGTTTCTACGCTGTGACGAAGCCAAGTGTCGGTAAAAGCCGCTGCTCAGCGCGGGATCGCGGGGGCCAGCACCAACGGGAGCGCGCTCTGCCTCACCGCGAGCCTGCCCAAGCGCTCCCGGAAGCCGCGCACCGCGGTGCTGTCCTGGTAAGGGTCCAGCCTGCGGTCGAGGTCGTGCAGGTACTCGATGCCGCGGTGCGATCGCAGCTGGCTGAGCATCTCGATGGCCTGCGACCCGGTGGCGCACGCCGCCTCCACCTCGCGCTCCTGGGCGTAGGACGTGGCCACCAGCACGGTGTCCACCACCCGGCGGCGCACGTGGCCCGGCTGGTGCTCGGCCAGCGCCCGCTGCGCGTGGTCGCGGGCCTGCCGCGGCTTGTCCAGGTCGCGGTAGCAGTGCGCGAATTCGTCCGCGAGGTAGGCGGGGGTGAAGTGCCGGATCCAGTCCGGATCCTCCTGCGGGTTCGACTTCTCCATCTCGGCCGCGGCCCGGGACAGCGCGCCCTCGCAGGAGCGCACGTCGCCGAGCACAGCGTGCCCGCGCGCCTCGGCCGAGTGGAACATCGCGCGCACGGTCGGCGTCGCCTGGTCCCTGGCGCCCTCGGTGGCGGCGCGGGCCAGCTGGGTTATCTCGCGCGGCGAGCCGAGCTGCCCGGCCAGGTGGCTCATCCCGGCGGCCAGCACGTAGCCGCCGTAGGCGCGGTCCCCGGCGGCCTGGGAGAGTCGCAGAGCCTGGATGTAGTAGCGCTGGGCCAGGCCGTGCCGTCCGGTGTCCACGGCCATGTACCCGGCGAGCTCGGTGATCTGGGCCGCCGCGGAGAACAGGGCGCGGCCGGTGCGCTCCGGGTAGGTGCCCGTCAGCAGTTCGGCGACGACGTCGTCGAGGTAGTGCACGACGATGGAGCGCACGTAGCCGGAGCCGAACTGATGGTCGAGGTCGCGGAAGACCCGGGCGGCGGCGCGCAGCGCGTAGACGTCGGAGGGGCCGACCCGCGGCCCGCGACCGGCCAGCGACGGGGGCCTGGCCACCTCGGCGTCCGGCGGGGTGATCAGCCAGTCCCGGCTCGGCGCGATCAGCGCGGCCACCGCGAACGAGGATCCGAGCAGGAACTCACGGTGGCTCACATCCGCGCGCCACAGCTCGGTCACCTCCTCTATGGCCGCCGCCGTCGAGGGGGCGAAGTGCAGGCCGACGCTGGACGAGCCGTTGCGCCCGTCCGCCATGCCGATCTCCTCGACCGTGACCGGGCGGCCGAGTTTGCGGCCGAGGGCCTCGGCGATCAGCGTGGGCGCCATGCCGCGCGGCTGCTGTCCGCGCAGCCAGCGCGCGACGGAGGTCTTGTCGTAGCGCAGGTCGAGACCGTGCTCCGCACCGACCATGTTGACGCGACGGGCCAGCCCCGCGTTGGAGCTCGCTGCCTCCTGGATCAGCGCGGCAAGCCTCTGGTTCGGCTGCCGCGGTCCAGCGGTGCGTACGGCCATCGGGCCTCCCCTATCTCCCTCGGTCTACAGGCGGTGCACACGGTTACGGTCAACGCGCGCCCACGGTCATCGCTTTGCGCCGCCATGAGAACAGCATGCGCATATGTCGCGAAGAGTAGCGGCGAATCGCTCCGAGCGGTAGCCCAGCGTAATCGCTCGGACAAAATTCGTCGTTACCCACGGGCAGGTGATTTATTCGCCACACCGAGGGACGCGCCGTAACCCGGGCGGTCAGAGCCCGGTTTCCAGCGTGTGGAGACAACTATCGCGACCGGCGCGCCCAAGAAGGCGGGCGCCGCCCGGACCAATCCGGAGGACCGGCTCGGTCTGCTCGACGCCGCTCTCGAATATATCGAGGATCGGCACTGGGATGTGGTTCTCGGGACGAGTGTGCTTCGAGAGGACGGAGTCTGGTCCTGTTCCTGCGGGGACAAACGGTGCGCCTCGGTGGGTGCGCACCCTGCGATGCGCGACTGGCAGAAGAAGATCAGCGGCCAGCCGAGCAAGGCGCACGAATGGTGGTCGGCCAACCCTCAGGGTTCGATCATCCTGCCCACCGGCCGGGCCTTCGACGTACTCGAATGCTCCGAGGAGGCCGGACTGCTGGCGCTGGCCCGGCTGGAGCGCTCCGGGGCGAACCCGGGCCCGGTGGCCGCGACGCCGACCCGGCGCCTGTACTTCTTCATCCTGCCGAATTCGCGCACGAAGGTGGCGAAGGCCCTGGCGACGCTCGGCTGGGGGCGCACCGCGCTGGACCTGAACTGCCGCAGCACCGGCGACTACGTCGTCGCGCCGCCGTCCCGGATGGGCGTCACCGGCCAGGTGCAGTGGGTGCGCGGCCCGGCCGACTCGGCGCGCTGGCTGCCGGATCCGGAGGAGGTGCTGGCGCCGCTGGCCTACGCCTGCGGCCTGCACCGCACGCGCTAGCCGCGGCGGGGATCCGGTGCGCCGACGGGCGGCGCGCCGGATCCGCGGCCCGGGCTCAGGCCTTGTCGGCGAAGACGTGCGCCGCGAGGTCGAGCTCGAGCTCGGTCGACTCCTTGGCCGCGCTCAGCAGCACGCCGCCCTCGGTCGGGGTCACCTGCACCGCGTTGCCGGGGCGCACCCCCGCCCGGCGCAGCCGGTGCATCACGTCCAGGTCGGACTGGAGCGGCTCGCCGATCCGCCGGATGACCGCCACACCGTGCTCGCCGGCCGGCAGCGTGTGCGCGAAGTCCCGCAGCGTGACCAGGTTGCCGTCCCGGAAGCCGGTCGAGTGCAGGCCGGCGTCCAGCTCCTCCAGGCCCGGGATCGGGTTGCCGTAGGGCGAGACCGTCGGATTGCCGAGCAGCTCGAGCAGCTTCAGTTCCACCTGCTCGCTGATCACGTGCTCCCAGCGGCAGGCCTCCTCGTGCACCTCGTCCCAGGGCAGCCCGATCACGTCCACCAGCAGCCGCTCGGCCAGCCGGTGCTTGCGCATCACCCGGGTGGCCAGCTGCCGGCCGTTGTCG
>DASTAE010000373.1:0-22961 GCA_035712985.1 Actinospica sp.
TTCGAGGCGATGCTGCCGACCCCCGAGCAGGTGCCCGGCGAGCACTACAGCCACGGGCTGCGGATCAAGTGCCTGGTGGTCCAGGTGCGCCGCACCCCGCGCGGCCCGGCGGTGATCCTGTCCCGGAGCCACCCGAACCTGGTGCGCAAGCTCTTCGCGCTCGAGGTGCCCGAGGTGGCCGACGGCACCGTGGAGATCGCCGCGCTGGCCCGCGAGGCCGGGCACCGCACCAAGATGGCGGTCCGCTCGCGCAAGCCCGGGGTCAACGCGAAGGGCGCCTGCATCGGCCCGGTCGGGGCGCGGGTGCGCAACGTGATGACCGAGCTGCACGGCGAGAAGATCGACATCGTGGACTGGTCGGACGATCCGGAGAAGCTGGTCGCCTCCGCGCTGTCCCCGGCGAAGGTCTCGAAGGTCAAGATCCTCGACCTGGAGGCCAGATCCGCGCAGGTCATCGTGCCGGACTACCAGCTGTCCCTGGCCATCGGCAAGGAGGGCCAGAACGCCCGGCTCGCGGCGCGGCTCACCGGCTGGCGGATCGACATCCGATCGGACGCCGCCGAGGAGAAGTGATCTGACGCGGCGTCACGGCCCGCGGCGGAATAAGGATTCCCTCCCGTACGTTGCCCCATACACCGTGCGGACCGGCGATCTTGCCGCGGTCGGGAGCCGAGCCGGTTTGGCGGTACCATAGACTGTGACTGGCCTGCCGGAAATCTCGAAAGTCCGCGGCGTGCCGACGCGTACCTGCGTCGGATGCCGTGAACGGGGTGCGCAGGACCTGTTGCTCCGTGTCGTCGCGGTGACGGCGGAGTCGGGCGCGGTGAGCGTCCGGCCCGATCCGGGACGGCGCCTCACGGGACGCGGCGCCTATGTGCATCCGCGCCCCGACTGCCTCGCTCTGGCGGAGAGGAGGCGGGCCTTCACGCGCTCCCTGCGCCAACCGGGCCCGCTGGACCTCGAGCCGCTGCGCGCCGCCCTCGGGGTGCAGGACGAGCGGGACTGAGGCAGGCTGACGGAGCACGCGGGTCGAGGGCACCGGGAAACGGGGACCGGCGGGAACGGCGAAAACAGGCGGAAGCAGGTTGAGAAACATCATGAGCACGCGATGAGCACACAGCGATGAGCACGCCCATGAAGTGACAGCGACGGTCGCGCGGACAAAGACGCGGGCCGAAGAAGGAGTGAAGTGGCCAAGGTCCGGGTCTATGAGCTCGCCAAGGATTTGGGTGTTGAGAGCAAGGTCGTCATGGCCAAGCTCCAAGACCTCGGTGAGTTCGTCCGTTCGGCGTCCTCGACGATCGAGGCGCCCGTCGAGCGAAAGCTGAGAGACGCCCTCGCGGCCGAGGGCAAGGGCGGTTCCTCCGCCCCGGCGCGTGGCAACGCGCCAAGGCCGACCCCGCAGCCCCGCCCGGCGACCGCCAACGGCGGCGCGCCGAAGCCGGGTCCCGCGCCCAAGCCGGGTCCCGCGGCACCGCGCCCGGCGACCCCGCAGGTCGCCTCCCAGGCGCCCCAGTTCAAGGCGGAGGCCCCCGCGGCCCCCGCCGCTTCGGCGAGCCCGCAGACGCCGCTCCAGGGCCGCCCGGCGGCCCCGGGCCCGCGTCCGGGTCCCGCCTCCCCCAAGCCGACCCGCGAGGAGCAGGCGCAGCGTCCCGGCGACCGGGGCCAGCGTCCGGGCGCCGATCAGAACCGCGGCGAGCAGAACCGCGGCGACCGCGGCCAGGGCGCCCCGCGTCCGGACCGCGAGCGCGGCGGCGACCGGGGCCAGGGCGCGGCGCGCCCGGCCGGTCCCGGCCAGCGTCCCGGCGCCCCGGGCCAGCGTCCGCAGGGCCCGCGTCCCGGCAACAACCCGTTCACCTCGGGTTCGACCGGCATGCCCCGGCCGCAGGCGCCGCGCCCGCAGGGCTCGCGTCCCGGCGAGGGCGGCCCGGCCGGCGCCCGTCCCGAGGGCGCCGTGCCCGGCGCCCCGCGTCCCGGCATGCCCCCGCGTCCGGCCGCGCCGCGCCCCGGCGGCGGCCCGCGCCCGAACCCGGGCATGATGCCCAACCGTCCCGGCCCCGCGCAGGGCGAGCGCGGCGGCCGCCCGAGCGGCCCCGGCGGCCCGCGTCCCGGCCCCGGTGGCGGCGGTCGCGGCGGAGCCGGCGCGCCCGGCGGTCCCCGTCCGGCCGGCGGCGCCCCGCGTCCCGGTGGCGGCGGTCCGCGTCCCGGTCCCGGCGCCGGCTTCGGCCCGCGTCCCGGCGGCTTCGGCGGCGGTCCCGGCGGCGGCTCCGGCGGTCCCGGCGGCGGTGGTGGCGGCGGCGGTTTCGCCGGCCGTCCCGGCGGTGGTGGCGGCGGCGGTGGCCGCGGCGGCCGCGGCGCCGGCACCCAGGGCGCCTTCGGTCGTCCCGGCGGCCGTGGTCCGGCCCGTGGGCGCAAGTCCAAGAAGCAGCGCAGGCAAGAGTTCGACAACATGCAGGCGCCGTCCATCGGCGGCGCGATGCTGCCGCGCGGCAACGGGCAGGTCGTCCGGCTCACCCGCGGTTCGTCCCTGATGGACCTCGGCGAGAAGATCGGCGCCAACCCGGCCGCGCTGGTGCAGGCCGCCTTCGCGATCGGCGAGATGGTCACCGCGACCCAGTCGGTCAACGAGGAGATCCTGCAGCTGATCGGCTCCGAGATCGGCTTCGAGATCCAGATCGTGTCCCCCGAGGAGGAGGACCGCGAGCTGCTCGAGTCCTTCGACATCGACTTCGGCGACAACGAGGGCGGCGAGGACGACCTCGCCCCGCGTCCGCCGGTGGTCACCGTCATGGGCCACGTCGACCACGGTAAGACCCGCCTGCTGGACGCGATCCGCAAGGCGAACGTCGTGGCGGGCGAGGCCGGCGGCATCACCCAGCACATCGGCGCCTACCAGGTCACGGCCGAGATCGGCGACGGCGAGCGGCGGATCACCTTCATCGACACCCCGGGTCACGAGGCGTTCACCGCCATGCGTGCCCGCGGCGCGAAGGTGACCGACATCGCGGTGCTGGTGGTCGCGGCGGACGACGGCGTGAAGCCGCAGACGATCGAGGCGCTCAACCACGCCAAGGCGGCCGAGGTGCCGATCGTGGTCGCGGTGAACAAGATCGACAAGGAGGGCGCGGACCCGGCGAAGGTGCGCGGCCAGCTCACCGAGTACGGCCTGGTGGCGGAGGAGTACGGCGGCGACGTCATGTTCGTCGACATCTCCGCGCGGGAGAACATCGGCATCCAGGACCTGCTCGAGGCGATCGTGCTGACCGCCGACGCGGCCCTGGACCTGAAGGCGAACCCGAACCAGAACGCGGAGGGCGTCGCGATCGAGGCTCACCTGGACCGCGGCCGCGGCGCCGTGGCCACCGTGCTGGTCCAGCGCGGCACGCTGCGCGTGGGCGACACGATGGTCGTCGGCGACGCGCACGGCCGCGTCCGGGCGATGCTCGACGAGAACGGCGAGAGCGTCGAGGAGGCCGACCCCTCGCGTCCGGTGCAGGTGCTCGGCCTGACCTCGGTGCCCGGGGCCGGCGACACCTTCCTGGTGGTCGAGGAGGACCGCGTCGCCCGGCAGATCGCCGAGCGCCGCGCGGCCCGGGAGCGCAACGCGCTGCTGTCCCGCCGCCGGGTGCGCGTCTCGCTCGAGGACCTCGACAAGGCCCTCAAGTCCGGCGACATCCAGCAGCTCAACCTCATCATCAAGGGTGACGTCTCCGGTTCGGTCGAGGCCCTCGAGGACGCGCTGCTCAAGCTGGACGTCGGCGACGAGGTCGACCTGCGGATCATCCACCGCGGCGTCGGCGCGATCACCGAGTCGGACGTGGACCTGGCGCTGACCAGCGACACGATCATCATCGGCTTCAACGTGCGGGCCGACGGCCGCGCGCGGACGAAGGCCGACCGCGAGGGCATCGAGATCCGCTACTACTCGGTCATCTACCAGGCGATCGAGGAGATGGAGGCGGCCCTCAAGGGCATGCTCAAGCCGGAGTACGAGGAGGTGTCGCTGGGCACCGCGGAGATCCGCGAGGTCTTCCGCTCCTCCAAGTTCGGCAACATCGCGGGTTGCATCGTGCGCTCGGGCACCATCCGCCGCAACAGCAAGGCCCGGGTGATCCGGGACGGCGTGATGCTGACCGAGGGCCTGGCGATCGACTCGCTGCGCCGCTTCAAGGACGACGCCACCGAGGTCCGCGAGGGCTTCGAGTGCGGTATCGGCCTCGGCTCGTACAACAACATCCAGATCGGCGACACGATCGAGACGTACGAGATGCGGGAGAAGCCGCGCGTCTGACGCACGGCTCGACGGTAATTCCCTTGGTCCCAGCGGGTCCGGTGTGCGAACCTCGTGCACCGGGCCCGTCAGGGCATTGAAGATCCCCACGTATCCCCCGGGCTGGGTTAGCCCTGATGCGCTGTGGCCGAAGACGGCATGTTCTCCGGGACGCTGAAGATCGACGTACTGTTGGGTGAGGTGCACTCGCTCAAGGAGAAACGGGCCCTGGTCAGGCCCGTCCTCGCGGAGCTGAATCGGCGCGCGGGGGTGGGCGCGGCCGAGGTGGCGCTGCAGGACCTGCACCGGCGGACCGTGCTCGGCGTGGCCGTCGTGGCGGGCAGCCACGCGCGGGTGGTAGAGCTGTTGGATGACTGCGAGGGCGCGGTGGCCTGGCGGCCGGAGCTGGAAGTGCTCTCGGTGCACCGCCGTGTCCGCAGCGACGAGGACGAGTGAACGAAGGAGCGGACCATGGCGAACAGCACGCGTTCGGCGAAGCTCGCCGACCGGATCAAGGTGGTGGTCGCGGAGACGCTGAAGACCAGGATCAAGGATCCGCGCCTGGGGTTCGTGACCATCACCGACACCCGGATCACCGGTGACCTGCGGGAGGCCACGGTCTTCTACACGGTCTTCGGCGACGAGGAGGAGCGGGCGGCGACCGCCGCGGCGCTGGAGTCGGCCAAGGGCATCCTGCGCAGCGAGGTGGGCCGGCAGACCGGGGTGAAGTTCACCCCGAGCCTGACCTTCATCCTGGACGCGATCCCGGAGGGCGCCAAGCAGATCGACGATCTGCTGGCGAAGGCGGCCGCGGAGGACGCCCGGGTCAGGGACATCGCCCAGGGCAAGACCTTCGCCGGCGAGGCCGACCCGTACCGGGCCCCGCGCGCCGACGAGGAAGACGACGAGGACGAGGCCGACGAGGACGAGCGTTGAGCCGTCGCCCCAAGGCCTATGCCGACCGTCCGGCCCCGCCGGACGGTCTCGTCATTGTGGACAAGCCGGGCGGCTGGACCTCGCACGACGTGGTCGGCAAGATGCGCCGGCTGGTCGGCACCCGCCGGGTCGGGCACGCCGGGACGCTGGACCCGATGGCCACCGGGGTCCTGGTGCTGGGGGTCGAGCGGGCCACCCGGCTGCTCGGCCACCTCGCGCTGACCCGGAAGGAGTACGAGGCGACGATCCGGCTCGGCCAGGCCACCATCACGGACGACGCCGAGGGCGAGGTCACCGAGCAGGCGCCCGCCGAGCGGGTGGCCGAGGTCGCCGACGCGGCGATCGCGGCCGGGATCGCGGCGCTGACCGGCGAGATCATGCAGGTCCCCTCGGCGGTCTCGGCCATCAAGGTGGACGGCGTGCGCTCCTACGCCCGGGTGCGCTCGGGCGACGAGGTGAAGCTGCAGCCGCGCCCGATCACCGTCTACGAGTTCGAACTGTGGGAGACCCGCCGGCTGCCCGAGTCGGGTGTGATCGAGCTGGACGTGCGCGTGGCCTGCTCCAGCGGCACGTATATCCGGGCCCTGGCCCGCGATCTGGGCGAGCGGCTCGGCGTCGGCGGCCATCTCACGGCCCTGCGACGTACCAGGGTCGGCCCGTACACGCTGGCCGAGGCGGAGTCCCTCGGCGATCTGATGACGCGCTTCGAGGCGGGGGAGCAGGTCCCGGTCCTGCCGATCGCCGAGGCGGCCGGGGCCGCCTTCCCGCGCTACGACGCGGACGAGGAGCAGGCGAAGGCGATCGCGCACGGCGGCCCGCTGCCCGCCCGCGGCCTCGGCCCCGGTCCCATCGCGGTCTTCGCGCCGGACGGCGCCTTCCTCGCGCTGGTCGAGGAGCAGGGGCGCCGCTGCAAGCCGATCGCCGTCTTCGTCTGAGCGAAACGCCCCCTCGGCCCATCGAGGGGGCGTCGCCGGGTTCAGTTGCCCGGAGGTGTGGCCCACGGATCGGCCGGCTGCTGCGGGGCGCCGTTCTGCGGCTGCATCGGCTGGCCCGGCATCTGCGGGTAGGGGTAGGGCGGTATCGGGTACTGCACGTACTGCTGCGGCTTGAAGTAGGCGCTGGACTCCTGCTTCCAGATCAGGATCACCACGGTCAGGCCGAGGACCCAGCCCACCAGGTTCTCCGCGGCCAGCAGGTAGGCGATCCCGCCGAGCCACTTCTCGAGCGTCGTGACCACCGCGATGTCGGTGAGCAGGCTGAGGCAGGAGATGCCGAAGAAGACCGTTCCGGTGACCCGCGCCCAGTGCTTGCCCGCCCGGATCGCGAGGGCCATCCAGATCCACAGGCCGACGCCGATGATCCCCCCGGTGGCCGAGGCGGCGACGTTCGCGCTCGTGCTGGGCTGAGGCGTCCCGGAGTTCAGGGCGTCGTGGATGTGCTGGTCGAGCCGGCTGCTGAACCAGAAGGACAGCACCACGTTGAACACCGCGAGCCCGGTGGCCACGAGCATCAGCGTGAAGGCGCGCTGCACGGTGCGCGGGATCGGCGGCTTGGGCGCGGGGCCGTAGCCGCCCTGCTGCGGGAACACCGGGTACGGACCCGGGGGCTGGTAGGACATGCGGGATTCCCCTCCTCGTCAGGCGAAACGCAGATCATAGTAAGGCCGGAACGACCACCGCGAGTAGGGATCGGCGTCTAAGATCTGGCACCCTTGGTCTGTGAGCGTAGAGCGGGAAGCGATGCAGCGTTGGCGTGGCCTGGACGAGGTGCCGGGCGACTGGGGCCCTTCGGTGGTGACCATCGGCTTCTTCGACGGCGTGCACCACGGCCACCGGCGGGTCGTGCGCCGCGCCGTGGAGGCGGCGCAAGAGCGCGGGGCGCGCGCGGTGGTGCTGACCTTCGACCCGCACCCGAGCGAGGTGGTGCGCCCGGGCACGCACCCGGCGCTGCTGACCACGCCCGGATTCCGCTCGGACCTGATGGCCTCGCTCGGCGTGGACGCCGTGCTCGTGCTGCCGTTCACCGCGGAGCTCTCCCGGGAGTCCCCGGCCGAGTTCGTCAAGAGCGTGCTGGTGGACCGGCTACACGTGGTCGGCGTCGTGGTGGGGGAGAACTTCCGCTTCGGGCACAGGGCGGCCGGGAACGTGGCGGTGCTCACCGAGCTCGGCGCGGAGCTCGGGTTCACCGTCGAAGGGCTCGCGCTGGCGGCTCCCGAGGAGGGCGAGGAGTCGCGCTTCTCGTCCACCGACGTGCGCCGGATGGTGCTCGCGGGCGACGTGGAGACCGCGGCGCTGCGCCTGGACCGCGCGCACCGGGTCGAGGGGCCGGTCGTGCACGGGGCCAAGCGCGGCCGCGAGCTCGGCTTCCCGACGGCCAACGTGGAGACGGCGCCGTACACGGCGATCCCGGCCGACGGCGTGTACGCGGGCTGGCTCGTGGTCGACGGGGAGCGGCTGCCCGCGGCGATCTCGGTGGGCACCAACCCGCAGTTCGACGGGCGGCACCGCACCGTCGAGGCCTACGCGCTGGACCGCACCGACCTCGACATCTACGACCAGCAGGTCGCCGTCGAGTTCGTCGCGCGGGTGCGCGGCCAGGAGCGCTTCGCCGGCATCGACGAGCTCATCGCCCGGATGAACCAGGACGTCGCCAAGGTCAGGGTACTGCTGGACGAGCAGTAGACTGCCCTGCGTCATTCTGAGGGAGAGAACTCAATCGCGGGGGGCAGTCGGCGTGGCCGATAATGATGACGAGCTGCTGGTGCGTGCCGAGAGCTGGTTCGTGAAGCGCGGTCTGCCGTATTTCATCGAGGACCGCAAGGCCACGGACGACGTCTTCTCGCCCGCGCTGCCGCTGCTGCTCGGCTACTTCGTCATCAATCTGATGGTCGTGCTCGCGCTGCGGCTCACGCTCTGGCAGCGCGTCGGCGGCGCGGCGCTCGGCATCGCGCTGCTCGTGGTTCTCTACATGCTGCGCAACCTGGTCAAGGGCGAGAAGGCGTTCAGCCTGCCGAGCCGCATCAGCTGGGTCGAGTTCGGCGGCTTCGTGCTGATCCCGCCGGTCGTCGATTTCGCGACCCGGCGCAAGCCGCGGGCCGCCCTCATCGACCTCGGCGTGGACATCGTGGTGGTGCTGCTGATCTGCCTGGTGGCCTCGGCGCTGTTTCCGCTGGCCCGCTGGGCCTTCCGGCGCACCTTCCAGGAGCTCGGCGAGGTCTTCGACCTGGCCGCGCGGGCGCTGCCGCTGCTGTTCCTGTTCAACAGCTTCCTGTTCATCAGCAAGGACGTCTGGGAGTTCAGCACGGAGATGTCGCTGCACCGGGTATGGGGCGTAGTCGGCCTGTTCGCGGTGTTCACCGTGCTCTTCCTGTTCTACCAACTGCCCGAAGAGGTCCGCCGGGTCGCCGCTCACGACGACAGGACAACCATCGTCGAGGCCTGTCGCGCTACGCCGATGGAAGGCGTGGTCGAGCGCATCGTGTTGCACGAGGGCGCGTTGCCGCTGACCCGGGCGCAGCGACTCAATATGCTGCTGGTGCTGTTCATCGGCCAGATCCTGCAGGTGCTGTTGCTCGGCGTGCTGGTCTTCCTGTTCTTCATCGGTTTCGGGAAGGCCGCGCTGTCCGGCAAGCTCCTCAATGACTGGACGGGCAAGCCGGACGGCACGACAGTGCAGACCACCGTCTTCGGCCACAATCTGGAGAACTACATTCATTTCTCCATCGACGGCCGGCTCTGGCAGGTCTCCCTGTTCCTCGCCGCCGTCTCCGCGTTCTTCTTCGCCATCTCCTCGATGACGGACGAGGCGTACAAGGCGCAGTTCTACGACCGGATGAACCGGGAGCTGGAGACGGCGATCCAGGTCCGCCGCGTCTACCTGGCGCTTTATGAGGGCCGGCACGCGGTTGACGCGGAGCTGAGCTCCTCCGGCATCCACATGCTGCACCACGCGCACGAGCTTGAGCAGGAGCTGCGCGACCTGCCTCATCCCCGCCACCACGCCCGGCCGTCTAAGCTGGAATCATGAGCGACCAGGCAGCCGACGCGTACGAGACCGAATACGGCGAGGTGGTCGGCTTCCTGACCGACCTGATCCGGATCGACACCTCGAACCCGGTCAAACCGGAGCGCCCGGCCGCCGAGTACGTCGCGGAGAAGCTGGCCGAGGCCGGCCTCGAGCCGCGGATCTTCGAGTCGGAGCAGGGCCGCGCCTCGGTGGTCGCGCGCTTCGAGGGCACGGACTCCTCGGCCGACGCGCTGCTCGTGCACGGCCACCTGGACGTCGTCCCGGCCGACGCCGCGGACTGGAGCGTGGACCCCTTCGCGGGCGAGGTCAAGGACGGCCTGGTCTGGGGCCGCGGCGCCGTGGACATGAAGGACATGGACGCGATGACGCTCGCCGTCGTGCGCCGGATGATCCGGGAGGGCAGGCGGCCGCGGCGCGACGTGGTGCTGGCCTTCCTCGCGGACGAGGAGGCGGGCGGCAACTTCGGCGCCAAGTTCCTGGCCGCGAAGCACCCGGAGCTGTTCGAGGGCTGCACCGAGGCGATCAGCGAGGTCGGCGGCTACTCCTACGAGATCAACCCCGAGCTGCGCCTGTACCTGATCGAGACCGCGCAGAAGGGCCTCGCCTGGATGCGCCTGCACGCGCGCGGCCAGGCCGGGCACGGCTCGATGCTGAACACGGACAACGCGGTGACCCGGGTGGCCCAGGCCGTGGCCCGGATCGGCGCGCACGAGTTCCCGGTGACCCTCACCCCGACCGTCCGCGACTTCCTGACCGAGGTCTGCGAGGCGATGGGCGTCGAGTTCGACCCGAAGGAGCCGGAGGCGGCCGTGGCCCAGCTCGGCCCGCTCGCCCGCTTCATCGGCGCCACGCTCAGGCACACGGCCAACCCGACGATGCTCGAGGGCGGGTACAAGTCGAACGTGATCCCCGAGCGGGCCTCCGCGGTGATCGACGGGCGCTTTTTGCCCGGCGGCCAGGAGGAGTTCCTGGCGACGATCGACGAGCTGGCCGGCCCGGGCGTGACCCGCGAGAACATCCACCTGGACCGCAGCGTCGAGTCGCCCTTCGGCACCCCGCTGGTGGAGACGATGCTGGCCGCGCTCAAGGCCGAGGACCCGGCCGCGCGCACGGTGCCCTACTGCCTGTCCGCGGGCACCGACAACAAGACCTTCGCCTCGCTCGGCATGACGGGCTACGGATTCGTTCCGCTGCGCCTGACGCCGGACCTCGACTTCGCGGCCATGTTCCACGGCGTCGACGAGCGCGTTCCGGTCTCGGCGCTGGACTTCGGCGCGCGGGTGCTGGATCGTTTCCTGATGGCGGCCTGACGGCCGGAGGCGGAGCCGGTCGGGGGACCGGGAGGAGGGGGGACTCCGATGGCGGACGAGGTGCAGGACGACATCCAGGACGCCGTGCCGGAGCAGCTCCCGGCAAGGCTGCCGATTCCGTTCAAGTACCACGAGGAGCCCGACCGGCCCAGCAGCGGCTCGGCGATCGCCATGGCCTTGGTCGTGGATCTGTCGCTGCTGCTGATGGGCGGCTACTTCACCTTCGCGATCAGCTTCCAGGGTTTCGGCGACCACGGTCCTGATCTCGCATCGAAGCAGATCTCGCAGACGGAGCTGGTCTGCGGCGTCGCGGTCGTGATCCTGGCGATCGCGGCGGCGTACGCCTGGTGGGTGAGGTCGATGGGGACTGTGCTCTTTCAATGCGTGCTCGTTCTCGTGGTGCTCGTGGTCACCGCGTCCAGCGTCAACGGCTATTCGCGGTCTCTGCCCCAGGTCGGCACGCCGAGCGTCCAGCCGACCTCGACGAGCACCTTCGTGCCTTGCTTCAGCGGCAGCAACGGACCGGGCTGCAACTAGCTCTCCAGCATCCGCGTGTGCCACTCGTGGAAGGCCGCGATGTGGTGCTCGCTCGGCACCAGGACTCCGCCTTTGGCGTAGGAGCGGGAGCTCATCGTGGGCTGGCAACGTTCGCAGGCCTCGAAGTCCTGCGTGTTGACGCGGTGGAAGAGCTCCACCGAGGCGTCGATGTCCGTGCCCGCGGCGACGACCTCGGGCAGGAACAGCCAGTCGCACTCGACGACGGTGTGGTCGGCGGCCAAGGGGAACATGCGCAGCACGATCACGTGGTCGGGCACGAGGTTGATGAAGACCTGCGGCTTGACGGTGATCGCGTAGTAGCGGCGGTCCTGATCCTCGGTGACCCCGGGGATGCGGTCCACACCGGGTCGTCCATCGTAGGTGAAGCCCTCGATCGCGCCGCCGAACTCGGCGCCGTGGCCGACGTAGTACTGCGCCGCGTAGCCCTTCGCGAACTCCGGCAGGACGCTGACCAGCTCGGGATGGATCGTCGAGCAGTGGTAGCACTCCATGAAGTTCTCGATGATGAGCTTCCAGTTGGCCTTCACGTCGTAGGAGACGCGGCGGCCGACGGTGAGCCGGTCGACGTCGTAGTGCTCGATGGCCGCCAGGTCGCCGAGGCGCTCGATCGCGGCGCCGATGACGTCCTGCTCGAAGGACGGCGGCTCGTCGGCGAGGCAGACCCAGACGTAGCCGAGCCACTCGCGCAGGTGGACCGTGAGCAGGCCGAACTCGGCGCGGTCGATGTCGGGCATCTTGGCCAGGTTCGGCGCGGCCAGCAGCTTGCCGTCGCCGAGCGCGTCGTAGGTCCACGCGTGGTACGGGCAGCGGAAAGTGCGCTTGACCTGGCCGGACTCCTCGGTGCACAGCTGCGCGCCGCGGTGTCGGCAGGCGTTGAGGTAGGCGCGGATCGCGCCCTCGCGGGTACGCACGACGAGCACGCTCTCGCGCCCGATTTGCGCGGTGCGGAAGCTGCCCGGATCCGGCAGGTCCGAGCCGCGCGCGACGCAGAACCACATGCGCTCGAAGATCCGCTCCTGTTCGAGGGCGAACACGGCCGGATCGGCGTACGCGGAGCCGGGGAGCGTGCGCAGCAGGCTCGCGGGCAGGGATACCTCGGTCGCGGCGGTCACGAGGGCTCGCTTTCTCTGGGCTGGCGGCTGTCGGCCGGCGGCTGTCGGGCCGGCGGTCATCGGCGGATGCGGGACATCGAGGCGTCGAACAGCGGCTCCTCGGCCACGCGCGCGGGCAGCCGGGTGCCGAAATACTCGACGTGCAGCCGGGTCCCCGGGACGGCGGCGCTCGCGGGCAGCCAGGCGTACGCGATCGAAGCGCCGACGCAGTACCCGTACGCGGCGCTGGTGACGTAGCCGACGGGGGATCCGTCCAGGTAGACCGGCTCCTTGCCCAGGACGACGGCCTCGGGGTCGTCCATCAGCAGGCAGGTAAGCCGTTGTTTTGGATCCTTCGCGCCGAGCGCGTCGCGACCGACGAATTCGCCCTTGTCCATCCGGACGGCGAATCCGAGTCCCGCCTCGAAGGGATCATGCTCCGCGGTCATGTCCAGGCCCCAGGAGCGGTAGCCCTTCTCCAGGCGCAGGCTGTTGAACGCGCCGCGTCCGGCGGCCACGACGCCGTGCGCCTGTCCCGCCTCCCAGAGCGTGTCCCAGAGCCGCAATCCGGCATCAGCCGTCGTATACAGCTCCCAGCCGAGTTCGCCGACGTAGGACACGCGCAGCGCTGTGACCGGCACCTCGCCGAGGTACGCCTGCCGGGCCTTGAAGTAGCCGAAGCCGCGATGCGAGAAGTCGGCGCGGGTCAGCGGCTGGACCAGGTCGCGGGCGAGCGGCCCCCAGAGGCCGATGCAGCAGGTGCCCGCGGTGATATCGCGGACCTGCACGTTCTCCGGCGCGCGCCGGGTGAACCAGTCGAGGTCGAGCGGGCCGTTCGCGCCGACCTGGAAGCGGTCGGCGGCGAGCCGCGCGACTGTCAGGTCACTGCGAATGCCGCCGCGCTCGTCGAGCAGCAGGGTGTAGGTGACCGCTCCGACCGGCTTGTCGAGCTGGTTCGTCGTCGCGCGCTGGAGGAATTCGAGCGCGCCAGGACCGCTGATCTCGAGGCGCTTGAGCGGGGTCATGTCGTACATCGCGACACGTTCGCGGGTCGCCAGGGCCTCGGCCCCGGCGATCGGCGACCAGTAGCGCGAGGCCCACGCCCCGCGCGACGGGATCGCGTCCACGCCCGGCAGATCCGCGTTGGCCTCGAACCAGTGCGGGCGCTCCCAGCCGCCGCCCTCCAGGAACACGGCTCCGAGCTCCTGCTGCCGCGCGTAGAACGGGCTGACGCGCAGCGGCCGCGGCTGCTCGGCGGGCTGGAGCGGATGAATGATGTCGTAGACCTCGATGAAGTTCTGACTGCTGCGACGCTCCACGTACGAGGGCGCGAGCTGGACGTCCTCGAAGCGGTTGATATCGCACTCGTGCACGTCGACGTCGGCCTGCCCGTCCACGAGCCACTCGGCCACGGCCTTGGCCACGCCCGCCGAGTGCGTCACCCAGACCGCCTCGGCGACCCAGAAGCCCTGGAGCCGCGGGGATTCGCCGAGCAGTGGGAAACCGTCCGCGGTGAACGAGAAGACGCCGTTGAAGCCCTCGTCCACCTTCGCGGCGGCCAGCGACGGCAGCAGGTCGGCGGCGTCGCGCCAGGACGGCTCGAAGTCTGATTCGGTGAAGTCGAGCATCGAGGGCATGACCTCGCCGCCGGGCGCGCCGACGTCCGCGAGATCCACCGGCATCGGGCGGTGCGCGTACGAGCCGATGCCGATCCGGTCCTCGTGCTCGCGGAAATACAGGTCGCGGTCCTGGTGGCGGAGGATCGGAAGCAGGGCCTCGGTCTCGGCGTCGGCCTTGCGCTGTGCGAGCGCGGCCAGCGGCGTGGTGCGCACGTACTGGTGCGCCATCGGCAGCAGCGGAAGTTCGAGCCCGGCCATGCGCGTGACCTTCGGGCCCCAGAAGCCGGCGCAGGACACGACGATGTCCGCGGGGAAAGTGCCCTGATCGGTGACGACGCCGGTGACGCGTCCGCCGGCCGACTCGATGCCGGTCACGGTGTGGTGCGGCAGGAAGCGCGCGCCCTGCTCGATGGCCCGTCGTGCCTGGGCTTCCGCCGCGCGCACCGCCTTGGCCAGCCCGTCCGTCGGCGTGTGAAAGCCCGCGAGGACGCGGCTCTCGTCGAGCAGCGGATGCAGCGCGAGGCACTCGGCGGGGTCCAGCAGGCGCGCCGGAACGCCCCAGGACGCCGCGTATCCCGCCTTCCGCTTGAGATCCTCCGCGCGCTCGGGGGTCGTCGCGACCTCGAGACCGCCGACGGCATTGAAGCACCAGCGGCCGTCGAGGTCGAGCCCTGAGTATTTGTCCACGGTGTACGCGGCGAAGCCGGTCATCGTCTTCGACGGGTTCGTCTGGAAGACCAGGCCGGGCGCGTGCGAGGTGGAGCCGCCGGTGGCGAACAGCGGGCCCTGGTCCAGCACCGTCAGCCGCCCCGCCCAGCCGCGCAGGGCCAGCTCATCGGCCAGCGCGCAGCCGACGATCCCTGCGCCGACGATCACGATCCTGGGCTGCACCGGCATGGGCCTGTCCCCTCGCTGTTGCGTATAGCGAAATGGTGTGCGCTATAAGGAACAGGGTCGGGTCGGCCCGCGGGCCTGTCAAGGGCGTCCGGGGATCGTTGTGAGCTGATACGACGGGGAAACAATGACTCATGCCGAGTTAACCGCGGAGCCTTGACGGCCTCCCCGGCTGCTTCCATGCTGTCTGCAATCCCGTTGCGTCATGAGGAGACTGTCTCTGATTGCGCAACGGTTGAGGAGGCCTGCAGACCGTGCGCACCGACTCGCTCTTCATCGACGGATCCTGGCGCCCCGCCGCCGAAGGGTCGACCCGGGAGGTCCTCGACCCCGGCGACGGCGGCGTGACCGCGGTGGTCGCCGAGGCCGACGCGGGCGACGTCGACGCGGCCGTGGCCGCCGCGAAGGCCGCGTTCCTCGGCGCCGAGTGGTCCGGGCTGCCGACCTCGCGGCGCGTCGCCGTGCTCGAAGCCGTGGCCGACGCGCTGCAGACGCACCGCGACGACCTCGCGCGGCTCGAGACGCGCGACACCGGCAAGACGCTCGCCGAGAGCGAGTACGACATCGACGACTCGACGGCCGTCTACCGCTACTACGCCTCGCTGGCCGCGCAGGACTCGGGACGCGTCGTCGACACCGGGCGCGCGAACGTGGACAGCCGCATCGTGTACGAGCCGGTCGGCGTCTGCGGCCTGATCACGCCGTGGAACTATCCGCTGCTGCAGATCTCGTGGAAGATCGCGCCCGCGCTCGTGGCCGGCAACACCCTCGTGGCCAAGCCGAGCGAGCTCACCCCGCTGACCACGATCCGGCTGTTCGAGCTGCTGGAGATCGCGCTGCTGGAGGCGGGCGCCCCGAGCGGCGTCGCCAACCTCGTGCTCGGCGGCGGGCAGGTCGGCGCCGCTCTGGCCGCGCACCCGGACGTGGACCTCGTGTCGTTCACCGGGGGAGCGGTCAGCGGCAAGTCCGTGATGGCCGCCGCCGCGAGCACCGTGAAGAAGGTCGCGCTCGAGCTCGGCGGCAAGAACCCCAACATCGTGTTCGAGGACGCGGACTTCGAGACCGCGGTCGACTTCGCGCTGACCGCCGCGTTCCTGCACTCCGGGCAGGTCTGCTCGGCCGGATCACGGCTGCTGCTGCACCGGAGCCTGCACGAGCGGTTCGTCGCCGAGCTGGTCCGCCGCGCCGAGCTGATCCGCGTCGGCCCCGGACTGAATAAGGACAGCGAGACCGGAGCGCTGATCTCGGCCGCGCACCGCGAAAAGATCGAGCGGTACATCGCGGGCGCGGTCGAGCAGGGCGCGACGCTGCGCTGCGGGGGCACCAGGCCGGACGGATCAGGGTTCTTCCTCAGGCCGGCCGTGCTCGACGACTGCCGTGCCGGGATGACGGTCGTGCGCGAGGAGGTCTTCGGCCCGGTGCTGACCGTGGAGACCTTCGAGACCGAGGACGAGGCCCTCGCGCTCGCCAACGACACGCCGTACGGCCTGGCCGGAGCCGTGTGGACCGCCGATCAGGCCCGCGCCGCGCGGGTCGCCGCCCGGCTGCGGACCGGCACCGTGTGGATCAACGACTACCACCCCTACGTGCCGCAGTCCGAGTGGGGCGGCTACAAGCAGTCCGGCACCGGCCGCGAACTCGGCCCCTCCGGCCTGCGCGAATACCAGGAGACCAAGCACATCTGGCGCACGCTCGACCCGAAGCCGCAGAGGTGGTTCGCGGGCTGAGCCGGCCTACCTGAAGGGAACTGCATGACGGCCTTTGACTTCGTGATCGTCGGCGGCGGAACGGCGGGCGCCGTGCTCGCGGCCCGGCTGACCGAGGACCCCGAGCGCACCGTCTGCCTGATCGAGGGCGGCCCGAGCGACCTCGGGGACGACCGCGTGCTGCAGTTGCGCAACTGGATCAACCTGCTGGGCACCGAGCTCGACTACGACTACCCGACCACGCCGCAGCCGCGCGGCAACTCCAACATCCGGCACTCGCGCGCCCGCGTGCTCGGCGGCTGCTCCTCGCACAACACCATGATCAGCTTCCTGCCGCTGCCCGCCGACTTCGCCGACTGGGAGGCCGCCGGCGCGACCGGCTGGGGCTACGAGGAGATGCTCCCGTACTACCGCCGCCTGCGGAACACGATCGTGCCGGTCGCCGAGAAGGACCGCAACGCGATCGCGAAGGACTTCGTCAGCACCGTGACCAGCGCGCTCGGCGTGCCGGAGATCGAGGACTTCAACGCCGAGCCCTTCGAGGAGGGGGTCGGCTTCTTCTCCGTGGGCTACGAGGCGGAGACCGGCGTACGCTCCTCGTCCTCCGTCGCGTACCTGCACCCGATCCTCGACCGGCCGAATCTGACGCTGCACCTGGAGACGTGGGTCGAGAAGCTGCTCGTGCACGACGGTCGCGGCACCGGCGTACGAGTGCGCAGGCCGGACGGGTCCGTCGAGGTCATCTCGGCACGCGAGGAAGTGGTCCTCTGCGCCGGATCCATCGACACGCCGCGCCTGCTGCTGCTCTCGGGCATCGGACCGGCCGATCAGCTGCGTGAACTCGGGATCGACGTCGTCGCGGACGTGCCCGGCGTCGGCGAGCACCTGATCGACCACCCCGAGTCGATCATCATCTGGGAGACGAAGGGGCCGCTGCCGCCCGAATCCGCCATGGACTCCGACGCGGGGCTCTTCGTGCGCCGCGACTCCGCCGATCCGCGCCCCGACCTGATGTTCCACTTCTACCAGATCCCGTTCTGCGAGAACACGGCGCCGCTCGGCTACCCGGTGCCCGAGCACGGGGTGTGTATGACCCCGAACATACCCCGGCCGCGCAGCTCCGGCCGGCTCTACCTGACCAGCGCGGACCCCGCCGTCAAGCCGGCGCTGGACTTCCGTTACTTCACCGACCCGGAGGGCTACGACGAGCGGACCCTGGTCGACGGCATCCGGCTGGCGCGCGAGGTCGCGCGGACCGCGCCGCTGTCCGACTGGCTGCTGCGCGAGGTGGCGCCCGGACCCGAGGTGACCGGCGACGAGGAACTGTCCGAGTACGCGCGCCGCGCCGCGTTCACCGTCTTCCACCCCGCGGGCACCTGCCGGATGGGCGCCGCCGACGACGCGCTGGCGGTCGTCGACCCGGAGCTGCGGCTGCGCGGCGTGGCCGGAGTGCGGATCGCCGACGCGTCCGTGTTCCCGAGCATGCCCACCGTCAACCCGATGGTGGCCGTCCTGATGATCGGCGAGAAGGCCGCAGCCCTCATGGGAGGAACGAGCACGTGACGACATCCGAACCGACCGCGACACTCACGGAACCAGGCGACTCACACGATCTGGCCCGATTCGGCTACAAGCAGGAGCTGCACCGCTCGCTCGGCTCCTTCTCCAGCTTCGCCGCCGGATTCAGCTACATCTCCATCATGACCGGTGTGTTCCAGCTCTTCGGCTTCGGCTTCGCCTCAGGCGGCCCGGCGATGATCTGGACCTGGCCGCTGGTCTTCCTCGGCCAGTTCGCCGTCGCGCTCTGCTTCGCCGAGCTGGCCGGGCAGTTCCCGCTGGCCGGCTCGGTGTACCAGTGGTCGAAGCAGATCGCCGGCCCGGCCACCTCGTGGATGGCCGGCTGGATCATCATCATCGGCTCCATCGCCACGGCGGCCGCGGTGGCCGTCGCGTACCAGGTGATCCTGCCGCAGGTCTCCCTCGGCTTCGAGATCGTCGGCGGCTCCTCCGACGCGGGCCTGACCAGCACCCCGGCCGGAGCGCAGAACGCGATCGTGCTCGCCCTCGCGCTGATCGTGTTCACCACCGTGGTGAACATCCTCGGCGTCAAGGTGATGGCGAAGATCAACAACTTCGGCGTGCTGGTGGAACTCTGCGGATCCACGCTGCTCGTCATCCTGCTGGTCGTGCACGTGAAGCACGGCCCGCAGATCGTCACCGAGACCAACGGCACCGGCGCCGGGCACGCCGGCGGCTACGTCGGCGCCTTCCTGGTGGCGGCGATCATGAGCGCGTACGTCTTCTACGGCTTCGACACCGCGGGCTCGCTCGCCGAGGAGACCCTCGAGCCGCGCCGCCACGCCCCGCGCGCGATCCTGCGCGCCATCAGCGCCGCCTTCGCCATCGGCGGCCTGCTGATGCTCTTCGCGATGATGGCCACGAAGAACCTGCAGGACACCAACATCGGCTCGCTCGGCCTGCCGTACATCGTCAAGAGCGTCCTCGGCAACGGCCTCGGCGACGTCTTCCTGATCTGCTCGGCGATCGCCATCACCGTGTGCTGCCTCGCCGTGCAGACCGCCGCGATCCGCCTGATCTTCTCCATGGCCCGCGACCAGCGCCTGCCCTTCTCCGCGAGCCTGGCGAAGGTCTCCGAGCGCTCCCGGACCCCGATCATCCCCGCGCTGCTCACCGGCGGGCTCACGATCGTGCTGCTGCTGATCAACATCGGCAACCAGCGGGTGTTCTACATCCTCACGTCCGTGGCCATCATCCTGTTCTACATCCCCTACCTGATGGTCACCGGCCCGGTCCTGCTGCGCAGGCTCCGCGGCGGCTGGCCCCGCCCCGACCACGGCGCCCACTTCAACCTCGGCCGCTGGGGCCTGCTCGTCAACGCCTTCGCCGTCCTCTACGGCGCCGCGATGATCATCAACCTCGCCTGGCCCCGCGCCGCCGTCTACGGCAGCGACCACTGGTACTACCAATGGGGCGGCGTCGTCTTCACCGGCGTCATCGTCCTGGTCGGCGCGGTGTACTACGTGCTGCGGCAGCAGGGCCGCGCCGCCGAGGTGACGGTCGAGGCGGGAGCAGGAGCTGGAGCGGCAGCGGAGGCGGTGGCAGAGGGCTGAGTTGGGCTTGGTCGGGGCGTGGCGGGTGGGCTCCGTGGATCGTCTGGCGGAGCGTTACCCGTCCGCCCCGGTCCCAGCGGGGCCGGGGCGCGTCGGCTGCCTCAGCCCGCGAGGTAGCCCATCAGGTACGAGATCTCCGTGGCCGCCGCGATGACGGTCGGGGCGACCGCGGGGATGCGGTCCTCGGGGAAGCGGAATGAGGGGCCTGAGACGCTGACGGCGGCGATGACGCGGCCGCCGGGGCCGCGGATGGGGGCGGCGACGGCGTTGAGGCCGGGTTCGAGTTCCTCGACGGTGTAGGCGTAGCCGGTCTCGCGGGAGCGGGCCAGTTGCTCGCGCAGCAGCGGGGGGTCGGTGACGGTGCGCGGGGTCGAGGGCTCCAGGCCCTCGGCGATCAGGGCGGCCGCGCGGTCCTCCGGCAGGTGCGCGAGCAGGACCTTGCCGCTGGACGTGGCGTGCAGCGGGGTGCGCTGGCCTACCCAGTTGTGCGTCGTGATCGAGGAGCGTCCCAGGACCTGGTCGATGTTCACGGCGCTGGAGCCGTCGAGCACGGCGATGTTGACGGTCTCGCCGACCTCGTCGGCCAGCCGCTGGCACACCGGCCTGCCCTGCTGGTTCAGGTCCATCTGCCCGCTCATCGCGCCGGCCAGCCGCAGCAGGCCGAAGCCGAGGCGGTAGCCGCCGCGCTCCCTGGTCTGCTCGATCAGGCCCCTGCGTTCCAGGGCGGAGGCCAGCCGGAAGGCCGTGGACTTGTGCACGCCGAGGCGCGTCGCGAGTTCGGTGATGCCCAGTTCCCCGCGCCCGGCCAGCAGTTCCAGGATGCTCACCGCGCGGTCCACCGATTGCACCGGCGACGTGCCCGACATCGCCTCAGTGTTGCTCATAGCGCAACAGTATGCAGGAAACGGACCGGCCGTGAGCGCTAGGCGTAGACCTGGGCGACGTTGTCCTTCGGCATCGCCTGCGTGTGACCGGCCGGTCCGGCGGCGAAAGCGCGCATCAGGTTCTCGGTCGTCTTGGTGACGAACGCGCCGGTGCGCGCGTCCATCCCGTTGTCCGCGTCGGGGGTTCCCGCGAGCAGGCCGTCGACCCAGCGCATCGTGCCCGAGGCGAAGACGCCGGCACCGCTGCTCACCGTGTAGTACGCCGAGTCCGAGTGGCTCGACTCGCCGTTGCAGACCAGGGGGGAGTGGGCGATGATCTCGATCGGCCGCGGCGTCGGCTGGCCCGGGGTCACCCGGTCGTACTCGACGCCGACCAGGTGCTCGAAATCCGCCCCACCGGTTGTACGCCTGCCACGTGGCCACCGCGTGCATCATGAGCAGCTTGCCCTTGGCGCTGGTCGAGCGCACGATCATCGGCACGTAGCGCTGGTGGCCGTTCGCGGCGTCCCGCCGGAGCAGGTACGCGCCCTCCGGCCAGCCGTCGGTCGGGACGGTGACCGACCTGGTCCACGTGGTCGAGACGCGGCGCGTGTCGCCGTCGACGTGCGCGTCGCCCTGCATCGAGCCCCTCTGCGTCTCCGAGGTCCAGACGAGCCGGGCCTGCGCGCCCGCCCTCGTGATCCTGATCCGCACCCCGTCGGCGCTCTCCGCTCACGGCGCCATCGTAGCGGGCGGATCAGGGCCCGAACTGGTGCTGCGGGCCCTGGCCGCGCTGCGAGGCGAACCCGTCCGCGACGTGCGCGGCGAGCTCCAGGTAGGCGTCGGCGGTGGCGGGCTTGAGGTACTCGAGGTCCACCTCGGCGCCGGTGGCCAGGTGCGAGTCGTAGGGCACCGAGACGACCGCCCGGCAGCGCGCCGCGAAGTGCGCGACCAGCTGGGACAGGTCGATCTCCTTCGAGGAGGGACGCACCGCCGAGATCACCGTGATCGAGCGGCGCACCAGGTCCTCGAAGCCGTGCGCGATCAGCCAGTCCAGTGTGGTCGAGGCCGAGTTGCCGCCGTCCACGCTGGGGGTGGCGACCACGATCAGCTGGTCGGCCATCGTCAGCACGCCGCGCATCGCTGAGTAGAGCAGGCCGGTGCCCGAGTCGGTGAGGATGATCGAGTACTGATTCTGCAGCGCCTCGATGATCCGCCGGTAGTCCTCGTCGTTGAACGTGGTGGAGACGGCCGGGTCGACGTCGTTCGCCAGCACCTCGAGCCGGCTCGGGGCCTGCGAGGTGAAGCGGCGCATGTCCACGTAGCTGCGGATGTTCGGCAGCGCCTGCAGCATGTCCCGGATCGTCGCGCCGGTCTCCCGGCGCACCCGGCGGCCCAGGGTGCCGGCGTCCGGGTTGGCGTCGACGGCGATGACCCGGTCGCCGCGGTTCCAGGCGAGCGTCGCGCCGAGGGCCGTGGTCGTCGTGGTCTTGCCGACGCCGCCCTTGAGCGAGATCACCGCGATCTTGTAGCAGCCGAGCAGCGGCGTGCGCACCCGCTCGAGCTTCTCCAGGCGCTGCGCCTCGTTGCGGCCCGGCTTCACCTTGATGACGCCGCCGCTGACCGAGCGCACGGTGCGCCGCCAGCCCGTCTTGGCCACCGGCTCGGCCCGGCGCACCAGGCGCTCCGAGCTGAGCTCCTGCGAGGCCTGGAAGCCCAGCGGGGTGGCCAGGCCGGAGCCGTAGGACTGCCCGCCCTGGGTGTAGCCCGCGCCGGGGGTCGGCGGGATCTGCTGGGTCGGGTAGTAGTTGGGCTGCTGCTGCGCCGGGTGCTGGCCGGACTGCCCCGGCTGGCCCGGGTACTGCTGCTGCGGATAGCCGTAGGGCGGCTGCTGCGGCTGCGGCGCGTAGATCGGCGGCTCGTCCTGCCCCTGCGGCGGACGCGGCGGCTGGCCCGGCGCGTTGAACACCGCGAAGGGCTGCTGTCCGGGCTGGCCCTGCTGCGGCGGGGTGTTGATCGGCGCTGGGCTGATCGGCGTGGGCGGCGCGGGGTGCGGCGGCTGCGGTGCCGGGAACTGCGGCGCGGGCGCGGGGGCCGGCAGGTTCTGCGGACCCTGCGTCGCGGGCAGCGCCGGCGGCGTCAGCGGCGCGGGCAGCTGCTGCGGCGGCTGCAGCTGCTGCGGTCCCGGCGCGGGCGGCGGCGGGACGGGCGAGGCGGCCTGCGGCTTGGGCGGCTGCGGGGCGGGCGGCTCGGGCGTGGGCTCGGCGGCCTTCGGCGCGGGGACGGCCGGGGCCGCGGCCTGCCAGACGCCGGGCGCCGGCGGGTGCACCGGAAGCTCGGTGGAGCGCCCCTGGCCGTCACCCGAGGAGGCGGGACCCTGCGGCGTGGCGGGTCCCGGCACCGGCGGGGGAGGGGGCAGCGGCATGCCGGACTGCGGACGGATCGGCGCCGGCGGAGGCGGCGTCGGTCCGGACTGGCCGGGCGCCGCGCTGTTCGGCACCGGCGGCGGAGGCGGCAGCGCGGGGCCCGGCGAGGGCGTACCCGCGTTGGGCACGGG
>DASTAE010000374.1:0-14378 GCA_035712985.1 Actinospica sp.
GGGTCAACGCGAGCGGCTGCGTGGAGGGAACCCTCGACGGCGCCCTGTTGCAGGCCACGACGACGTGCGCGTCGTCGATCGGCGACGGCAAGTGGCACCAGGTGGTGCTCGCGCTCACCCCCGTCGGCACCAACTCGACAGGCACCTCCAGCATCCAGACCGCCACCCTCTACGAGGACGGAAAGGTCCTCGCCTCGGTGACGATCAGCCCGGCGGCCGTCTCGACCAGCGGGTACACCGCGGTCGTCGGCAACGGCACCGCCCACGGCGACTTCACCGGGTCCATCGCCGACGTGTCGCTGTACACCGCGGCAATGTCGACCACGGACGTCGTCCTGCACTACAACGGCCTGCACAACCAGGTTCTCGTCGTGGAGCCGGGCGGTAACCCCGCGCTGCCGACGTACCTGGCGACCCCGACGCTCGACTCCCAGACCGTCACGGTCACCGACCCGTTCAACAAGAACGCCACCTACGTGTACGCGGGCGGCCAGCTGGTCAAGACCACCGACGTCCTCGGCGACGTCAGCTGGTACGGGTACGACGCCTCGAGCCGGGCCACCACCGCGACCAACCCGGACGGCTACACGACCTACACAACGCACGACTCGCGCAACAACGTCACCTCGACGACTACGTGCATGGCGATCAACAACTGTCAGACCTCGTACGAGTCGTATTACGAGAACGCGTCCAACCCGCTGGATCCGCGCAACAACAAACCCACGGACCAGCGCGATGCGCGGTCGTCCTCGCCGGGCGACCCGACGTACGACACGGTCATCACCTACACCTCGACGGCTGAAATGGCGTCGAAGGCCACGCCGCCGACGACGGCGTGCCCGTCCGGATGCAAGACGACGTACACCTACACCGCCGGCACTGAGAAGGCAGTCGGCGGCGGAACCGAGCCGGCCGGGTTGCTGGCCTCGACGACGGCCCCAGGCGGCGGCATGACGACGTACGCCTACGACTCGGCGGGCGACGTGGCGAGCGTGACCAACGCGCTGGGTCTGGTCACGTCGCACACCTACGACAACCTGGGGCGCGAGCTCAGCTCGACGCAGACCTCTGACAGCTATCCGGCGGGCCTGACCACGGCCTACGTCTACGACAGCCTGGACCGGGTGGTGAAGCAGACCGACCCGGCAGTCACCGACCGGGTGACGGGCGCGGTGCACACCAAGGTCACCACGAAGACCTACGATCCTGATGACGACGTCCTGACCACTGTCCTCACCGACACGACGGGCGGCGACGCGTCCCGCACGACGACGAACGTCTACGACGCGCACGGCCAGCTGCAGACCGTCACCGACCCGCTGGGCAAGGTCACGAAGTACACGTACGACGCGATCGGCGACCGCACCAGCATGACCAATCCCGCCGGGCTGACCACGTCGTACGCGTACGACGCGGCCGGGAACCTGCTCACCACGACGATCGACGGCTACACCGGTAACCCGTCCGCGCCGATCGCGGCGGAAGACCTCGTCCAGGACTCCCGCTCCTACGACCCGGCCGGCCACCTCGCGTCGGACACGAACGCCAAGGGTGCGACGACCGACTACACGTACTTCGGCAACGGCTCGCTCGCCTCCAGCTACGTGGTCGGCTCCTCGGGCGACGAGAACGTGCACACCTACGCCTACGACGCCGCGGGCAACAAGATCTCCGCGACGTCCCCGGGCGGCCTGGTCGTGAACACGGTCTACAACGCGGACAACCAGGTCACCTCGCAGATCACTGATCCGACGGGCGTGGACCGCACCTCCAGCGCGGCCTACGACGCCGACGGCAACGTGCTGACGCAGACACTGACCGGCGGCGGGGTCACCCGGACCCAGACCTCGACGTACAACGCGATGGACGAGCAGCTCTCGAAGACCGTCGACGACACGGGTGGGAACCTCACCACCACGTACGTCCGCGACGAGCGCGGCCTGGTGATCTCCGAGACCGATCCGGCGGGCCACACCACGACGTACGAGAACGACGAGGCCGGGAAGGCGGTCGTGACGACCAGCCCGGCGGTCCCGGTGCAGACCGGAAACGGCGCCGCGTCCGTGACGGCCAACCCCGTCACCCTGGTCGGCTACGACACGTACGGCGACAAGGTCGAGGCCTCCGACCCCGACGGCAACGTCACCAAGTACGCCTTCGACCAGGACGGCCAGCAGATCTCGATCACCGACCCGTCGTACACCGCGCCGGGATCCAGCACCGCGGTCAACGGGACCATCACGACCGCCTACAACGACCTGGGCCAGCAGACCAGCCAGACCGATCCGCTCGGCAACACCACGAAGTTCGGCTACGACCAACTCGGCGACGAGGCGAGCGAGACGGACCCGGGCGGCGGCGTCACCACCTTCACCTACGACCAGGCCGGCCAGCAGCTGTCGGAGACGGACCCGACCGGCGCGCAGAGCCAGACGACCTACGACCCGCTCGGCCGCAAGATCACCACCACCGACCTGGTGCGGCAGAACACCTCAGCGGCCTTCACCACCACCTTCGGGTACGACGACGCGGGCAACCAGACCTCGCAGACCAGCCCGACCGGGGTCGTCACCCGCGCCACGTACAACGCGGTGGGGGAGCGCGTCTCCTCGATCGACGGCGCCGGGAACACCACGACCTACGCATACGACGTCGCCGGCAACCTGGTGAAGACCACGCTGCCCGACGGCTCCGCGTCCACCGCCACGTACGACCTCGCCGGGCGTGAGACCGGTCAGGCGAACCTGAGCACGAGCGGGTCGGTCCTGCGGTCGGAGTCGGCCACCTACACCGCGGACAGCCAGGCGGCGACCTCGACCGACTACCGCGGCGACACCTCCACGTTCAACTACGACGCGACCGGGATGCTGACCTCGCAGACCCAGCCCATTTCGGCGAGCGCGGCCATCACCGTGTCGTACGGATACGACCTCGACGGCAACCGCACCGCGCTCACCGACGGCAACGGCAACACGACGTACACCACGTTCAACTCGCGCGGGTTGCCGCAGACGACCACCGAGCCGACCACCGCGGCGTACACCTCGGCCGCCGACTCCACCACGACCGTCGCGTACGACGCCGACGGACACGCCGTCACCAAGGTGCTGCCCGGCGGAGTCCAGCTCGTCAACACCTACGACTCCATGGGAGACCTGACCGCGCAGTCCGGCAGCGGCGCCAGCGCGGCGACCGCGACCCGTTCCTTCACCTACGACAACGCCGGTCGGATGGTGAACGCCTCGACCGCGGCGGTCGGCACCCAAGGATCCTTCGGCTACCAGCCCGCCACGTCCGAGGCGTTCGAGTACGACGACCGGGGCCTGATTCTGGCCGCCTCGGGCTCGGCCGGCAGCGCGGTATACACGTACAACGCCGACGCGCAGCTCGCGACGGAGACCGACGCCGCAGGGAAGTCCACTTACACGTACGACAGCGCCGGTCGGCTCTCGACCGATGCCGACGCCGCGTCAGGAGTCACCGGCACTTACAGCTACAACACGCTCGACCAGGTCACCGGCGTCTCCTACGGCTCGGGCAACGACACCCAAGCCCTCGGCTACGACTCCCTGCACCGGCTGGCGTCCGACACCCTCACGACCGCCTCGGGCGGCACGGTCGCCTCGATCGGCTACGGCTACAACGCGAACGGCGACGTCACCTCGTTCACCGCGAGCGGCCTGGCGACCCCCGCGGGCTCGACCGGAACCGTCACCAACACCTACGGCTACGACGAGGCCGACCGGCTGACGTCCTGGACCGCCACGCCGTCCGGCGGCAGCGCCACCACCGACACGTACGCGTACGACAACGACGGCAACATGACCAACGACAACGGCGCCACCTACGCGTACGACGCCCGCGACGAACTGCTGTCCTCCGGCAACGGAACCACGTACACGTACACCGCGAACGGCAATCTGCAGGACGTCGGCACGGTGTCCTACACCTTCGACGCCTACGGCCAGCAGATCTCTTCCGGGACGTACGGATACACCTGGGACGCGCTGAACCGGGTCGTGACCGCCGGCGAGCAGAACGGCTCCGGCGGCGAGGCCCTCACCTACGACGGCATGACCCGCGAGGTCGCGTCCGACTCCTCCGCCACCTACTCCCGCGACCCGGCCGGCGACCTCGTCGGCGTCGACGCGGCGGTCGGCGGCCACACGCTCGCGCTCAACGACCAGCACGACGACCTGTCAGGTCTGTTCACGGCCGCGGGCGCCTCGCTGTCCGGCTCCACCACGTACAGCCCGTGGGGACAGCAGGCCGCCAGCACCGGCACCGCGGTCCAGATCGGCTACCAGGGACAGTGGACCGACCCGCAGAGCGGGCAGGTCAACATGGGCTCCCGGTTCTACCAGCCGGGGACCGGCGCCTTCACCAGCGTCGACACGTACACCGGCGCGCAGGGCGGCAAGGCCGCGGTCTCGGACAACCTGTACGCGTACGGCGACGACAACCCGGTGACCGTCACCGACCCGACCGGCCACGCGCCGTCCACCGGGTCCGGCGACGGCGACATCACCGCGGGACAGGTCGCCTCCGCGGCGGCCCGCGCCGCGGAGGCGCGCGCCGCGGCGGTGGCCGCCGCCGGGGCCGCGGGAGCCGCGAAGGTGGCCGCGTACGCCGCGTCCATCGCCTCCGCGGGCGCCGAGGCCCTGGCCAGAGCGCTCAACGCCGCCGCGGAGAAGGCCGCGGCGCTGGCCGCCCAGCTCGCCCAGATGGCGGCCATCGCGTTCAGCGCAGCCGACAACCAGCTGCGGGAGGCCGAATCCTGGCAGGACAAGGCCAACCAGGCCTGGCAACAGGTGCAGAACGACCTGAACCAGGCCGTGACCTGGGAAGTGTGGAAGATACCCGGGTACCTGGCCGCGGCCGCGAAGGAGACCGTCGTCGCCCTCTACGACGAGACGAGAGCCTTCGCCGCCTTCGTGAGCTGGGCGGCCATGGAGATGACGGCCATCGGGCTGCAGCTGTCGGCGGACCTCGCGTCCGCGGCCGCCACCGTGGCCGCCGCCATGGCCAGGGGCGCCGCGGCCGCCGCGACACTCGCCGCCCGAGCGGCGGCGGCCGCCGCGCAGACCGCGCGAGAGCTGTCCGCCTACGCGGCCGAGGAATCCGCGATCGCCAACCGCTACACGTCCGAGGCCCTCTACCTGGCCCGCGCCTACGCCGTCCAGCAGGCGCGAAAAGCCGCGGCCGCCGCACTCGCCGCGGCCCGAGCCCTGAAGAAGGCCGCGGAGCGCGCCGCCCGAGCCGTCGTGAAGGCGGCGAAGACGGTAGCCCGCGCCGCGGTGGCGGTGGGCGAGGTCGCCTACAAGGTCACCGGAATCCAGAGCATCGTGTCCTGCGTCACCAACCCGAGCGTGGCCGGCTGCGTGCAGGCGGGCATCTCGCTCGTGATGGACGCCTCGCTGGTCGCCACCGGCGGCGCCGACGCCGGTGCGGTGGCGGTTGAGGAGGCCGTCACCGAGAGCACCGTCGCGATCGGCGAGACGGCGGCCGAGGAGGGCGCCGCGGCCGCCGCGAAGGTGGCCGGCGACGACGCCGTCTCCACCGGCCTCAGCGACGGGAAGAACTTGGCGGTCCAGTTGGGAATCGGCGCCGCGTCGGGCGCGGCCGGAAACGTCGTCAGCGGCATGGCGCAGGGTCAGTCCGCCGCGCAGATCGGCGAGGACGCGCTCGTCGGGCTCGCCACCGGCGCGCTCAGCAACCTCCCGGGCGGGTTCGCGGCGTCGGCCGGCTGGGGCATGCTGTCCGGAGGCCTCAACGGGTACGGGACCGGCGTCGTCAGCAATAACCAGAGCTGGAACCACCCGGACTGGAACGGGATCGCGAACGACGTCACGCTGGGCGGCGCCGAGAACATGGTGGGCTCCGGAATCGCGGCCTGGGGCGGCGAGGCGCGCAACGGCACGACGTGGGGCAACGCGATCAGCGGGGCCCTCGGCAGCGCGGTGAGCGGGGTCTGCGGACTGCTGGACGGCCCGAAGGTCACCGACTGCTGAGAGACGGAGAGTGCTGATACGTTGATCACGTGCCCGAGCCGGAGAAGGTCATGACCGTCAGACCGACGTGGTGGCAACCCGTCATCGTGGTCCTGTGGTCGATCCTCCTCGGCTCGGGCATCGTGATCGCCGCGCTGGTGCCGGCGGGCGCGAACCTGCTCGGCGCCGTGCTCTTCCTCGGCCTGCTCGCCTGGATCAGGACGCGCGCGATCCGGCTGGAGGTCACCGAGCGCACCGTGGGCGTCCGGCAGAGCCGGTTCCGGCCGGCCAGGCAGGTGGCCCGCGACCGGATCAGGGCGATCCACTACTACCCGGACATCATCACCTTCCGCGGGCCGGACAACCGGTCGGTCATGCAGGTGCGGGCCGAGTGGAGCCTCACCCAGATGATCGAGGTCGCCGCGGTGCTGCGAGTCCCGGTGTACGACAACCGGCGCTGCCTCAAACTCGTGCGCGCGAGGCTGGGGAACCTCGTGTACGACCCCTTCGACGATCCGCCCCGGGGGCGCTGAAAAGGCCCCGTCCCGGCTCTTCAGAGCCGGGACGGGGCCTTCGGACGCTGCGCCGCGGAACCTGCGCCGCGGGGAGCCGATACTACGTCGGCGGGGTGTTCGGGTTCACCGCGGTGGCCTGGCCGGTGCTGTAGTCGCACAGCGTGGTGCCGCCGGTGGTGATGTTCCCGTTCCCCCAGTTCAGCATCAGCCCGCTGATGTCGCCGCTGGTGTCGTGGTAGCCCGCGTAGGTGCCCGCGCCGTCGGAGTCGGAGCACAGCAGGATGCCCCAGTTGGCGCTCAGCGTGCTGTTCAGGCCGCCGGTCGCGGAGCAGTCGGCGTAGGACAGGTTGCCGCTGCCGTCCGCGTACTCGACGCCGAGCACCGCGTCGCCGTTCGCGCAGTACGCGATCGTGCGGTACGCCGCCGGGCTGCTGCCCTGGCACCAGGTGTAGAACTCATAGGCGTTGCTCATGCCGGTGAGGCACACCGGCGTGGTCACCGTGCGCGGCGCGACGGTGTGCGCCACGGGGTGCGTGACGGCCGCGCCGGCTGACGCCGTGAGGCTCGGCGCCGCCAGCAGGCCCACGGTCAGCGCGGCCACCGCGAACCTGCTCCCGCGCCCGGCGGAGATGTCCCGCAGCCGCGATGACCGGGGAGATTCCGACTCGCCCGGGGTATGCAAATCTTGAGTGCGCAAAGAACGCTCCATTTCGCCGTACGGCTTCCATCGGAAACATAGGCGGACGGCAGTACTGTCGCAAGGGCCGTAAATGGACCACGCCGGTATCCGAGGCGCTCGCGGTCATTCCGGCGGTCCCGCACGATCCGCAGCAAGGTGCAGGTCAGAAGGATCCAGCGGCGCGCTCGCCGCCGTCGTGGTATCGGCCGGACCGTCGTATACGGACAACTTTCCGGAACTCTTCCAGCCAGTATTCCGGTCAGTGTTCCTTCTGTCGCGGGCGGTCCGCCTCCTAGATTTCCAGACAGGGCGGACGTGTGTGCGCGAACGCCCGGGAGCCGAGAAAGGACCCCGCATTTGAATACCTCATTGAGGACCCGGCGCAGGCGATCGGCCGTCGGTGGCGCCGTCGCCGTCCTCGCGCTCGGCGGCCTCGCGGCGGCGCTGCCCGCCCACGCGGGCACGGGCCGGTCCGCGAACTCAGTCCCCGTCGGTCTCGCGGCCGCGGCCGGCGACGTGCGCCCCGCGATCAACGGGGGCTCGCCGCCGCGGGGGACCGGAAGCCCAGTCCTCGCCAATCCGTACACGGTCACCGACTCGCTGAACCCGAACGGCGTGACCGGGACGGACGCGATCTTGACCTGTGCCACCTCGTACCTCTCGATCGGCGGCACCACGGCGATCACCCTGCCGGTCGGCTGCCTCACCCTGTACAACGGCGAGTGGGTCAAGGTCGTGTGGTCCAACGGCGGAACGTCCACGGACCTGACCATGCAGACCGACGGAAACCTCGTCCTGACCCCCGGAAACACCGTCAAGCCGTGGGCCTCGAACACGACCTTCAAGGGCAACCTCGAGGGGCCGGGCTGCCTCGCGCAGTTCCAGTCCACCGGCAACCTGGTCGTCAGCAACTGCGACGACGCGCTGATCTGGACCTCCGCCGCGAAGAGCTACTCCACCGCCGTGCTCGCCTTCCAGGCGGACGGCAACTTCGTGATCTACGAGAACTCCTCCGGCACGCCGCTGTGGGCCAGCGGCACCTGAGCCCGGCCCCCATCGGCTCAGCCCGCCGCCCCCCGCGCGTCCCGGTCCTTCCGGCCGGGGACGCGCGGGGGCGGTTCGCCGTGCCGGCTCACGCGATCACCGCGCTGCGCGTCCGCTCCTCGTCGTGCCGGGCCGCCTGCTCACCCGCGTAGGCGCGCAGCAGTTGGTTCATCGTGTAACGGCCCTGACCCACCGCCTGGATGACGCTGGCCCTGGCCAGGGCCTCCAGCGCGCGGCCCGCGAGCTCCGGCGTGGTGCCGCCCAGCGCCGCGACCGCGTCCGGCTCGAGGCCGAGATCGGGATAGCGGCCGGCCAGCCGGAAGGCGCGCGCGGCGTCGCCGTCCAGCTGCCGGTAGGACCAGGAGAAGGCGGCGCGCAGGTCGGCCACCGGGTCGGTCATGTCGGTGAACGCGTCCAGCAGCGGGGCCGCGGCCAGATCCGCGGCGAGCCGCGCCAGCGGCACATCCGGACGCAGCTCCGCGCGCGTGGCCACGATGCACAGCGCGAGCGGCAGGCCGGCGCACAACCCGACGATCCGGTCCGTGGCGACCCGGCCCGCGGCCAGCCGGGACGCCCCGAGCCGCGCGGCGAGCAGCTGCCGCGCCTCGGCGTCCGTCAGCGCGCCGACGGCCAGCGGACGGGCGGCGACGGTGACGGTGAGGCCCGCGAGCCGGTCGCGGCTGGTGACGACGACCCGGCAGTCGCTGCCGCCGGGAAGCAGCGGCCGGACCTGCGCCGCGTTGCGCGCGTTGTCGAGCACGACCAACATCCGCTTGCCGGCCAGCAGGCTGCGGAACAGGCCGAGCCGGGCCTCCGCCGTCGCCGGAATCCGGTCGGCGGGCACCCGCAGCGCGTCGAGGAACACCCGGGCCGCCTCCTCGGGCGCCAGCGGCCTGCCCACCGGGCCGAAGCCGCGCAGGTCCAGGAACAGCTGCCCGTCGGGAAAGCGCGCGGCGGCCCGGTGCGCCCAGTTCACCGCGAGGGCGGTCTTGCCCGCGCCCGCCGTCCCGGTGACCGCCGTGACCAGCGCCGTGCCCCCGGACTCGTCGAGCATCCGGGACAGCGCGGCCGACTCGCCGGGCCGCCCGGTGAAGGCCGGGATGGGCGCCGGCAGCAGCCGCGGGACGTAGCCGCGGTCCGCGCGCTGCCGGGGCGGCGCCGCCCGCAAGCCCAGCCGGCGCTGCGCCGCGGCGGTGAACTCGGCCCGCTCCGAGTCGCGCAGCCCGAGCGCGTCGGCCAGCCGGCCGACCGAGTCGGGGTACGGCCAGCGGGTGCGGCCGCTCTCCAGCTTGCTGATGGCGCGGGTGCTCAGCCCCGAGCGCTCGGCCAGCTCCTGCTGGGACAGCCCCGACGTCCTGCGCCACGACCGCAGCCTGCCCCCGAAACCCTCGACCCCGTCATCCATCCCGTTCCTCCCCGCTGAGAACTTCCGTCCCAGGTTTCGAGCACAGGCGGCAGCGCGACCGTGCCCTCGCCGAACGGACCCCGTTTCCCCTCCCGGCCACACCCCGACCGTCCCCGAATCAGAGTACGCCGAGAGTTTTCCGTATGCGAGAAGAGCATGGCACCTCGGTCCGCCGCTGTCGACAGTTCTCCCTCTTGCGTACAAGACAGGGCTCTGCTCAAATACGACGTGGAGCCGCGCGGGGGTCGAACGAGGGCATAGTCGGCCCGCGGCTTGTTTTCCAACGGTGTACGGGCATTACGACCGATCCACTGATTCCACGGGGAGATGTGATCCAGTGAGCTTCAAGAAGCGTGCCTGCGTCCTTGGCGTATCCGCGGCGGCGGCCGCCGTGCTGATCTCGATTCCGGCCACGGCCGGCGCGGCCTCCGCGGCGACGGCCGTCGAATACGGCGCGTCCTCGGCGGCCGTCGCGCTGCCCTCGGTCCAGGAGAACGCCTCGGGCACCGGCCTGGTCCTGGTGCCGGTCCCCGGAGTGGCCCGGACCACGAAGGTCTACAACGGCCTGACCGCCACCTCGTCCACCGCGCGCACGGTCCCCGACTCCGACGGCTCCCACCCCGCAGTCCGAGGCAAGGCCACCGTCTCACCTGCGACGGAGCCCACGAACTACGTCGAGACCGGCCCGTTCAGCATCTACAACAAGAACAACAACGCCTGCCTCGACGCCGACTCCGGCACGATCGGCGCCAACGGCACGACGGTCCAGCTGTGGACGTGCCTCAACGACACGAACCAGCACTGGTACGAGGACAACTACGGCACCTACGCCCGCATCTGGAACGAGGACGGCGGCCGCTACCTCGACGCCGACCTCGACACGATCGGCGCCAACGGCACCAAGGTCCAGCTCTGGGATTTCATCGACGGCAACACCAACCAGTGGTGGTACGTCAACGGAGACGGCACGATAACCAACCAGGACGCCAAGGCCGGTATCCACACCTACCTCGACGCTGACCTCGACACGATCGCCCACGACGGCACGAAAATCCAGCTCTGGCAGTTCGCTGGCGGCACGAACCAGTATTGGTACTAAGCCGCATTCGACGGCGCTGATTTCGGCGCCCCCGAATAAGATCATCGAAAGCCGACGGCATAGCCCCCCGCCGTATTCAACGGCGGGGGGCTATGCCGAACGCGCGGGTTATCCATCCGCGCAAAAGGCCTACCAGGATGTCCATCGGGCAGGGCCTCGCGCGCGCCCTCGCGATGCAGCCCCAGCGCCGCCGTGCTCCCGTTATTCGTTTGCCGACGACGCGGCCGGACGGAGATACTCGCCTCCAGCGGAAGACAGACCACGGAGACCCGAGGAGGGGCTGAAGATGCACCGCGTCACTGCGCGACTGTGCTGCCTTCGTTGCCTGTGCCTGCTCGGGCTTCCGGAGGCCGCGCTGCTCTGACCGTCCACCGTCGACGGACTTCCAGCCGCCCACCGGGAACGATCCCGGATCGGGCGGCTTCTCGCATTCCCGGCCCTCGTAGCCCAACGGCAGAGGCACGGCGTTCAGGACGCCGCCGGTGTGAGTTCGAATCTCACCGAGGGCACGCCACCTGGCAGACAGCGAAGAACACACGCACGCGCTCGTGCCGCAACGGGAAGACGGACCGGTTTGAGGGGCCGGGGGTTGAGGGTTCGAATCCCTCCGAGCGCACGCACGGCCACGCCGACGCGCGCGGCCCGGAGCCTGATCCCGACGGTCGGGAGGACGTTTGCAAAACGTCTGGCGCGCGGTTCGACTCCGCTCCGGGTCTCCACGGCGCTTCCCTCGGGGACGCCGCTCCCCTTATCGTCATGGTGACGAATACGGATTGGGTATCGATGAGCACATACAAGGGAATCGCCGAGGCCAACGAGAGGCTCGTGGCGGACGGCTGGTACGTCGCGCCGAGTGGCGCGGTCGTGCGGATCGGCGATGCGGTGGCCGCCGCGTGCGAGGGAACGGTCTCGTACCGGTCGGCGGAACTGGACTCTTTGATCGGGTCCGCTGGGCGGGGAGTGGCGAAGACTCAGGTCGAAGTCAGCGGCGAGTCGAGTATGACGGCCGCGCGACGTCTGTTCGACGAAGGCGCGGCACGGATCGCGGTGCTGAACTTCGCCTCGGCGCGCAACGCGGGTGGAGGTTACCTGCGCGGTGCCCGCGCTCAGGAGGAGGACCTGTGCAGGGTGTCAGCGCTCTACACCACCCTTCGCCACGCGCCGGACTACTACGCCGCGCACCGTGAGTCGAGAAATCCTGCCTACAGCCACCGCGTGATCTACTCGCCGGACGTCCCGGTCTACCGCGATGCCCGGTACCGCCTGCTCGAGGCCCCGTATCCGGTGTCGTTCCTGACCAGTCCGGCGCCGAACGCCGGCGTCATCGCCCGCGACAGGCCGGCCGACCTCGCGGCCCTGCCCGAGTTGCTCGTCGCACGCGCTTCCCGCGTGTTGGCGGTAGCCGCTCGCCATGGATGCGGTTCGCTCGTCCTCGGCGCGTGGGGCTGCGGGGTGTTCCGCAACGATCCGGCGCAGGTCGCGGCAGCGTTCCAGCGCAACCTGACCGGCGACGGCGAGTTCGCGGGCGTGTTCGACCGCATCGTGTTCGCCGTCCTTGACAAGGCGGCGGGCCAGCCGAACCTGACAGCGTTCCGGAGCGCCTTCTCCGCGACGGGCTGATGCGAGGCGACGTCGCGTGACGCGGGCGAGCGAAACTCAGACGATGGTCACCACGTGGACGTCGAGGCGCCAGGTGCGCGGCATGATGAGTGCGCCGCTCGCATCGAAGACGACGGCACCGATCCGCTTGAGCGGCACGACGCCTTGCCGGTAGTGGTGGTTGCACAGCAGCAATTCCGCCACCTCGACCTCCGCGCAGCGGAAGGGGATCAACACCCGCACCGCCGGGCTCGCCGGGCAGCAGCATGCCGGTTGCTTCGTACTCAGCGGCTTGAGTGGCCGCCATGCATCGGCGATCGTCGATTCGATGGGAGGCTGGCTCATGCCGTAACCATCCGTCCGGGCATCCGCGACAGCGAGAGTCGAAGGTCCCGCCAATCACAGGCCCTCGGGGTACTCGTGGGGGGCGATCACGCGCGCGTGCGGGGAGATCGCCGCGGCTGGGCACGGTGAACGGGACGGGACCTTCGGCCCTCGCCGACCCTGGGGGCTCGGTGGATAGTGCCTCCATGAACCAGCGATCCGCCGGCACGGCCAGTCCGGGGACGTGGCCCGCGCCGCTGCACGAGCGACAGCCGGGCCGTCGACCCGCACGCGTCATCCATCCGGCCCGGGAGACCTCGTGATGGGCGCGCTCGCGTTGCTCTCGATCGGCACACCGTTCGCGCTGCTGCTTCTCCTGGTGGTGCTCGGCCGAATCGAGCAACGCTTCTTCAGCGGGGAGCCCGACCGAGTCGCCGCCCGCGAGAGCGTGAACTACAGCCGCTGCGCTTACGAGCGCGGTGCGCGCGCACGCGGCTCGTCACAACCGGCGTGCATACATGGACGCAAGCCCGTGCCCAACCGGGCCCGGCCGCCGACTCCGGGACCCTCGGCCCTACCCGCTGCCGCCAGAACGCCACAAACTAAGAGTTGACAGAGCAATAGGTCTCAATACCGATAAGGAGGCCGCTGATGTCTGACATGTCCTCGAAAGAACCGCGTCAGGGCGCTCCGCCGCCCGTCGCCTTCCGGCACTCCGCGGACATCTCCACGCACCCGGACGCGATGGAGATGCGCGAGCGCTTCGCCCGTGTGCTCAAGGGTCCGCGCGCCACGGTGGTGGACGGGCTGACCGTGCTCACCGGCCTGTATGTCGCGATCTCGCCGTGGATCGTGCACTTCCAGACCACCAACACGATCATGACCGTCAACAACCTGGTCATCGGATTGGCCATCGCCGCGCTCGGCCTCGGCATGGCCGCGCGCCCGGGTCGGCTGATGCCGCTCGGCTGGGTGGTCTCCACCCTCGGCGCGTGGGTGATCGTCAGCCCGTGGGTCGCCTCGATCGGCCACCACGCGACCAGGTACCTGATCTGGACCAACGCGTTCAGCGGCGGTACCGCGTTCGTCCTGGGCCTGGCCGCGATGGGCATCCTGGCCCTCGGCCTGCGGCGTTCGCGCACGTAGCCGATCAGCACCCGATCCGCACGGATCCGCGCCCGCCTCGGGGCAGCAGCCCCGAGGCGGGCGCGGTCGGGCGCCGTCGGGCGCCGTTCAGCGCCCGCGGGCGATGTTGATCCTCCTGCCGTGCCCGGTCGCACGGGGCCGTTGGACCCTGGCCGGTCCGGCGCGGGTCAGGCAGATTCGGGTTACAGGTGTCTCGGTCATCGATGTGAAGGAGACGGTCCGATGATGTATGGAGCCTCGGTGCGTGAGGCGCTGCGCGAGCCTACTCGGGAGTTGCGCCGCGCGATCCCCGCCGTCTACGAGGGCTACCGGCAGTTGAACGACGCCGCGCTCGCCGACGGTGCGGTGGACGCCAAGACCAAGGAGTTGATCGCGTTGGCGATCGCGGTCACCCGGGAGTGCGACGGTTGTGTCGCGGCGCACGCCCATGCCGCGGTCCACCACGGCGCCACCTTGCAGGAGGCGGCCGAGGCGATCGGCGTGGCGATTTTGATGAACGGCGGGCCCGGCACCGTCTACGGTCCGCGCGCGTACGCCGCCGTGCGCGAGTATCTCGCCGGCCAGCCTCTCGCAT
>DASTAE010000375.1:0-3844 GCA_035712985.1 Actinospica sp.
GAACGCGTCCACCGTGTAGACGATCGAGGTCCACAGCGGCACCACGATGAGCCATGCCTTGAAGCTCATCCGGCCGATCACCGAGCCCAGCCACAGCAGCGGGGTGATCGCGGCGAACACGAACTGGAAGTAGAACAGCGCAGATTCGGAGAAGTTGAAGTTCGGCATGAGGCCAGAAAGCAGCGGGATCGAGGCCTGTGCCTCCTGCCCGGCCCCGAGCGCCGTTCTCGGCGCGCCGACGAAGCCGCTCGTGCCGCCGGCCACCGTGGTCTTGATCCACGGGCTGCCGAAGCCCATGTTGAACGCCCACAGCGCCCAGACCACCAGTACCAGGGAGAACGCGCTGAAGGCCATCAGCATGGTGTTGACGGCCCATTTCTTCTGGACGAGGCCGCCGTACAGCACGGCCAGGCCGGGCAGGCTCATCAACCCGACGAGCGTGGCCGCCGTCAGCTGCCACGCGGCGTCTCCGGAGGAGTACCCGGTGGCCGGGTACGGGATGTAAGAGAGGTGCACTGTGCGCTCCGTTCGTCAAGGCATCGTGAACGTGCAAGGTGCGGTTGATCGCGCAGATTTCCCGTGTGCAGCCAGGGAATCGCGATATTGCGCGCACCTTGACACCGCGCCGTGACACGGCGATAGCGGATCTGTTTCCCAAATGCTACGAAACGCGCATGCCTACAGGTCGGCCGCGGGAATCACGGGGCTGACACGCCGGTCGGCCCGGAATATCAGCCCTCGGATTCGGCCTGCGCGTAGAGCGAGCCCACCCAGTCCCCGAAGTACACCGAGTAGGACACGTCCGGGTCGTCGCCGCCGGCCTCGTAGCCGCCGATCACGCCCACGATGGTGCCCAGATCCGTGGTCGAGTCCACGGCCTGCAGGAACGGGCCTCCGCTGGTGCCGCCGGGGTAGTTGTCGCAGTCGAACTGCAGCTGCGGCGTCGTCAGCGAGGAATCACTGAATTCGGACGTGTAATTCGTGCAGTTCACCGGCTCCTCGGTGGATTCCGGATAGCCGATGACCTGTGTCAGATTCGTGTAACCCGGACTGAGGCCGAGATCGTCTCCGCCGACCACGTCCTGAATCTTGGTCCCGGAACCTTCTTCGTGCACGACGAGGAAGGCCACGTCGTAATTCGGATCACTGTCCGAGGCCCACTGCGGCGGCACGATGACGGCGGACGGGATCCACACGCCGTACGGATCCTCGCCGTCGTGGTAGCCGGGCACGAAGGCGATGTCGGTGTAGACGCCGGAGGAGTCGTAGACGCAGTGCGCCGCGGTGACCACGATGTCGCCCTCGGGGCTGTTGACCACGCTGCCGGTGCAGTAGTGCCCCTGGCCCGAGATCGAGCCGTCCGAGGTGCTGAACATCGCGCCGACCTGGGAGACGCCGGTGAAGGCCGTGCCGGTCAGCGGGCTGGACACCGCCATCGGGGCGCCCGAGGCCGCGCTGAACGCCCCGTTGACGGCCGCGTCGGAGGAGGCGGCGCGTGAGTCGGCGTTCGCGGTCGGGTTCGGCAGCACGGCGCTCGGGTTGAGCAGCGACTGCGCCGAGCCCGAGGCCGACGGCGCGGTCGGCGAGGCGGTCGTGCTCAGCCGCGAGGCCCAGTACGAGCCCGCCGCGGACGCGTCGGTCGCCGGGATCGGGATCACCCCGGTCCCCGAGTACGCGGTGGCGGTCCGGTGGCTCAGCACCGTGGGCCAGAGCACCCCGGCGCCCACCGCGATCACCCCGGCGCCCGCGACCGCGAACCCGACGGACCGCCGCCGCGCCCGCTCGCGTGCTGCTCGCACCATGGAATTCCGATCCCGCCCGTGAAGGTGAGGTCCTGGTCGCCGTTCGTACCCGTACCGGACACGACCCGGCCATGATCTCCCAAAACCGGGTGCCCGCGCCAGAGCGCGGGCACCCGGGTGAAAATCCAGCTTTACCTGATCTTAGATGTCTCGCGCCGCCCGGATCGACTCGCGCAGCGAGCCCATGGTCGCCAGCACCGCCGAGGGCTCGTAGCCGCAGTGCGCCATGCAGTTGGCGCAGCGCGGGTCCTTGCCCCGGCCGAACTTGTCCCAGTCGGTGGTCTCGATCAGTTCCTTGTAGGTGCCGACGTAGCCGTCGTTCAGCAGGTAGCAGGGCCGCTGCCAGCCGAACAGGGAGTAGGACGGAATGCCCCAGGGGGTGCACTCGAAGTCCCTCTTGCCCTCCAGGAAGTCCAGGAACAGCGCCGAGTGGTTGAAGCGCCACTTCTGCCGGCGGCCGTCCGCGAAGGCCTTCTTGAACAGCTCCCTGGTCTGCGTCACGCCGAGGAAGTGCTCCTGGTCCGGCGCCTTCTCGTAGGCGTACGCCGGGGAGATCATCAGGTTGTCGACCTTGAGGTCGTCGTTCAGGTAGTCCAGCACCTCGATCACGGACTGGGCCGTGTCGGTGTTGAAGAAGGTGGTGTTCGTGTTGACCTTGAACCCCGCCTCCTTGGCCAGCCGGATCGCCTCGACCGCGCCCTCGAAGCCGCCCTCCTTGCTCACCGCCCGGTCGTGCGCCTCCTTCAGGCCGTCGATGTGCACGACCCAGGCGAAGTAGGGGGAGGGCTTGAACTTGTGCAGGTGCCGCTTGAGCAGCAGCCCGTTCGTGCACAGGTAGACGAACTTCTTCTTCGCGATCAGCTGCCTGACGATCTCGTCGATCTGCGGGTGCATCAGCGGCTCGCCGCCCGCGATCGAGACCATCGGCGCGCCGGACTCCAGGATCGCGCCGACGGCCTGCTCGACCGGCATGCGCTGCTTGAGGACGTCGTGCGGGTGCTGGATCTTCCCGCAGCCGGCGCAGGCCAGGTTGCACGCGAAGAGCGGTTCGAGCTCGACGATCAGCGGGAACTTCTTGACTCCCTTGATCTTCTGCTTGAACAGGTAGGCGCCCAGCCTCGCGGTCTGCCGCATCGGAATGGACATGGTTCCCCTCTCAGGCTTTCTTCGTCGGCAGAGCGGGCATCGCCGGCAGGGTGAAGCGGTAGGTCTCCTCGATGCCCGAGGGCTCCTCGCGGCGGATCGGGCCGAGCGCGGCGAGCGCCGCGACCACCGCCTCCACCAGAGGGGCGGGCGCCGAGGCCCCCGCCGTGATGCCGACGACGCCCGCGCCGGCCAGCCAATCGGGATCGACCTGCTCGGGGCCGTCGACCAGGTGGGCCGTGGCCCCCGCGCGCTCGGCCACTTCGACCAGGCGCAGCGAGTTGGAGGAGTTGGGCGAGCCGACCACGAGCACCACGTCGGCTCCCGCGGCCACGTCGCGGATCGCGCGCTGCCGGTTCGTCGTCGCGTAGCAGATGTCGGAGCTCGGCGGCTCGCCGATGCCGGGGAAGGTCTCCCGCAGCGCCTTGACGACGTGCGAGGCCTCGTCCTCGGCCAGGGTGGTCTGCATCAGGTAGGCGACCCGGTCGGCGTCCGGCACCTCGAGGGCCTTGGCCTGCTCCGGCGTCTCCACCAGGTGGATCCGCGGCGCCTCGGGGTTCGGGTCCTCGCCCATCAGGCCCTCGGACTCGTCGTGGTTCGGGTGCCCGATGAACACGACGCTGTTGCCGTCGCGCAGCGCCCGGCGCGCCTCGGTGTGCACCTTCGCCACCAGCGGGCACGTCGCGTCGACCACGGCCAGGCCGCGCGCATCGGCCTCGAGCCGCACCGCGGGGGCCACGCCGTGCGCCGAGAGGACCACCGGAACGCCGTCCGGCACCTCGTCGAGCTCCTCGACGAAGACCGCGCCGCGCCGCTCCAGGTCGGCCACGACGTACGTGTTGTGCACGATCTGCCGCCGCACGTACACCGGGGGCCCGTAGGTCTCCAGCGCCTGCTCG
>DASTAE010000376.1:0-29547 GCA_035712985.1 Actinospica sp.
GTGCGCGTCGGCGCCCTCGGCGCCCCAGAAGATGCCGAAGCTGGTGAGCATCACGCCGACCACGAACTTCATCGTGTTCTCCGGGACCTTCGCCAGCGGCGCCTTGATCGCGAAGCCCACGGCCACCACGAGCACCACGGCGACGACCGCGGCCAGCGCGGCGAGCGGCACGTCGTGCGCGTTGGCGCCGAAGGTCAGCACGATGAAGACCACCTCGAGGCCCTCGAGCAGCACGCCCTTGAAGGACAGCGTGAACGCGTACCAGTCGGGCACGGAGAACCTGCTGTCCGCACCGGCGGCCTTGGCAGCGGCCAGTTCGCGCGCGAAGATCGCGTCCTCGTCGTGCAGGTCCTTGTGCCCGCTCGCGCGCAGCACCGCCTTGCGCAGCCACTGCAGTCCGAAGATCAGCAGCAGACCGCCCACGATCAGGCGCAGCGCGCCGAGCGGGATGGCGGTGACGGCAGGGCCGAGCGCGGCGGTGATGAGGGCGAGCGTGAGCAGGCCGGCGCCCACGCCGTAGCCCGCGGACTTCCAGTCGCGGGCCGTCCCGGCGGCGAGCACGATGGTCACCGCCTCGACCGCCTCCACCGCGCAGGCCAGAAAGACGGCGGCGAACAGCGCGCCTGAAGTGCCGGTCATTCGGCGACTCCTCGGTTGATCGCGGCGGACCCAGCCTGGCCCGCCATAACAGTCGTTACTTTGCCATCGTAACTGATCTCGGCGGTATCGGTAAGCGGGAACGCGATGCAACCTGTGGGATCCAGCGAAAGCCTCGCCTGCGTCCCGCGAGCCCACGGCCGCACCGAGAACACCGACGCGAGATGCCGGTCCCCGCACGCGATCACGTGGTCGTATCCGCGGCCGCGGTAGGCGACGTCGATCACCGTGCCGGACACGGTGCCGACCGGCGTCGCGTCCTCGGCGGCCTCGTCGAAGGCGGTCGCCGCCGGGCGGATCAGCACGCGCACGACGTCGCCGGCCCTCAGCGTGTGCGCCGAACAGGCCTTCACCCGCCACCCGCCGATCTCGATCACGAAGTGCTCGTCCGACTCGCGGCCGACGACGGTCCCGGTCAGCTCGCCGCTCAGTCCGGTGAACCGGGCCACGAAGGGGGTCGCGGGCCGGTGGTACAGCGTCTCCGGGTCGGCCAGCTGGACCAGCCGGCCCTGGTCGAGCACGCCGATCACGTCGGCGAGCGCGAAGGCCTCGGACTGGTCGTGGGTGATGTAGACCGCCGTCGCGCCGGACTGCCGGGTCAGCGTCGAGATCTCGACGCGCAGGCGCTCGCGCAGGTCCGTGTCCAGGTTCGAGAGCGGCTCGTCGAACAGCAGCAGTCCGGGCTGGGCCACGATCGCGCGAGCCAGCGCGACGCGCTGCTGCTGACCCCCCGACAGCTCGTGCGGGTATCGGTCGGCCAGGCCGACGAGGCCGACGCGCTCGAGCGCCTCCTGGGAACGCGCCCTCGCCTGATCCGTCGGCAGTTTCCGCCGCTTGAGCGCGTATCCGACGTTGCCGATCGCGGTCAGGTGCGGCCAGAGCGCGTAGTCCTGGAAGACCATCGCGAGGTCGCGCTGCTCCGGCGGCACGTGCGTGCGCGTTCCGCTGACCACGCGGTCGCCGATCCGCAGCTCGCCCTCGTCCAGCCGCTCGATGCCGGCGAGCGCGCGCACCAGCGTGGTCTTGCCGGAGCCGGAGGGGCCGAGCAGCACCAGGAAGCGGCCCGACGCGACCTCGAGATCCACGTCGGCCAGCGCGCGCACCGCGCCGTAGCGCTTGCCCGCGCCGACCAGGCTGACGGCGTGTCCGCCGCGGTCGTCGAGACTGTTCATGAGGTCCTTCCCAGTCGGCGCCAACCGGCCGGCGCGGCCAGTTGGAAGATGCCCCACACGACGCCGATCACGGCCAGCGCGGCGAGTACGGCGATCACTTCCATCGCGGTGCCCCCGGAGTAGTCGTACTTCGAGAGCGCGTTCTCGATGCCCACGGACACGGTCGGGTTGTCCGGCGGATAGAGCAGCTGCGAGACCGGCAGTTCGAGCAGCGTGCCGCCGAAGGTGAGCGACCAGGCGGCCAGCAGCGGACGCGCGAGCAGCGGCAGCATGACGCGCAGCCAGGAGCCCGGAGCGGTCGAGCCGTGCACCCGGGCCGCCTCGCGCAGCGACTCCTGCACCTGGCCGACGCTGCCGAACAGCACGCGCGAGGCGGGCGGCAGCGCGGTGGCGATATAGGCCAGCGTGAGCAGCGTCGTCGTCTCGTAGAGGTGGATGCCGAGGTTGTTGATCTGCGGCAGGTTGTACGTGAAGATGTAGCCCGCCGCGAAGACGATGCCGGGCAGCGCGACGGCCGCGAGCAGCAGCAGGTCCAGCATCCGCGCCGAGGCCTGGCCCCGCTTCGAGGTCAGCAGCCGGGCCACGACGAGGCCGAGCAGCACGGTGACCGTCGCGGTGATCGTGGCCAGCAGCGCCGAGTACTGCAGCGGCTGGTAGAGCGCGGGAGACGTCAGTGCCCTGCGGTAGTTGTCCAGGCTGAAGCCGGCTCCGCCCTCGAGCGTGCCGAGCCCCTGCATCAGCGACGCGGAGATCGCGCCGAAGGTCGGGACGCCGAGGCAGAGCAGCAGCAGGAGCGCCATCCCGGAGAAGGCGCCGAGCCGGCCGGCCGGGGTCATCGCGCGGCGCCGCGCCGGCCGGGTGCGTCCGCCGAGCACGCGGTAGCTGCGGCCGCGCAGCGCGCGGTGCTGCGCGTAGAGCGCGAGCCCGGCCATCCCCAACAGGATCCAGCCGACCGCGGCGGCCACCGGGAACTGCACCGGGAAGTTGTCCACGGCGTTGTAGAGCTCGAAGGTGGCGACCGGGAAGTGGGCGTCGTTCGCCAGCGTCGAGGCGACGCCGAAGTCGCTGATGGACTCGGCGAACACGATCGCGAGCGAGGACCAGATCGCCGGGGCGATCAGCGAGGCCACGGTCCGGGTCACCGCCCGGCGGCCGCCGCCGTGCACCCGCACCGCCGCCTCGAACTCCTCGCCGAGCCCGCGCAGCCCGGCCGAGATCGCCAGGTACGCGAACGGGATTCCCTTGACCGTGAGCACGCCCATCACGCCGACGGGGCCGAACAGCAGGCTGCGCGCGGCGCTGTCCGGCATGTGCAGCGTGTCCAGCACGCCCATCGGCTCGAGCAGCCGCTCCCAGCCGAGCGCGATCAGGTAGGAGGGCACCAGCAGCAGCGCGAACATGCTCCCGGACCACAGCCGCCGTCCCGGCACGTTCGTGCGGTGCACCACCCAGGCCACGCCGAAGCCGACCACCGCGGAGACCACCGCGGTGACCGCGCCGATCAGCAGCGTGTCGGCGATGCCCTGCAGCATCTGGTCCTGGAAGGCCGCCTGGAAGCTGCTCAGCGTGAACCACTGCGGGCCCTGCTGGAACAGCCGCGGGCTGAGGGCGACCGCGAGGAACAGCGCGATCGGCACCAGCAGGATCGCCGCTATCAGCAGCCAGAACAGCGCGAAGGGGGTCGCGCGCAGCCAGCCGACCGCCGCGCGGGCCCGCGCGGCGGTCGGCATCGTGATCGAGGACATCGTCGGGAGCTGCTTCTACTTGATGTTCTGGTCGAACCAGGTGTTGACGGCCGTCTCCTGCGGGCCCCAGTAGGAGGGGTCGATCCGCTGGTAGGAGGCCGGCATGGCGCCGATGTCCGCGACCGGGTTCACGCCCGGCACGATCGGCCAGTAGAGCGAGTCGCCGGTCGGGTCGCCGGTCTGCATCACGGCCTGGCCGGCGGCGGACAGCACGTATCGGACGAACTTCTCAGCCTCCTGCTGCACCTTCGCCGAGGCGCCCTTGTCGATGCCGATCACGCCGGGCAGCAGGGTCGTGGTGCCGAGGTAGACGACCTTCGGGTCGTAGTTCGCGCTCTTCTTCGCGGTGGCGACCTCGCCCGCGGCGGCGGAGGACTGGATCAGGCCGTAGTCGATCTGGCCGGTCTCCAGCGCGTGCAGCGTGTCGCCGTTGGTCGGGTGCACCTGCAGGCCGTTGGCCTTGAGCTGCGCCAGGTAGGTCTCGCCCGCGGCCACGCCGCCGGACTCGCCGCCGAGCTGGTTCATCAGGCCGGCGATCAGCGGGAAGGTCGGGCCGGACTGCGAGGGGTCGTTCATGCCGACCTTGTTCTTGTACGCGGCGCCGAGCAGGTCCTGCCAGGTACTCGGGACGGCGGAGACCTTGGCGGCGTTGTAGATCAGCGCCGGCACGGCCGTGGTGCTGACCGGGCTGTAGGCGTGGTCGGAGGGGACGAGCTTCTGGCCGGCCGCGGTGAGCGTGACGCCCGGGTCGTAGTCGAGCAGCTGGCCCTGCTTGTCCAGGGTGGCGAAGGCGGTGTCGCCGTCGACCCAGAGCAGGCCCCACTGCGGGTTGTCGCGCTCGGCGCCGACCTTGGCCAGCAGCGGTCCGGTGCTGTCGTCGTCCAGGGACACCGGGATCCCGGTCGCCTTGGTGAAGGCCTTCGTCACCGCCGAGTCGTAGCCCTGCGAGGAGTACACGACCAAGGCGACGTTTCCACCACTGCCTGACACGGAGGACGTGCTGTTCGAGGAGCTTGAGCAGCCGGCCAGGGCGCCCAGGGCCAGGGCACCGGCCGCGGCGGCGCCGAGGGCCGGCCGTCGGGTCCACGAGTTCATCAAGATCTCCAGCTGTAGTCATGAGCGAGATGTAACGACTGTTAGAGATGCTGAATGACAGAAAAGGAATCGGGGCGAGCCTCGGGTGTCGGTTCGGTGAACAGGCGGCTGCCACCGGGGAAGCCACGCCCGGGGCGATCAACGGCTACCCGCTGGGGAACGGGGCATATAACGTGGAGACACTGACCGTTCGGACGGGAGTGCACATGGCCGATGGCGCTGACGAGCGCGTGCGCAGTGCCGGTGAAGCAGCGTCGGGCGACGAGACGGACGTGGTCGTCCTCGGCGCCGGGCACAACGGTCTGGTGACCGCCGCCTACCTGGCCAGGTTCGGGCTGCGGGTGACGGTGCTGGAGCGCCTCGACCACGTCGGCGGTGCCGCGGTGAGCGAGCAGCTGTTCCCGGGGATCGAGGCGCGGCTGTCCGCGTTCTCCTACCTTGTGGCGCTGATGCCCTACGCCGTGGTGCGCGACCTCGAACTCGACCTCGAACTGCGCTCCCGGCCGGTCGCCTCCTACACACCCGTGCTGCGCGGCGGGAAGGCCGACGGACTGCTCGTGGAGCGCAATCCCGGTGCGGCCACGGCCGACTCCTTCCGCCGGATCACCGGCTCGGACCGCGATTGGCGCGCCTGGCAGCGCTTCTACGACCAGATCGGCAAGGCCGCGCGGGTGATCGCGCCGACGATGCTCGAGCCGATGCCCGGCAAGGGCGTGGTGATGAAGGCGGTGCGCGAGGCCTGCGGCTCGTCCTTCTGGAACGCGTTCATGGAGGAGCCGCTCGGCACGATCGTGGAGCGCACCTTCGAGGACGACGACGTGCGCGGCGTCGTCCTCACCGACGCCCTGATCGGCACGCAGACCTGGGCCTACGATCCGACGCTCATTCAGAACCGCTGCTTCCTCTACCACGTGATGGCCAGCGCCTCGGGCGAGTGGCGGGTGCCGATCGGCGGCATGGGCGCGGTGACCGGTTCGCTGGAGCGCGCCGCGGTCAAGGCGGGCGCGGTGATCCGCACGGGCGCCGAGGTGACGCTGGTCGAGTCGGACGGGAAGCGTGCCAGCGTCCTGTATCGCACGCCGGAGGGCGAGCGCCGGATCGACGCGAAGTACGTGGCGGCCAACGTCGCGCCGCCGATCCTCGAGCGGCTGCTCGGCCGCGACGACGGCGCGCCGCCGCCCGAGGGCAACCAGCTGAAGGTGAACCTCGTCGTCGACCGGCTGCCCAGGCTGCGCAGCGGGATGGCGCCGGAGACGGCTTTCGCCGGCACCTTCCACGTGGACGAGTCGGCCTCGCGGCTCGCGGCGGCCTACCAGGAGTCGGAGTCGGGCCGGCTGCCCGATCCGCTGCCCTTCGAGGCGTACTGCCACACGCTGACGGATCGTACGATCCTCAGCCCGAAGACCGCGCGCAGCGGACTGCACACGATCACGCTCTTCGGCCTGCACACGCCCGCGCGTCTGTTCAAGGACGAGGGCGCGAAGGACCGCGCGGTGAAGCTGGCGCTCGCGGGCCTGAACCGGTACCTCGAGGAGCCGATCGAGGAGTGCCTCGCGCTGGACGCCGAGGGCAGGCCGTGCATCGAGGCGCTGAGCCCGCTCGACGTCGAGGCGAAGCTCGCGATGCCCGGCGGCCACATCTTCCACGGCGACCTGTCCTGGCCCTGGGCCACCGGCGGCGGCGTGGCCGGGACCTGGGGCGTGGAGACGGGCGTGCCGAACGTCGTGCTCTGCGGTTCCGGGGCGCTGCGCGGCGGGGCCGTCAGCGGCATCCCGGGCCGGGCGGCGGCGCTCAGCATCGTGGCCCGGATCCAGCGCGGCCGCGGCAGGGCTCTGATGCGCTAGGGCGGCCGCCGGCTACGCGGCGGGGAAGACCAGCGCGGTGGCGATGCCGGTCAGCCCCTCGGCGCGGCCGGTGAAGCCCAGGCCGTCCGTGGTCGCGGCGCTCAGCCGCACCGGGGCGCCGACCGTTTCGGTCAGCACCGCCTCGGCCTCGGCGCGGCGCGGGCCGATCTTCGGGCGGACGCCGACGACCTGCACGGCCACGTTGCCGATGGTGAAGCCGGCCGCGCGGACCCGGCGGGCGGTCTCGGCGAGCAGCACGACGCCGGCCGCGCCCTTCCACTCGGGCTCCGCGGTGCCGAAGTTCGAGCCGAGATCGCCGAGCCCGGCGGCGGAGAACAGCGCGTTGCAGGCGGCGTGGCAGACCACGTCGGCGTCGGAGTGGCCGAGCAGCCCGGTCTGGCCCGGCCAGTCGAGGCCGGCCAGCCGCAGCGGACGCGGCTCCACCTCGACGTCCTGCTCGGTGGCGAACGCGTGCACGTCCACGCCGATGCCGACCAGGGGCAGCACGGGATTCACAGGCGGTTCCTCACGGCGCTCGAGCACGGCCTCGGCCAGGACCAGGTCGAAGGGGGTGGTGACCTTGAACGCCTCGACGTGCCCCGGGATCATCGTCACCGGCTCGCCGAGGCTCTCGACCAGGCCCGCGTCGTCGGTCGCGTCGTGCCCGGCCGCGGTGTGCGCCCGGGCCAGCAGCTCCCGGTCGAAGCCCTGCGGGGTCTGCACGGCGCGCAGGCCGCTGCGGTCCACGGTCCGTCCCACAGTCGGGAACCCGTCGGGGTCATCGCCGGGGATCGCGGACTTGATCGTGTCCGCCACCGGGAGCACCGGGATCACCGCCCGATGGCCGGAGCGCACCGCCTCGACCACCGCGGCCACGGTGCCGGGCGGGGTCAGCGCGCGGGCCGCGTCGTGCACCAGGATCACGTCGTAACCCTCGGCGGGCACGGCGGCCAGGGCCAGGGCGACGGACTGCTGGCGGGTCGGACCGCCGGGCACGACGGCCACCACCGGACCGAGCCCGGCGAGCATCCGCTCCACCTCGGCCAGGCCCTCGGGCGAGGGCGGGGCCGCGACGACCACGAGGTCCACGGCTCCGGACGCGAGCAGGCCCCGCACCGCGTGCAGCAGGATGGGCTCGCCGCCGATCGCGCGCAGGGCCTTGGGAGCGCCCGGGCCGAGCCGCTCGCCGCGCCCGGCCGCCGGAACAAGCGCGGCGGTGCGCGCGGGAGTCGACTCAGTCACCTGGACGGCTGCCGATCAGTGAACGGGAAAGGAAGGGGTTCAGGCCTTGGTGGCGGGGCCGACCTGCGAGGCCAGCACCTCGTCCAGGATGGACTCGGCCTTGTCCTCGTTGGTGCACTCGGCCAGCGCCAGTTCGCTCACCAGGATCTGCCGGGCCTTGCCGAGCATCCGCTTCTCGCCGGCCGACAGGCCGCGCTCGCGATCACGGCGCCACAGGTCGCGGACGACCTCCGCCACCTTGATCACATCGCCCGAGGCGAGCTTCTCGAGGTTGGCCTTGTAGCGGCGGGACCAGTTGGTCGGCTCCTCGGTGTACTCGGCACGCAGCACCTCGAACACGCGGTCGAGGCCGTTCTGGTCCACGACATCGCGGACGCCGACATACTCGACCTTGTCGGTGGGAACCATGAGGGTGAGATCGCCCTGGGCGACCTTCAGCCGGAGATAGGGCCTCTCCTCGCCCTTGACGATCCTGGTCTCGATCGCCTCGATGAGCGCGGCCCCGTGATGGGGATAGACGACGGTCTCGCCAACCTTGAACGTCATGTGATGCGTACCCCTTCCGTGGGTAACCAGGATAACACGGTTCGGGCTGATTCTGAAGGGTGTTTGCCCAGGTCAGATAGGTGATGCCCACTTGACAAGCCATCCGTGGCCGTACTCGCCCCTGGTCAGCGCGGCGTGGCGGGCCTTACAGACTGCCCAAGAATCTTGCATTCAACCTTCGACGGACCGTGAATTCGGCCGCGTACGGGATGGGCCCCGACGGGTTTCACGGCATCAGGAGCGGCAACAACTCTGGGCAAGCGTGACTTGCGGGCGCACAATGACTCGTACCAGCGCAGCGTGGACTGGCAGCCCTCTCGCAGGTGGGGTGATGGATCAGTGGATTCGAGCAGCGACTATTCCTCGTCGTGGGACGCGGCCCACGAGGATGCCGAGGCGGCGATCGTCGGGCACTGGCCCGACGGCACCGCGATCACCGAGGCGCAGTTGCGCGCCCCGGCGGACCCGCGGGACCTGGTCCCGGACCGGCGGCGGTACCAGCGCGAGCAGCGCTGGTCGCGGCGGCGCTCCCGGATGGGCCGCGGACTGCGGTCGCTCGGCTCGCCGCGCGGGGTGATCGCCACGCTGCTCGCGCTGGCGCTGCTCGCGGCCTCGGTGATCGGAGCGCTCGGCACGGTCCGCTAGCCGAAAGGCGCATAAGGCGGATGATTCGGGTGACGGAGGGCGGCTCGGGCTGCCCTCCGCCGTTTGCGCGCGGCTCGACGGGGGCTAAAAAGGCATCCCGGTGAGTCGCCGTCAACAGCGGTCAGTACGCTGTGGCTAAATGATTCCTGAGTAGCGTCGACAGCCACCGCGAGGAGCCTGACCCACCGTGAGCAACCCCACGACGTCCACCGGGCGGACCGGCGCCCGCATTTCGCTGCGCTCCCGCCGCGGCCGTGCCGCGCTGGCCGGCGCCGCGGTCCTGGTGGCCCTGCCGATCCTGTCCGCCTGCGCGAACGGCAACAACCCGCAGGTGTACCAGATCCAGCCGAACAACGGGCACACCAAGGTCGGCGAGACGTGGATCACCAACGTCTGGGTGGTGTTCGACGCGAGCTCGCGCAGCGCGGAGGTCATCGGGCAGGTCGCCAACACCGACGCGTCCGCCGCGAACACCGTCGAGCTGACCGGCGTCTCCGTGGCCGGCTCGACCGCGACGATCGTGCCGCCCGCAGACAACGCCAAGCTGGCCAGCGGCGTGCAGGTCAGCTCGGCCTCGGTGAGCCTGCCGGGCCTGACCTCGGTGCAGTTCGGCCAGAGCGGCCAGCCGGAGCTCGAGGTCGCCAACGCCGACCTCACCGTCGGCTCGAACACCCAGGTCGTCTACACCTTCTCGAACGGCCAGACCGCGACCGTGACCGCGATCGTGCAGCCGCCGACCGGCCTGTGGGCGAGCTACAACCCGAACGGCGCCAACGGAACCCCGACCGCCTCGAGCTCCGCGACGGCCAGCGGCACCGCGACGGCGACGGCCTCCGGGACGGCGACCGCGAGCGGCACCGCGACGGCCAAGGCGAGCGGCACCGACACGGCGACCGCCACGGGCACCGCGAAGGCGAGCGGCACCGCGACCGCCTCGGCGAGCTCGACGCACTAGCCCGTACGGGCGGTACGGCTCAACGGAAACGGCCCCCGCTGCGCCACTCGAGTGGTGCGCCGGGGGCCGTTCGCGTTCCGCAGAGCGGGTCGATCAGGGCTCGAACTTGTAGCCGAGGCCGCGGACGGTCACCAGGTAGCGGGGCAGCGCCGGGTCGGGCTCGATCTTCGCGCGCAGCCGCTTCACGTGCACGTCCAGGGTCTTCGTGTCGCCGACGTAGTCCGCGCCCCAGACCCGGTCTATCAGCTGCATGCGGGTGAGCACCCGGCCCGCGTTGCGCAGCAGCATCTCGAGCAGCTCGAACTCCTTGAGCGGAAGCTGCACGCCGTTGCCGCCGACGCTCACCGTGTGCCGCTCGACGTCCATCCGGACCGGGCCGGCCTCCAGCGCGGCGTCCTCGAGCTCCTCGGTCTGCCCGCCGTGGCGGCGCAGCACCGCGCGGATGCGGGCGACCAGCTCGCGCGAGGAGAAGGGCTTGGTGACGTAGTCGTCGGCGCCGAGCTCGAGCCCCACGACCTTGTCTATCTCCGAGTCCTTGGCGGTGAGCATGATCACCGGGACGCTGGAGCGGGTGCGCAGCTGGCGGCAGACCTCGGTGCCGGGCAGTCCGGGCAGCATCAGGTCGAGCAGGACGAGGTCGGCGCCGTGCCGGTCGAACTCGTCCAGCGCGTCGGGCCCGGTGGCGGCCACGGCCACCTCGAAGCCCTCGTTGCGCAGCATGTAGGAAAGCGGGTCGCTGAACGACTCCTCGTCCTCGACCACCAGAACCCTGGTCACGTCGTTCGACTCCCTGTCGTGATTGTCTGTTGTGTGGGGGTTGGATGCAGCTCGGCCGCCGGGGCCTGGACGGCCACCGGCAACCGCAGGGTGAAGGTGGAGCCGGCACCCTCGACGCTCCACACCGACACGTCCCCGCCATGGGTGGCGGCGATGTGCTTGACGATCGCGAGCCCGAGCCCGGTCCCGCCGGTGATCCGCGAGCGCGCCGGATCCACCCGGTAGAAGCGCTCGAAGATCCGGTTCAGGTCCTGGTCCGGGATGCCGACGCCCTGGTCGGTGACCGAGATCTCGGCGAGCTCGCCCTCTATCCGCACCGAGACGACCACCTTGGTGCGGTCGGGCGAGTAGTTCACGGCGTTCTCGACCAGGTTGCCCACGGCCGTGGTCAGCTGGCCGAGGTCGCCGAGCACGGCCACGCCGTCCGCGCCCGCCGCCACGATCTCGATCGAGCGCGACTGCGCCACCTCGGCCACCCGCTCCCGGGCGGCCGCGACGACCTCGCCGAGATCCACCGGGACGGCCGCGGCCAGCGGGTCGTCGCCCTGCACCCGGGACAGGTCGATCAGGTCCTGGACCAGATGGGTCAGCCGGTGCGCCTCCTTCTGCATCCGGCTGGCGAAGCGGCGCACCGCGTCCGGGTCGTCGCTCGCGCTCAGCACCGCCTCGGCCAGCAGCGAGAGCGCGCCGACCGGGGTCTTGAGCTCGTGGCTGACGTTGGCGACGAAGTCGCGGCGGACCGCGTCCACCCGGCGGGCCTCGGTCCGGTCCTCGACCAGCACCAGCACCAGCTGGGAGCCGAGCGGGGCGACCCGGACGGAGACGGCGAGCGTGTCCTGGCCGAGCGGGCCGCGCGGCAGCTCGAGCTCGACCTGGCGGATCTCCCCGTCCCTGCGGACCTGGCGGGCTATCCCGGTCAGCTCCTCGGGGACCAGGCGCTGGCCGCGGACCAGGCCCATGGCGTGCGCCGCGGGCGAGGCCTTGACCACCGCGTCGCTCGGATCGAGCAGCACGGCCGAGGAGCGCAGCACCTGCAGGACCGCCGCGACGCCCGACGGCACCAGCGGCTCCGGCGGGGGCTCCGCCTTGGCCCGGTCCCGCTCGCTCCAGCGGAAGGCGAGACCGCCCGCGGCACCCACACCCAGCGCGATCAGCGCGGAAGCGGATACGGCCGCGACATGCAGGGCGGACGCGACGAATATTGGCACACGATCAGAGTAAGCGGGCGAACCCGGCGTTTCGAAGACTTGGTGTACGAGCAACCTCGAACGTCGCCGAGAATTCACGTATGGGTAGCGTTTGATTCACCATGCGCCGTGGCCGCCGAAGGAGTGACCCCGTACGGTAGCGGAGAATCCAAACCACGATGACCGGGAGTGCACGATGCGCGACCTGTACCACGAAGAGCTCGATTCGATCGGCGCGACCCTGATCGAGATGACGGGGCTGGTCGCGACCGCGCTGAACCAGGCCACCGACGCCCTGCTGAACGCCGAGCTGCAGCTCGCCGAGAAGGTCATCTCGGGCGACGAGCAGGTGGACGCGCTGCGCGAGAGCCTCGACGCCCGCGCCCTGGACCTGCTGGCCCGCCAGCAGCCGGTCGCCGGCGACCTGCGCACGATCGTCACCTCGCTGCGGATGAGCAGCGACCTGGAGCGGATGGGCGACCTGGCCAAGCACATCGCCAAGGTGGCCCGGCTGCGCTACCCCGAGTCGGCCGTTCCCGCCGAGCTGCACGACCAGATCCGCGAGATGGGCCGCCTCGGCGGCGAGCTGGCCGTCAAGGCCGGCGAGATCATCGAGGGCCAGGACATCGCGGCCGCCCGCGGCCTCGACGAGGAGGACGACGCCGTCGACCAGCTGCACCGCCAGCTGTTCGCCGCCCTGCTGCACGAGGGCAACGATTACCCGGTCGAGACCGCGATCGACGTCACCCTGATCGGCCGCTACTACGAGCGCTTCGCCGACCACGCCGTCTCCGTGGCCCGCCGCCTGGTCTTCCTGGTGACCGGCGAGAACTGATACGCCGAAAGACGGAGAAAGCCCCGCCGGAGTATTCCGGCGGGGCTTTCCTCATTCCATTCGGCGCTACTTCTTGCCCTGGTTCTTGACGGCCTCGATGGCCTCGGCCGCGGCGGCCGGGTCGAGGTACTCGCCGCCCTTGGTCACCGGGCGCAGGTCGGCGTCGAGCTCGTAGTACAGCGGGATGCCGGTCGGGATGTTGAGGCCGGCGATCGCCTCGTCCGAGATGCCGTCGAGGTGCTTGACCAGCGCGCGCAGCGAGTTGCCGTGCGCCGCGACCAGCACGGTGCGGCCGGCCCGCAGGTCGGGGACCAGCGCGTCGTACCAGTAGGGCAGCATCCGGTCCACGACGTCGGCCAGGCACTCGGTGCGCGGCCGCAGCTCGGTCGGCAGCACCGCGTAGCGCGGGTCGTGGAACTGCGAGTACTCGTCGTCCTCGGCCAGCGGGGGCGGCGGCACGTCGTAGGACCGGCGCCACAGCATGAACTGCTCCTCGCCGAACTCGGCGAGGGTCTGCGCCTTGTCCTTGCCCTGCAGGGCGCCGTAGTGCCGCTCGTTGAGCCGCCAGGAGCGGTGCGTCGGGATCCAGTGCCGGTCGATCTCGTTCAGCGCGAGCTGCGAGGTGCGGATGGCCCGGCGCAGCACGGAGGTGTGCAGCACGTCAGGCAGCAGGCCGCGTTCCGCCAGCAGCTTGCCGCCGCGGATCGCCTCCTCCTCGCCCTGGGCGGTGAGGTCCACGTCCACCCAGCCGGTGAACAGGTTCTTCGCGTTCCACGCGCTCTCGCCGTGGCGCAGCAGCACGAGGCGGTAACCGTCAACGCGCGCGCGGTCAGTACTGTCAGCCATAGTGCCGAGACTATCCGAGCGGCTGCTCGGCGTCGCCGGGTGTCTCGGGTCGTAGACGCTCGAAGGCGGCGAGATTGTAGGTCGGCTCGCCGCGCTTGAGCCGCCACTCCCACTCGCGCCGGATCGAGCTCGCGAAACCGAGCTCGAGCAGCGTGTTGAAGCTGCTGTCCGAGGCCTCGAGCACGGCGCCGAGCAGCCGGTCGACCTCGGCCGCGGTGACGGCGGCGAGCGGCAGCCGGCCGACGAGGTAGACGTCGCCGAGCCGGTCGATGGCGAAGGCGATCCCGGCGAGCTTCGCGTTGCGCTCCAGCAGCCAGCGGAAGACGCCCTCGTGGTTCTCGTCGGCGGAGCGGACCACGAAGGCGTTGATCGAGAGCGTGTGGTCGCCGACCAGCAGCGAGCAGCCGGTCGAGAGCTTGCGGGTGCCGGGCAGCGCGACGACGTAGTGGCCGGGGGCCGGGTTCTCGTACTCCGCCTCGGCCTCGCGCAGCGCCTTCTCGATCTCGGACGCGGCCGTGGTACGCAGGGTCTCCGTCACGGGATCGAGCCTACGCCGCGCGGATCGCGGCGGCCGCGTCGCCCGTCAGCGCGCGGGCCTCGTCGTAGACCTCGAGGGTCCGGCGCGCGGTCTCGCCCCAGCCGAAGCGGGTCGCGTGCCGCCGCGCCGCCTCGCCCATCCGGGCCCGGGCTGCCGGGTTCTCCAGCAGCCGCGCGCAGGCCTGCGCGTAGTCGGCCGGATCGTGCCCGTCGACCAGCAGCCCGGACTCGCCGTGCCGCACGGCCGTGCCGAGTCCGCCGACCGAGGCCGCGACCACCGGGGTGCCGCAGGCCTGCGCCTCGATCGCGACCAGGCCGAAGGACTCGTTGTACGAGGGCACCACGACGACGTCGGCCGCGCGGAAGTAGTCCGCCAGCCGGTCCTGGTCCACCGGCGGCACGAAGCGCACGTGCTCGGCGATCCCGAGCCGCTTGGCCAGCCGGGTCAGGTGGTGCGGGGTCGCCTTGCCGCTGCCGCTCGGGCCGCCGACGACCGCGACGGTCAGCTCCGCGTAGCGCACCGGATCGCGGCGCAACAGCTCGGCGGCGGTGTGCAGCAGCACGTCCGGCGCCTTGAGCGGCTGGATCCGGCCGGCGAACAGCAGCAGCGGGGCCTCGGCGGGCAGCCCGAGCGCGGCCCGCGCGGCGCGCTGGTCGCCCGGCGCGAAGCGGTCCAGGCTGACGCCCGGGTGCACGACGGTCACCTGCTCGGCGGGCGCGTCGTAGAGCCGGATCAGCTGATCGGCCTCCTGCGCGGTGTTCGCGATCAGCCGGTCGGCCGCGCGCACGACCTGGTCCTCGCCGATCAGCCGGGCGGCGGGCTCCGGGGTGTCGCCCTCGGCCAGCGCGGTGTTCTTCACCTTCGCGAGGGTGTGCATGGAGTGCACCAGCGGCACGCCCCAGCGCTCCTTGGCCAGCCAGCCGACCTGGCCGGAGAGCCAGTAGTGCGAGTGGATCAGGTCGTAGTGGCCGGGGTCCTGGAAGGCCTCGGTGCGCAGCACGCCCGAGGTGAAGGAGCACAGCTGCCCGGGCAGGTCCTCCTTGGACAGGCCCTCGTAGGGACCGGCCGTGACGTGCTGCACCAGCACGCCGGGCGCCAGTTCGACCTGCGGCGGGAGGTAGCCGGTGGTGGCCCGGGTGAAGATCTCCACCTCGGTGCCCAGCGCCGCGAGCTGCTTGGACAGCTCCACGATGTAGACGTTCATCCCGCCGGCGTCGCCCGTGCCCGGCAGTTCGAGGGGGGACGTGTGCACGGAGAGCATGGCTATCCGCCGGGGCTTCACGATCACTCACTCCTCTGGTTGCGCACGTCCGGGCAACCGTTCAGAACCTCTCCCGCCCGATCCAGTATTCCCCAGATGCAATTGCGGCAGGTCCCGCGCACGGGAGCGCGCAGGGGGCTCGCACCGGAAAGGCTCGCCGGTTTGGGAGAATGGCCGTATGACCCAACCTGTAGCGGTGGTGACCGGAGCGAGCAGCGGGATCGGGGCGGCGACGGCGCGCCGGCTCGCGGCCGAGGGCTTCGAGGTGATCGCGGCCGCCCGGCGGCTCGACCGGCTTGAGCGACTCGCGGCCGAGACCGGCGTGAGGCCCGTTGAGCTGGACGTCACCGACGACGCGTCCGTCGCGGCGCTCGCGGCGCAGCTGCCCGAATGCGCCGTCCTGGTGAACAACGCGGGCGGCGCCCGGGGCCTGGCCCCGGCGGCCGAGACCGAGATCGAGGACTGGCGCTGGATGTACGAGGTGAACGTCCTCGGCTCCGTGCGGATGGTGCAGGCGCTGCTGCCCGCGATGCTGAAGTACGGCCGCGGCCACGTGGTGAACATCACCTCCGTCGCGGGCCACGGCGTCTACGAAGGCGGCTCCGGCTACACGGCGGCCAAGCACGCCCAGCACGCCCTGAGCGACACCCTGCGCCTGGAGCTCAACGGCAAGCCGGTGCGCGTCACGGAGATCGCCCCCGGCATGGTGAAGACCGAGGAGTTCTCGCTGAACCGCTTCGGCGACGCCGACCGCGCCGACGCCGTGTACCAGGGCGTCGCCGAGCCGCTGGTCGCCGAGGACATCGCCGACTGCGTGGCCTTCGCCGTGACCCGGCCCGCGCACGTGGACATCGACCTGCTGGTCGTGCGCCCCATCGCGCAGGCCGCGTCGTACAAGGTGCACCGCGAGAGCTGAGGCTTCGAGGATGGTCAGGAGCCGGCCGGTCGGCACGGTCACCCGCGGCACGACCGCACCGAACCGGCTGCGCCGGGTCGACCGATGGCTGCTGGGCACGCACAGCAGGCTCCTCTGGTCGGCCCGGCCCGGCGCCCTGGCCGTGGACCTGGGCTACGGCGCGTACCCGATCACGACGGTCGAATGGGCCGAGCGCCTGCGGACCGTGCGCGGCGACCTCCGCGTCCTTGGCCTGGAGATCGACCCCGCCCGGGTAGCGGCGGCCGAGCCGTACCAGGACCCGCCGAGCCTGGAATTCCGGCTGGGCGGGTTCGAACTCCCCGTCCCCGACCCGCCGATCCTCCTGCGCGCCTTCAACGTCCTGCGCCAATACGAGGAGAGCGCCGTCGCCGAAGTCTGGACCCGCCTGCGCACTGCCCTGGACCCGGACGGCCTGCTCCTGGAGGGCACCTGCTCCGAGAACGGCCGAATCGCCGTGTGGGCCACGCTGGGCGCCGAGGGCCCCCGCACCCTGAGCTTCGCCGCCAACCTGGCGACGCTGGAGAGCCCCGCGATCTTCGCCCAACGCCTGCCGAAGGCCCTGATCCACCGCAACATCCCCGGCGAGAACGTGCACGCCTTCCTCCGCGACTGGGACCGGGCGTGGGCCGCCAACGCCCCGCTGGCCGCCTTCGGCGCCCGCCAACGCTGGATCGCCTCAGCCCGCGGCCTGACCGCCGACTGGCCCGTCCTGGACCGCGAACCCCGCTGGCGGCTGGGCGAACTGACCGTCGATTGGAAGGCCCTGGCGCCGCGCGGTTCAGCAGTCTGACAACCATGGTTTTCGGCCGCGAGACCAAGCGAGCGCGCGAATGGCAGCGCCGCGCCGAGAGCGGCGACATCGAGGCCGCGTACGCGCTGGGCACCTGGCATGGAGCCCGTCGCAGGCGCGCACCCTGCGCTCGAAGGCCTACGACGCGGAACGCAGATGGGCAGATCTGCCCTGACCCACCGCTTGAATCTCCAGCGCACGCTGCTACGCGACGGGTGGGTGGGAGGGCAAGCGCAACCCCCGAAGCGACGCGAAGCGGCGCACAACCGCGGCTCACCATGCCGGCCGGGGCGCCCCCGATCCAGAAAAACCTACGGCCTCGGGGAGCTCGCGGGGGGTAGCTCAGCCGAGGCCGTAGGGGTTGGTGCGCAAAGCACCCTCCGGGGGTCGGGCACCCTCGGAGCAGCGGGGTTTTCCGGCTAACCGGTCCACCCCGACCTTGGGGGGTGATTCCGATACTGCCGGTCGACGCTTAGCCCGCGGTGAAGCCAGATTGAGAGTTCTCTTTGATTTCTACCAGGGGCCGTACGGGCCGTCGTGCTGCCGGTCCTTGAGGCCGCGCTTGGGGGTGCGGCCGGAGAGTTGGCGCAGGGCGGGGCGCACGTCCACGGCGTAGATGATCGCGGCGGCGGCGCCGATGATCGTCAGGAAGGAGAAGAACGAGCCCCACTCGAAGTCGTAGAAGGCCGCGATGCCGAGGATCAGCAGCCAGGCGACCTTGGTCAGCTTTCCGGCCGCCACGTACGCGCGGGCGGGGCGGATCGCCGCGTCCACGAAGACGAAGACCTTGAAGCAGAACAGCGCGAGCAGGAGCAGGTTCAGCACGCTGAAGAAGGTGTTCGTGATCAAGCCGCTGCCCAGCATGTGCCCGTCCCTTCGGTTCGGCCGCGTTCGGCGAGGCGCCGCGTGGTGCGGATACCCCGCAGGCATCCCACGCTACCTCGAACGCGGGATGCCACGGGGTTTTCTTATGTTTTCCTGCCGCGCGGCGCTTTAGGCCTTCGGCGGGCGCGGGGTCTTCGGCGCGGTGGCCCGCTTGCGCGGGGCGGCCTTCTTGGCGGTCGCCGCCTTGCGGGCGGCGGCCGGCTTCGGCGCCTCGTCGGCGGACTCGAAGGCCTCGGCGGCCTCGGCGGCCGTCTCGGTCTCCGCGGCCTCCTCGAAGACCTGGGCGGCCTCCGCGGCGGACTCGACCGGGGCGTCCTCGATCTCGTCCTCCTCGACGACCTGCTCGACGACGACCTTCACGGCGCCGTGCTCGGCGTCCGCAGCCTCGCCGGGGACGGTGTCCGCGCTGCCGCTGTAGCGCAGCACGACGACCTTGCCGCGCTCGGCCAGCTCGTCGTAGGTCTCCACGGCCTTGCCGGCGGCCTCGAGCAGCCGGCCGACCTGCTGCAGCGCCACCGTCTGCGCGGCGCCGCGGATCGCCTGGCCGTCCGGGCGCAGGCCCTTGGTGGCCACGCCCTGCACGGTGGCGCCGGCCTTGGCCAACGCCTCGACGGGTTCACGCCACTGAGGCGCCGCGGCGATCTTGTTGGCGATCGTGGTCAGCGTGGCGCCGGCCTCGGCGATCAGCGCCGGGGCGTCCTTGAAGTGCTCGGGCGCCTCCTTGATCTTCTCGGCGGCCAGGTCGCCCGCGCCGGCCAGCGCGTAGAGCGGCTTGGGGTCGCTGAGGGTCTTGCGGATCTCGTCGGTGATGGCCATCTCAGTCACTGCCTTCCTGCCCGCGCAGGGAGAGGTAGATCTCCCGCAGGGCGTTCTTCTGACGTGGGGTCAAATGCGGGTCGGCGGCGATGGCGGCGAGCACGCCCGTCCGCTCCGCCTGGCTGTTCGCCGGCCCATGGGGCTCGGAGTCCTCGGCCGCCGCGCCCTGCTCCCCGTCGAGCAGCCCGGCCCTGACGTACAGCGTCTCCGCGGAGATCTGCAGGGCCTTGGCGAGCTGTTGGAGCACGTCGGCGCTGGGCTTGCGCAGCCCGCGCTCGATCTGGCTGAGGTAGGGGTTGGACACCCCGGACACCGAGGCCAGCTGCCGCAGCGAGTACTGCGCGTTCTCCCGCTGTTCGCGGATGTACGCGCCGAGCTGGGTCAGCCGCACGGGTCCGAGGTGAAGGTCTGTCACACCTCTACGGTAGACCGAGGTGCTTACTTTTGCAAGCGCGCTTGCAAACGGCGCTAGCGGCGTGCCTTCGCGGCGAGCCCGCGCAGCATCAGGCGGATCATGTCCGACTTGCGCGGCTCGTTGTAGACGATGAAGTCCTCGAAGGGGTGCACGCCGCGCCGGTCCGCCACGCTGCGGGCCGCGTCGCGCACCGCCGTGAGCCGGTCCGCGGTCAATTGCGGTATTCGCTCGTCCGGCTGGTAGGTCGCGCCGAGCGGGTAGTCGCGCGCCGGACGGTTCGTCATCTCGATGTGGCAGCCGAGCACGTGGCTGATCGGATGCGTCGCGGCGAAGTCCACCATCCGGTCCAGCGTCGCGAGGAACGCGGCGTAGTCGAAGGCGTAGAGGCGGCCCGGCAGCACGGTGTCGCCGGTCAGCAGGATCGCGGTCCACGGGTCGTACCAGGTCACCGCCGCCTTGTGGTGGCCCGGCGAGCCGAAGCCCTCGAGCACCCGGCCGCCGAGGTCGAACGTGACGGTCTGGTCCGGCCAACGCGCCGCGTCGAAGCCGAAATACGCCTGCACGGCCTCGACCTCGCGCGCGACGACGGTCGTGTTCGGGCGGTCGGCGAACTGCCCGTCCCCGGCGACGTGGTCCCCGTGCCCGTGGGTGTGCGCGACGACGAGCTCATAGCCCTCGCGCGGGTGCCGCTCCAGCCACTCGGCGATGAGCCCGTCCACGGTGGCGCGCAACGGAAAGCGCTCCGGCTCCTTGGTCGCGCCGCTGTCCAGCAGCAGCGCGCGCTCGTTGCCGAACAGCAGGAACAGGAACGGCGCCTCGTAGTTGACCGCCTTGCTCTGCCGCAGGATCACGGTGTGCTCGTCGTACCGGTGCACCTGGATCGCCGGCTCCACGGCGCCCCTCCCGCGGACGCCGTGGTTCCAGACGACGTCGAGGGAGCCCGCGACGGGGGCCGCGCTCGCGAAGTCGATCAAGTTATTCGAATTCATGCGTTGAAGACTACTTCGACGCGGTCGCGCGGTCCTCAGGCGAGCAGCTCGTCCACCCGCGCCTCGCCCTCGCGGTAGCGGCGGGCCAGCTCGGCGGCGTACGCGTCGACCACGTGCTGCACGGTCCGGCGCAGCGCGGAGATCTCCTGCTCGTGCCGGGTCAGCCGGTCGGCCACCTCGGTCAGCCGGGCCGCGGGGCAGGAGTCGAGGTCGGGCAGGTCTATCTCGGCGAGCGCGGCCTCCATCTCGAGCCGGTACTCGCCGATGGACAGCGACTCGATCGGCAGGTGCCGGGCCGAGGCCTGGCGCGGCGCCGGCTGGTCGGCCAGGATCTCGATCAGCCGGCCGATCAGCGGGCTGGCGTCGCCGGCCGCGCGGCCCTTGAGCTCCGCGGTGATTATGTCGATCCGGCCGTGCAGCAGCCTCCGGAGGTAGGACAGGTCGGCCTCCTCCGCGATCGCCTCGCCGCGCCGTTCGCGCAGCTGCGGAGTGCTGAGGCCGCTCAGGTCCAGGTCGGCGGCGAGCACCCGGTCCAGGCGCCGCTCAGCGCGCCGCGTCACGTCCGTCATGGCTGCATAGTGCCACGGTGCTCGCCCGTACGGCCTCTTGACAGACGACTGTCACCCGATCAGCTGAGCGTGCAGTGCAAATTGCACGCCCCATGCGTCAAATCCAGCCAATTCGGTATGGGATGCAGACCGCTCAGACCGGACGGCGCAGCCGCTCGCGCGCGGTGCCCCCGGCGTCCGGGGCCACGACGACCTCCTGGCTGGCCGGCACGCCGTCCGCCTCGAGCGGCGCGTCCACCGGGACCGTGCGCTTGACCACGGCCAGCGCGATCGGGCCGAGCTCGTAGTGCCGGGCCGAACTGGTCACGGAGCCGACCTCGCGCCCGTCCTGCAGCACCGGCGAGCCGTGCGGCGGCAGGTGCTCCTCGGTGCCGTCGAGGTGCAGCATCACCAGGCGGCGCGGCGGGTGGCCGAGGTTCTCCACGCGGGCCACGGTCTCCTGGCCGCGGTAGCAGCCCTTGTTCAGGTGGACCGCGGAGCCGATCCAGCCGAGCTCGTGCGGGATGCTGCGCTGGTCGGTCTCCAGGCCCGCGCGCGGCCGGTGTCCGGCGATCCGCAGCGCCTCGGCGGCCCAGACGCCCGCCGGGTGCCCGTGGGTCCGGCCGTACTCCGCGAGGCGCTCGCGGGGCAGGAACAGCTCGCGGGCGCCCCCGGGCAGCTCTCGCGCGACCACGTCGGAGACGTCGCTCGGCGCCGCCTCGTAGACGACCGCGTACTCGTCGGTGACGTCCACGGGCTCGACCTCGAGCATGAAGCGCATCCTCGCCAGGAACGCGGCGAAGCCCTCGGCCGCGCCCGGCTCGGTGTGCGCCCAGGTGTGCTCGCCGTCGTCCACGAGGTAGAGCGCGTATTCGATGCGGCCGTTCGGGTCCAGCAGCAGCGTCTCGGTGGCGTGGCCGGGCGCCAGGTCGCTCAGGTGCTGGGTGGTCAGCGAGTGCAGCAGCGAGAGCCGGTCCTTGCCGCCGATCCGCAGCACGCCGCGGTGCGAGAGGTCCACGAAGCCGCGGCCCGCCTCCAGCTCGCGCTGTTCCACGTGCGGATTGCCGTAGTGGGCGGCCACGCCCGCGTCGGGGGCTTCGGCCGGGACGGCGCCTGGCAGGTCGAGCAGGGGGGATCGCATGTCCGGATCAACTCGCCGGACCGGCGGAGTTGTTCCCGGCGGGCGCGTGCCGGGCCGAGTTGGCGGTCACCCCGGCCGCGACGCACTCGGCGCAGCGGCCGAACAGGCCGAAGTGGGCCACGTCGGTCTCGAAGCCGAACTGGGTGCGCAGGCCCTCGACCAGCGAATCCGCGCAGCTCGCGGCGGCCTCGGTGATCTTCCCGCAGGCGCCGCAGACCAGGTGCAGGTGGTCCCGCTCGTGCGCCGCGTGGTAGATCGGCGCGCCGTGGCCCAGATGGGTGTGCGAGACGAGGTTGAGCTCCTCGAGCAGCTCCAGCGTGCGGTAGACCGTGGAGAGGTTCACCGAGCTCGCGGTGCGCTGGACCTCGGCGCAGATGGCGTCCGGGGTGGCGTGTTCGAGCGCGAGCACGGCGCCGAGCACGAGCTGGCGGGCCGGGGTGAGCCGGTAGCCCTTGGCCCGCAGCTCCTCGGTCAGGTCGATGGGTGCACCGCTGGACGACACGCACCCAACTCTACGCCGTGCGGGCACCCGGTTTTTATCGTTATTTCACGCGCTTGAGCTGCGCCGCGAGGTGGTTCTGCAGCTGCTGGCCGACCGCGGCCATGTCGAAGGTCCAGTACAGGTCGCTCTGCACCAGGCCGTAGAGCCGGTGTCCGGCCGAGTACTCCTTGGACGACGCGGTGCGCGCCACGGCGTCGGTGTGCAGCTCGATCTTGCCGTTGTCGACCTCGCCGAGCCAGATCTCGACGATCCCGGTCGGGTGGGTCAGCACCAGCTCGACCTGGTTGCCCGGCTGCGGCCGCCAGTAGCCGTGCTCGCGGGCGAGGGGGCGGACCTTCTCGCCGTTCTCGTCGATCAGCCAGGAGCGGGACTCGTAGTCCAGGAAGGACTTGCCCGGCGTGTAGGTGACCACGACCTCCTGGCCGAAGCGGAAGTCCTCGATCGTCGGGTACTGCCCGAGACCGACGCCCGCCCACTCGCCGATCAGGAAGGACAGCGGCAGCAGCGCCGGCTCCAGGTCGGTGGGGATGGTGAACGGCATCAGTTCTGGCCCTTGAAGAGCTTCAGCACCACGTAGCCGGCGAACCAGGTGACGGCGATGAACATCACCACGAGCAAGGCGGTGAAGAAGTTCTCCATGACGTTGCGCTCCTGTGCGTCAAGGGCTGGTCGGATTGCGCGTCAAGTCTAAATTACGCTCAGGGCCCATGACGATCAGAAACCTCGTTATCAAGCTCACGTCGGGGGCCGAGGCGGCGGAGCGCACCGCGCAGGCGTTCACGGTCGCCGCGGTCGCGGCCTCCTCCGGCGCGCGGGTCTCGCTGTGGCTGACCGGCGAGTCCTCCTGGTTCGCGCTGCCGGGCCGCGCCGAGGAGTTCGAACTGCCGCACTCGGCGCCGCTGGCCGACCTGCTCGAGGCGATCTTGGCGAACGGCACCGTGACCCTGTGCACCCAGTGCGCGGCCCGCCGGGAGATCACCGAGGAGCAGCTCCGTCCGGGCGTGCGGATCGCCGGGGCGCAGGTCTTCGCCGCGGAGATCCTGGAGGACGGGACGCAGGCTCTCGTCTACTGAGACACGCCGAGGGCCCCGGCAGCGCGCCGGGGCCCTCGGTTCGAAACAGGCGGATCGCGCGGATCAGACCGCGATCGCGACCTCGTGCACCTGGCCCTGCGCGGCGACCACGGCGCGGTCGGCGCTGCCGCCGGGCACCAGCGCGCGCAGCGTCCAGCTGCCGGGCGCCGCGAAGAAGCGGAACGCGCCGGTCGCGGAGGTCGGGACCTCGGCGGTGAACTCGCCGTCCGCGTTGAGCAGGCGGACGTAGCCGGTGACGGGCACGCCGTCCTTGCTGACGGTTCCCTCGATCACGGTTTCCTTGGACACGTCGATCCCCTCTCGGGACAGGCCTCCGGTGGTGGCGCCGCACATATCAGTACTCTCTTTCCGACGCTCAGGCGCCGAGCTCGATCGGGACGCCGACCAGGGAGCCGTACTCGGTCCACGAGCCGTCGTAGTTCTTCACGTTCTCCTGGCCGAGCAGCTCGTGCAGCACGAACCAGGTGTGCGCGGAGCGCTCGCCGATGCGGCAGTAGGCGATGGTGTCCTTGGCCAGGTCCACGCCCTCCTCCTGGTAGAGCTCGGTGAGCTCCGCGTCGGACTTGAAGGTGCCGTCGTCGTTCGCGGCCTTGGACCACGGGATGTTCTTGGCGCTCGGCACGTGGCCGGGACGCTGCGACTGCTCCTGCGGCAGGTGCGCCGGGGCGAGCAGCTTGCCGGAGAACTCGTCGGGGCTGCGCACGTCGACCAGGTTCTTGACGTTGATCGCGGCGACGACCTCGTCGCGGAAGGCGCGGATGGTCTCGTCCTGCTCCTGGGCCACGTAGGTGGTCGCGGCGCGGGTCGGCACCTCCTCGACCAGGTCGCGCGAGTCGAGCTCCCACTTCTTGCGGCCGCCGTCCAGGAGCTTGACGTCCTGGTGGCCGTAGAGCTTGAAGTACCAGTAGGCGTAGGAGGCGAACCAGTTGTTGTTGCCGCCGTAGAGCACGACCGTGGTGTCGTTGCCGATGCCGCGCTCGGACAGCAGGGCCTCGAACTGCTCCTTGTTGACGAAGTCGCGGCGGACCGGGTCCTGCAGGTCGCGCTTCCAGTCGATCCGGATCGCGTTGCGGATGTGGTTCTTCTCGTAGGCGCTGGTGTCCTCGTCCACTTCCACGACGGCCACCTGCGGGTTGTCGAGGTTCTGCTCGACCCACTCGGCGTCGACCAGGACGTCGCTGCGGCTCATATGAGTCTCCTGATGCTCAAGGTTGGAAAATCCGGGAATGCCGGCTTGCTCGCATGCTGGGGTGCGGGGCCGTTCCAGGCTGAAAATGAGGCCGTCCGCCGCGGAGGGCAGGACGAGGTGCTCCGCCTGGCTCAGGCCAGACGACACAGGCAGGTGGCGACGCGGCACAGGTCGACTGCGCGCCGCTTGGTGAGCTCTGCCTGGGGTCTCATGTCCTCGATACTAAGGACGGATCGGGCGGCCTGTCACGAACATCTCACGGAGTGAGATGGTGGTCTCACATTTGAAACATGGCCGCCCGCCGGCCGCATCCTTCCAAGTCAGCCGCCGGATACCGTGCTCTGGCTCAGGTTCACGTGGCTTCCGGTGGCCGAGATGTCCACCTGGGTGTCGGTGAAGGTGAGCTGGGTCAGGTTCATCCCGAAGGGCAGCGCGCCCAGGTTGTACTTCACGTCGAAGTTCGAGGGGGAGCCCAGCGCCCCGAGCGGGGTGTCGAAGCTGACCGACTTGAACTCCAGCGTGTTCGTGCCGGCCAGGGTCACGTCCACGATCGCGCTGACGTCGACGCCGAGCAGCTGGTAGGTCGCCTTGACCTGGTTGTTCCCGGCCCGGGCGACCTGGATGGCGCCCACCTGGACGCCGCCGACGTTCAGCTGCGAGGCGAGCGCCTTGGCGATGTCGCTGTAGGAGATCTGCGCGGTCGCGGTGAGCGAGTCCACCAGGGCGCCGTTGAAGGCGCCGTTCACGTGCACCCCGCGCAGGTCGGCGTGCAGATCGGTGATGGTCAGACTGTTCGCGGTCAGGCCGTGGATGTCGACTGTGGCGTGCGGGAAGTTCCGCGCGACCACCTGCGTCAGGAACGGGAAGCCGTCGATGCTCACGCCCGGCTTCTGGCTCAGATGCTGGGACGATTGGATTCGGCCGGCGAGCTGGTCCTCGGCCACCACGAGGGCGATCCGGTCCGCCCCGACGAGCAGCAGGAGCAGCACGACCAGCGCGATCAGCCACTTGCTGCCTCGGCGACGGCGCCGCGGCCGCTTGGCCGCGCGATAGTCCACCTGCTGCGTGGGCTGTTCCCAACTGTCATGCGGCATGGGCACGGTCGGCTCAGTCACGCGAGTCAGCCTAGTGCGGATCGCCGTTGTATCAACGGAAAACGGTGGACGCGATGAGCGCGCCGACCGCCGAGAGCGCGACCGGCAGCGCCTGCGCCACGATGCGCGTGGAGCCGCGCGCCTCGGCCTCGGTGACGATCCGGTCGAGCACGCCGACCGCGGTGGCCGCCGCGAGCGCGGCGACCGCGCCGCCGAGCGCTCCGGCCTGCAGTCCGCCGTCCGCCTGCAGCGCCTTCGCGGCGAACGCGCCGAGGCCCGCGCCGAGCAGCAGCGCCGCGAGGATGCCGCGCACCGGGTTGCGGCCGAGCAGCGCGCAGCAGAGCACCCCGAGCGCCGCGGCCACGGCGCACGCTCCGGTCAGCGCGGAGTCCGTGCGCTCGGCGAGGACGAATCCGGCCGGCAGCACCGCGAAGAATCCGCCCGCGACCGAGATTCCGAGATCGGCCACGCGCTCGCCGTCGCCGATGTGCCGGCCGCGGTGCGTCATCTGGTCCGCCGCGAGCAGCAGGAAGCCGACGCCGAGCGGCGCGAGGACGCCGAGGAACTCGTGGTCCGGCCCCAGCTTGTAGGCCGAGGCCGTCGCGACCCAGCCGATCAGGGTCGTGATCACCGCGGCGCGCCGGTCCAGCCGGCCGCCCTCGCGCGCGCCGACGGCCTGCTGCCAGCCGAAGCCGATCCCGGCCTGCACCAGGGCGATCACCACCAGCAGCGCCCCGCCGGACGCGATGGCGGCGACCGCCGTTATCGCGCCGATCCCGGCCGCGCCGAAGGCCCCGCGGCCCGGTTCGGCCGCGGGCGCCGTGTTCGGCCGCGGTTTCGGTTCCGGCACCTCGCGCTCGCGGCGCTCCGGCGCGACGTCCTCCTGGGGCTCGGGCTCCTCGGGCTCGGTGCGCTGCCGCGGTAATCCGCCGGGCTCCTCGGCGTAATCCGAATATTCGCCGTACTCCTGGTAGGACTCGTACTCCGGCGGGTAGTCCGGCACCGGCAGCTGCCGGGGCAGTTCCGACTGGTACTGCGGGAAATCCGTCCCGGACAGCTCGTTGACCTGGGTGTACGGATAGGCGGAGCCCTGCTGCGCGTCGTTCCAGGCCTGCTGCTCCCAGCCGAGACCGGACTGCGCCCACTGCTGGTCCTGCTGCTGGTAGGGCGCCTCGTACCGCGGCTGCTGCTCGTAGGCCTGCGGCTGCTCGTAGGCCTGCGGCTGCTCGTAGGCCTGCGATTGCTCGTACGACTGCGGCGGCTCGTACGGCTGCTCATACGGCTGCTGATACTGCTGCTGGCCGTACTGCTCGTAAGGCTGCTGGTACGGCTGCTGCCCGAACTCGTCGAAGTTCTCGTACCGGTAGTCGTCGTAGGACATGTCGGCTCAGCCCCCCGCGAAGGGCGGCAGGATCTCGACCACGGCCCCGTCGGGCAGCGGCAGCGCGGCGCGGTCGGCACGGCCCACCTGCACCCCGTTCAGCAGCACGGACGAGCGCCCGAGCACCCGGCGCAGCTCGGCGCCGCCGCCCTCGTCGCCACCGCGCCGGAGCACCGCCTCGTCCAGGGCGGCGCCGAGCGTCGCGGCGCCCACCGTCTCCTCGGCTGCGCCGGCCGCCTCTCGCGCGGCGGCCCAGAAACGCAGTGTCGCTGTCACGGCCAGCACCCGACCCATCGCTAGTTTTAAGGCACACGTTCTCGAGCAAGTATCCGCCACGACCTCCGGGGCGTGGGCACGCTCCAGTTCAGATCGTGTGTTCTTCGTTACAGACACCTGGTGGTCACGTCGGCTATCCTCGCTGTTAAAGGATCCGGGCGACGACGCCACAGGGTCCTTTGTTGCTTTTTACGCGCGGGTTACAAAGCCCGCACGAACGCCGGTGGAAGGAGCACCTCCCCCATGGCCACACTGCTGCTGCTGACCAACGCGCTCACGCCCTCCACCGAGGTCCTGCCGTCCCTCGGACTGCTGCTGCACACGGTCCGCGTCGCGCCCGCCGAGGCGTCCGCCCTGATGGACACGCCCCCTGCGGACGTCCTGCTGGTCGACGGCCGCCGCGAGCTACCGGCCACGCGCTCGCTGTGCCGACTGCTGCGCACCACGGGTCTGGACTGCCCGATGCTCCTGGTCACGACGGAGGGCGGCCTTGCCGCGGTCACCGCGGAGTGGGGGGTCGACGACGTCCTGCTGGACACCGCGGGACCGGCCGAGCTCGAGGCCCGCATCCGGCTCTCGCTGGGCCGCCTCGCCGCCGCCTCCGGCAACGAGGACCTGCCGCTGGAGATCCGCAACGGCGATCTGGTGATCGACGAGGCGACCTACACGGCGCGGCTGCGCAACCGCGTGCTCGACCTGACCTTCAAGGAGTTCGAGCTGCTGAAGTACCTCGCGCAGCACCCCGGCCGGGTCTTCACCCGGGCGCAGCTGCTGCAGGAGGTCTGGGGCTACGACTACTTCGGCGGCACCCGCACCGTGGACGTGCACGTCCGGCGGCTGCGCGCGAAGCTCGGCACCGAGAACGAGCAGCTGATCGGCACCGTGCGCAACGTCGGCTACCGCTTCGTCAACCCGGACAAGCGCAACGAGCGCGAGAACGTCACCGTCTGAGATCCGTGATCCGCTCCGCGAGGGCCCTGCCATCTACTCTGGATCCATGCGTGAGCAGACCGTGGGAGAGCTGACCGGACCCGATCGCGAGCGGGTCGCCGCCTTGGTGGCGGCCGCGGCCGCGGCGGACGGGCAGGTGCCGCTGTCCGAGGAGGCGCGGCTGGCCGTCGCGCACGGACGGCCCGGAGCCGTGCATCTGATCGAGCACGGGGCCGCGGGCGCCGTGCTGGGCTACGCCTACATAGGCGCGGCGGACGAGGCCGACGACGACGGCCGCAGCTGCGAACTGGTGATCGCCCCCGAGGCGCGCGGGGCCGGGCTCGGCACGCTGCTCGCCCGGGACGCGCTCAAGGCGGGGGCGACCCGCTTCTGGGCGCACGGCGCGCACCCCGGGGCCCGTCGGGTGGCCGCGAAGCTCGGGCTCGTCGAATCCCGCGAGCTGCGGCTGATGGAGCTGGCCGGCTGGACCCCGGCCGCGCTCTCGCCCAAGCCGCCCGCCGGGATCTCTATCCGCGCCTTCCGGCCCGGCGAGGACGACGAGGCGTGGCTCAAGGTCAACGCGGAGGCCTTCGCGAGCCATCCGGAGCAGGGCAGGTGGACCCGGACGGACCTGCTCGAGCGGATCGGCGAGCCGTGGTTCGACCCGGCCGGCTTCTTCCTGGCCGAGCGCGCGGAGCAGGACGGCCTGGCCGGATTCCACTGGACCAAGACCCACCCGGCCGGCGCGTACGCCGAGGAGGAGGTCGGCGAGGTCTACGTGCTGGGGGTGGCGCCGAGCGCGCAGGGCACCGGGCTCGGCCGGGTGCTGCTGCACCAGGGCCTGGACTATCTGACCAAGCGGGGCTTTCGCACCGTGATCCTCTACGTGGACGGCGACAACACCGGCGCGGTCCGGCTCTACGAGCGCGCGGGCTTCCATATCCGCTCCGTCGACCTCGAGTACCGGGTGCGCTCCTGAGGGCGCCCGGGGAACGGCCGCCCAGGTGGAGCTGAGATAGCGGGGGTATGACGGGTTGATATCGGGAATTGATGGAGGTACACCGAAAGTCTGACCGGAGGACACTCTCCGTTCATTCTGCTATGCGAAAGTTGGATCATGGAACAGTCTGGGGAGCCGAGCGCTGCGTCGGCCTCGCGTTTTCTGGACCGGGAGGCCTCCTGGCTCCAGTTCAACAGCCGGGTGCTCGACCTGGC
>DASTAE010000377.1:0-11230 GCA_035712985.1 Actinospica sp.
CCCGCCTCGACGGCCGCGATGGCCTTCTCGGCGGCGCCGTTCGCGATCCGCGCGTCGGCCAGCCGCAGGGCGGTGTCCGCGATCTGCGCCGGGATCTGCGCCTCGACGATCTCGTAGGCCAGCCAGCCGTACCTGCCCTTGGCCCGGTTCGCCAGGAAGCGGCCGCGGACCAGGTCGAGCGCCGCGCTCAGCAGGTTGTCCAGCAGCACCGGGGACTGCAGGTTCGCGTCGTAGAGGGCGCGGGACTGCAGGGACTCGAACAGGTCCCAGTCCGACCAGACCCACCGGCCGAGCCGCAGCCGGCCGTCCGGCTCGCTGATCAGGTTCGGCTCGCCGTCCGGGTCGTCGCCGAGCCAGTCGCCGAGCCGCTCCACGGTGGCGCGGGCCACGTCGGCGGTCGTGCCGCGCGGCCAGAGCGCGGCGGCCAGCACGCTCGGGTGCACGCCGTCGCGGTGCTGGAGCAGGAAGACCAGCGCCTCGTTCAGCAGCGGCGCGCGCTCCGGCTCCGCGATCCCGGTGCCGCTCGTCTCCAGCTCGCCGAGCACGCGCACGAAGACCGAGGGCTGCTCGTCCGGCAGCGGGCCGGTGTAGCCGACCCCGGCCACCCGGGCCACGCCGCCCGCTCCCCCGCTCAGCGGCACGCCCTCGACGTCGCCGACCGCCCGGAAGAGGCCGAGGATCGCCGCGTACTGATCGGCGGGCAGCAGCTGGGCGCGCGCCTCGAGGCCGGAGCGGGACTCGCTGACCGTGCCCTGCTCGGAGACCACCAGGCGGCCGGCCGCGTCGGGAACCTCGCCCGCGACGACGAAGCCCATGCCCACCCGCGTGGTCTGCGGCGCGATCTCGATCAGCCTGCTGAGGATCGCCGGATGCGGCTCCTCGGCGACGAGCACGAAGTGCGGCGCGAAGGACGCCGCCTGGCTCGCCCGCACCCGCGAGTCGAGCACCGAGTCCAGGCCCGCGCCGGTCAGCGAGGCCGCGCGCTCGGTGGCCTCGGCCTCCAGCGTCGGCAGGATCTCGTCGAGCACCTTCACGTGCCGCACCCGGGCCGGAGCCAGCGGCGTCAGGTCGCCGGGGAAGCCGACCAGGGTGATCGACATCCGGTCGGACCAGGCGTTCGTGGCCAGCTCCACGGCCATCGCCGAGATCAGGGCCCTGGCCTGCTCGCGCGGTCCGGAGACGGCGAGCACGCCGGGGGTGTCCTCGAGGTCGACGAGGATCCGGTCGCCGCCCTCCTCGCCCGCGGTGCCGATCGTGACCAGGCCGGGGTACGGGGCGAAGCGCTGGTGCGCGGTGTCCGAGTCGATCTGGCCGATGGCGGTGCGCGGGAAGTTCCAGGAGCGGCCGTCCGAGGCGGTGAACCAGGGCAGCGGGGCCTGTTCGGGGCTCGTCGTGTCGGCGGTCTCGGTGAGCATCAGCTCGATGCCCTGCGAACGCAGCCGCAGCGCGCCGGCCCGCGGCAGCATCCGGCCGCGCTTGTGGAGTTCGGCGGAAAGACCGCGCAGCGCCAGGTCGAGGAACCAGACCTCGACCTCGCCCGCGCCGACCCTGATCGACTCCTCGGCCACCGCGGCGTCCCCGGTCGGCGTGGTCGGCCGGCGTCCGCCGATGCGGTTCCAGAGCTGGCGGCGACGGTGCCGGCCGAGCGCGAGCAGCAGTCCGGCGGCCATCAGCGGCGCGCCCGCGATGCCGTAGAGCACGCGCTCCTCGACCGGGCCGAGCTGCTTCTCGTCGGCGGAGGCCGAGCCGCGGTGCGAGTTGCGCGGCAGTCCGGCGCTGACGATCACGCCGCCGCCGGACTCGGAGCCGTTCTGCTGCGCGTTCTCGACGGCCGCGGCGGCCCGCGCGGCGGCGGCCACCGCCTGCGCGATGTCCTGAGCCTCCTGGCTGACCTTCACGCCCTGCGGATTGGCCGGGGTCAGCTTGGACGGCGCGGTGGCGGCGCCGCCGAAGGCGAAGCCGGCCTGCTCGGCGGCGCCCTTCTGGTCCTGCTGACTCCGCTGCCCGGAGCCGTTGGTCGTCGCCGTGCCGTTGGTGGCGGTCGTGCCGTTGGTGGTCGTCGTGCCCGTAGTGGTCGTCGAGCCCGTGGTCGTCGTCGTGACGGTCTGCGCGTTGGCATCGGTCGTCGAACCCTGCTGCTGTTGCTGCTGCGCCGAGGAGCCGTTCACGGACCCGTTGCCGTTGCCCACGGTCGGCGAACCGGCCACGGCCGGCATCTCGGTGATCAGGTCACCGCCGGTCGCGTCGGCGGGCATCTCCAGGATCCAGCCGGGTCGGATCAACGAGGCGTCGGTGAGCTTCTGACCGTCCGGCTGGATGCGGTCCTTGTTGAGCTCGTAGATCTCCTTGTACCGGCGGCCGTCGCCCAGATGCCGCTCGGCGATCTCCCAGAGCGAGTCGTAGTTGCGGCCGTGCGGCGGCTGCACGCGGTAGAGCTTCGTGCCGGCCACGGTCTGCACCGAGACGACGCCCGTCGACGCGCTCGCCGCGTGCACCACCCGATGCTGATCGCGGATGACCGGCAGCGTGGCGTTGGAGACGGTCGCGACGGTGCCGTTCGAGGAGGACTGCGGGGTCCCCGCGGCGTCCAGCTGCAGGGAGATCGCCGTGTGCGGCTTGGGAATCGCGGCCGGGGTCTGCGACAGGTGCGTGATGTCGGGAGCGAACGAGGCGGCCGTGGCGGTCAGCATCAGCAGCGCGGCCACCAACTGCCGCGCGAGGAACTGGCTCGGTCCGGCGACCGGCACCTTCGTCGGGATCCCGATCCCGCGCCGTGCGTTCGCCAGCTCCACGAGGACGCACGCGGTGAACTGCGCCCAGGCCAGCCACACCACGACGGCCAGCGCCTTGATCAGCACGTCGCCGCTGAGCGGGCTGCTCAGCTGGTCCATCGTCGGCATCTGATGCGGCAGCGGCCAGCCGATGAAGCGCACCAGGGCGAACGGAACGGCGCCGAGCAGCACGACGAGCACCAGCATCGCGCCGAGGGCTCGCAGGACGTCTCCGGCTGTGCGGCGGTACTTCCGCGCCCGTCCCGTCTCCAGCTTCACCGGTTGCGGCGGCGTGTACGACATTCCGTGGTCCCTCCCTCGAACCCTATTGCGTCTGCCTGCTGGCGTGGGCCGTGGCGCAGGCGGTGGCGATCGGCGACAGGTCGATCAGCACCGTGGTGTACGTGACGGCCACGCAGACCCTGACGCTGTTGTCCGGCTGCGGAGCGGCCGGCACCAGCGCGCAGCCCGCGCCCTGGACGGACGGCGCGCCGGTGTCCAGGTAGGCCGTGCCGTCGTGGATGGTGTTCTGGCTCAGGTACTGCCGGGCCGACAGGCAGGGGTCGCCGCCGGAATCCAGCTCGATCTCAGCTTCCCCCTTTTCGCGCAGCAGAACCGGGTTGAGATTCTCGGCCTGCGCGCGGGCCGCCTGAGCGGCGAGGTCGGCGGCGCGCTCCTTCTGCGAGATCATCAGGCTGCCGTCGATCACCAGCGCCGCCAAGGCGACCACGACCACCGACCACATGATGACGATGAACGCGACCGAACCGCTCTCGTCCCGGCGCCTGGACCGGTACCTCTCCCGCAGTCGTTCCCGAAGCCGTCTCATCAGTTCGCCTGCCGATAGGTGTCGATCGGCGAGATCCCGGTCTCCACGACCGTGACGTCGATGCCGAACACGGTCTTGGTGCAGGTGACCGTCGCGGTGAAGTCTCCCGCCTGGGCGAAGCCGCTGGTGGTCACGGTGAGGCCCTGGCAGCCCGCGCTGTTCAGGTCGGCCTTGGCCGCGTCGTGCGCCTCGGAATCGGCGACCGTGGACAAGCGCTGCGCCGAGCCCATCCGCGCCGAGTCGTCCGCCGCGTTCTGCACCTGGCCGATCAGGTTCACCTTCACGCCCAGGTAGATCATGAACAGCATCAGGAAGACGAGCAGCGGCAGGGCGATGACGACCTCGACCGTCGACACCCCGCTCTCGCTCCCGCGCCGCCTAGTTCCCAACGCACTGCCCCGCATCGTTGTAGAAGCACTCGACGGGACCCTCGCTGGAGGCGGAGACGTTCAGCGGCATGAACGGGATGACCGACACGACGCTGAAGTTCACCGTCACGCCGACCTCGGGGTTCTGCGCCGTGTTGAGGTCGATCGCGGTGTCGGGGTTCGCGGTGCTGTTCAGGCTGTTCGGCACGATCAGCCCGCCGATCAGGTCGGTGGCCCATTTCTCCGCGTACCTGGTCGAGTCCGACTGCCAGGTCTGGTCGCCGTACGCCGTGTCCCGCGCCTGGCGCGCCCCCTCCTGGGCGGCCGACGCGGCGACGTGCTGGGCGAACAGGTCGAGCCCGAACTGCACCGCCGCGAACATCACCAGGAACAGCACGGGTGTCCAGAGCACCAGCTCGATCGCCGATGCTCCGGACTCCCGGTCCGCTCGCCTCCTGCGCGCCTGCATGGAAGAGACCGGCGCCCTAGTTGCAGGTGGCGCCCGCGGGGTTGGCGTTGCCGTTGGCGCCTCCCGCGGTGTTGATGGCGTTGCAGGCCTGCGTGGTCTTGGCCTTGAGCACGTTGTAGAGGACGCCGCCGACCGCGACGATGATGATCACCACGATCGCGGTGATGACCACCCACTCGACGGCCGAAGCGCCGCGCTCGCCGTCGTCGGCGAGCTGCCGGGCCTTGGCGTAGCGCCCGACGAGCACGGTGCGCAGAAAGTCCAGCGCGTGTCCGTATCCGAATCCAAGCTTCATGTTCACGACCTTTCAGATATGAGTGAGTTGGGCCACGGCCGGATAGATGAGGAAGACCAGGAAGCCGACGCAGAGCAGCATCTGCGCGACGAGCATGGTCTGCGACTGCTGCCCGGCCTTCCCCTCGATCTCGGACAGCTCGCGGCGGCGCAGCGTCTCCGCGCGCGAGCTGAGGGACTGTCGGATCTTGGCGCCGTCGTCGGCGGTCAGCGCGAGGGTGTGGCCGAGGTCTACGAGCTCGGGCACCCCGATCCGCGCGCCTAGCGACTCCAGCGCGTTCCACTGGGTCTGGCCGGACAGCCGCGCATCGGCCAACGCGCTGCGGATCCGGCGGACCGCCCAGCCGTCGCTGACCTCCGCGGCGGACATCAGCGCCTCGGGGATGCCGCGGCCGCCCGCCAGGTTCATCGCGACCAGGTCGAGGTACGCGGAGACCACGCGGCGGAAGTCGTCGCGGCGCAGCTTCGCGTCCCGCTTCACCTCCGCGTCCGGCAGCAGGAAGAAGACGACCGCGACCACCAGTGCCAGCCAGATCGGCAGCGTCACGCCGGGCCGGAAGCCGATCAGCCAGAGCACGGCGAAGAGCACCGGGACGCCGACGAACCCGGTCGCGGCGAGCCCGACCTTCGTCACCAGGAAGGTCTCCCAGCTGCGGTCGAGCAGCGCGAGGTCGGCCCGCACCGTGCGCTGCTGCCAGCCCTGCTTGGCGTAGAACTCGGCGACGAACCGGCCCACCTGCTCCTTGAACGTGCGCCGCTGCTGCGCGTCGGCCGCGTAGGGGCCGAGCTCGCGCAGCGCGTCGACCTGGGCGACCGTGACGGCCGCGCTGCGCCGCGACGGAACCAGGGCCCTGATCAACAGGAAGACGCCCAGGCCGACGGCCGCGCCGATGACGATCTCCTCGATCACGACCTCACCCGCCCTGCTTCAGGAAGCGCTCCGGCGTCTTGACGTCGGCGAGCTTGCGCAGCCAGTAGAAGCCGCCGGCGAAGAACACCATCACGACCACCAGGACGCTCTGGCCGACGACTGAGTCGTAGGCCCGGACATAGCTCTGGTCGAACAGCGCCATGCCGAGCACCATGCAGACCACGGCGCCGACGATGATCTGCACGGAGCGCCGGGTTCCCGCGCGCTGCGCGATGACCCGGTTGCGCATGTCGACCTCCTCGCGGGCGGACTTGGCGAGCGTGCTGAGCACGTCGCGCAGTCCGGGACCGCGCAGCTTCGAGTTGAGGATCAGCGCGGCGATGATGATGTCGGCGCTGGGGTCGTCGATGTCGTCGGCGAGCTGGTGCAGCGCGTCCGCGAGCGGCATCCGGCCGCGCAGCCGGTCGATCATCGCGTCCAGGTGCGGGCGCAGCAGCGGTCCGGCGGTGCGCGCGGCGGCCGGGATCGCCTGCTCGAGGCCGACCGCGCCGGCGATCGTGTCGCGCAGCGACTCGGTCCACATGGCCAGGGCCTCGACGCGCTGCATGCCGAGCCGTTCCCCGGAGACGCCGCCGAAGAGGCGGTTCCAGAAGAAGACCAGCACCGCGACCGAGATCCCGGCCACCGGCCAGGTCGTCAGCACCCCGACCACGATCCCGACGAGCAGGGCGATCACCAGGCGCCGCCCGGCCAACCGCAGCCACTCGCCGAAGCGCGCGACCCGGTCCTCGCCTCCCTCACGCGGCTTGAAGCCGATCAGCGAGGCGATCAGCAGCGCCAGTCCGCCGCCGGCCACGATCCCGGCGAGCAGGGCCTCGAGCGTGGTCAGCTGGAAGAGCTCCTGAGGGGTCATCGCCACGCCCCGCTCGGCTGGTAGCCGTGCGCCATCAGTTCCTCGATGCAGCTGATCGGCGAGTGCGGCACGGCGGATCCGTCCGGCGCCTCGGTGAAGATCTCGGAGGACAGCACCCGGCCGTCCACGCCGTTGACCTCGCGCACGGAGGTGACCTTGCGGCTCATCGTGCCGCCCCGGTGGTAGTCGTTGCGGCGTTCGATGAAGACCACGAAGTTGATCGCGCCGGCCACGAGCATGTGGCTCGCCTCGACCGGCAGCCGCTCCTGGGACTGCAGCGCGTAGGTCGAGATGCGGTTGAAGACCTCGAGCGAGGAGTTCGCGTGGATCGTCGAGAGCGAGCCGTCGTTGCCCTGCGACATCGCGTTGAGCATCGTGACGATCTCGTCGCCGAGCACCTCGCCGACGATGACCCGGCTCGGGTTCATCCGCAGCGAGCGCCGGACGAGCTCGGCCATGGATATGTAGCCGAGTCCCTCCGAGTTCGGCAGCCGCTCCTCCATCGCGACGACGTTCGGGTGCAGCTCGGGGAACTGCTCGAGGCCCAGCTCCAGCGCGCGCTCGACGGTCACCAGGCGCTCGTGCGCCGGGATCTCGTTGGCCAGCGCGCGCAGCAGCGTCGTCTTGCCCGCGTTCGTGGAGCCCGCGATCATCACGTTCTTGCGCGCGAGCACGGCCGCCGAGAGGAAGGAGCCGAGCTCTCCGGACAGCGTGGCGTTGCCGACGAGGTCGCTCAGGAACACCTTTCCCATGCGGGCGCGGCGGATCGAGAGCGCGGGGCGCCGCGTCACGTCCATCACCGCGCTGAGCCGGGAGCCGTCCGGCAGCCGCAGGTCCAGCTGCGGGTTGGCCGAGTCGAAGGGCCGTGAGCTCAGGCCCGAGTAGGCGCCGAGGATCTGGATGAGCTCGACCATCTCCTCGTCGGTCTCGGCGATCGGCTCGACCATCGCCTCGCGGCCGTCCGCGTACGAGACGAAGACCCGGTCGCAGCCGTTGACGTCGATGTTCTCGATGTCCGGGTCGTCGAGCAGCGGCTGCAGCCGGCCGACGCCGAAGAGCGCGGCGTGGATCCCGGCGGCGAGCGCCTCCTCGTCCTCCGCGGTCGGCGGACGGCGCCCTGAGGTCATCTCGCCGTGCGCGTGCTCCGAGAGCACCTGGCCGATCACGGCGCGGGCGAACTGCCGTTCGTCCTGCGCGGTCATCGGGGGCAGGCCGCTGAGCTGGTCGACGCGGCGCTGCTCGGCGATCCGGTCGCCGACCTCCTGGCGCAACCGCTTGACGAGTGCGTGATCCATCTCAGACCGCCGACCAGCTCGAGGGCGGCTGATGCGTATACGGGTTCTGGTTCGGCACGGCGTTCGGGTGCGGCACGCTGGTCAGGTTGGGCGGCATCGCCGGGATCTCGCCGGTGCCCGAGGGGTGCACGGCGGTCGGCGAGATCGGGGCCGCGTGCTGCTGCGGATAGACCTGCGGCGGCGCCTCGTGGGCCGAACCGCTCGCCGGGCGCAGCAGGCCGTAGCGGTGCGCCACGACCCCGGCCAGCTCGCGCGCCGAGCGGGTCACCAGCGCCTTGTCCACCCGGCCGCGCGCGCGACCGGCCAGCGCGTCCGCCCCGGCCTCGTCGTGCGCGATCACGCCGAGCACCTCGGCGCCGTGCGTGGTCGCCGCGAGCAGGTCGCCGACCTGCTTGGCGATCTGCCGCGCCTTGCCCGGCGGGGCGATCAGCACGACGCCGATCGGCGGCCGGGCGATCGAGACCGAGCTGCCCTGGGCCGCGTGCAGCCGCGCCGAGAGGCTGTTCGCGCGGTCCCGGACGTGCGCGATGTGCTCGGCCTCGGCACGCGCCACGAGCAGCACCAGCGAGGACTGCGCGAGCAGGTCCACGGTCGGCGAGTCCGGGCCGATCCGCCCGCAGTCCGCGATGACGTCGGCGCCGTAGGACAGGTCTCCGTACCCCTCGAAGGCGCGGCCGAGCGGACCCCAGAGCCCGGTCATGCCGTGCGCCTGATCCGCGTTGCCGAGGCCGACCAGGATCTCCAGACCGCCGCTCAGGCGCTGGGTGTGCTGCGGCAGCACGGACGCGTGCAGGCCGCGCCGCGCCTCCACGGCGAGCGAGACCAGACCGCGGTTCGGGTCCAGGGTGCCGCCGTGGTCGGCGGGCATCCGGTAGACCAGATCTCCGCCGTGCGGGTCGCATTCCGCGTAGAGCGCGCGCCGCGGCCAGACCGCGGCCAACGCGACCGCCGACGTGGTGACCCCGGGCGAGCCCTTGTCGGCCGCGAGCGCGATCAGAGCCATGTCACTGCCTAGCTCCCCGCGCCGCTGGTGAACACGAGGTCGCCCTCGGCCGAGGCGGCGAGCAGCGCGCTGACGTCGGCCTTGGCCACGGAGACCGCGAACACGCCGTCGCTGCTGGACGAGCCGCCCAGGCCGCCGCCGCTGACCGCGGGCAGTTGGACCACCTTCACCGAGGCGGACAGCAGCGCCGAGACGTCGGTGGCGTTCGACGAGCCGCCGGAGGACGAGCCGCTGAGCGGGTTGTTCGAGGCGGGGCCGACGTAGTAGGCGTTCACCGTGTCGCCCACGCCGATCGACGGCGGGAACTGACCCGACTTCAGCGTGACGGCGATCGTGCTGGTGTTGCTGTTCGCGGCGGGCGCGGTGGTCAGCATCTGGCCGACCAGCAGGGTCCCGGCCACCAGGTCGGTCTGCGTCGTGTACTTCGCCAGCAGGCCGCGCTCGGCCCACGTGACGTAGTTGATGCTGCTGTCCTTGGCGACCATGGCCTCGGTGATGTCGGCGGTGCCGATCTGCTGGCCCTGCGACACCCGCTGGGTCAGCTCGATGACGCCGATCCGGTTGCCCGCCTGCATCTGCAGGTACACGGACGCCAGCACGCCGACGGCGATCAGCAGGAGCGCGAGGGCGGCGAGTGCGGGCTTACGCTCGCGCGGCGCCGAGGGCGGTCGCACGGGTCCGCCGGGCTGTGGGGCCACCGTGGTTCGAGTGACGGGAGCACCCGCGGGTTTCCATCCCGTCATCCCGGCGACGCTGTTCTCAGTGTTGCTACTCACCGTTCTGTTCCCAACCCCCGGAGTGGCCGACTGGCTCCCGATAGTAGCGGCACGGCGGCGGGGATCGACAGACCCTGAAACGAATATGTGGCCAACTCCCGATTCCGTCCGCGACTTCGGGTGATCCTTACCCGGATCGTTATCGGGGCGTCCGGTTGCCGCAAACTCGGCCGGGGTACCGAAGCAGCGCCGAGGCGGATACCATCCGTGCGTCCGCTCCGTTCTCGGAGTAGTCACAGGAGTAGTCACGTCAGCTCGCGACACCACAGGGGGAACTGTGCGTCCGCGCCGATCGGCCCGCCCGCGATACGCGGCGCTGTGCGCCGTGACCGCCCTGGTCTGCGTCGGTTCACTTAACGGTTGCTCGAATTCCGCACAGAACAACGGAACGATTGCCGGGGCCGGGTCCGGCGCCGGAGGTTCCGCCTCCGTGAATCCCTCGACTTCGGCCAGCATTCCCGGCGATCTGACGCTCGATGTCGTACTCACCTCCACGGGTAATGCGGCCGAAGACGCTCTCCTGTCGAACACGAAATCGCTCATTTATGCGTACGAACAGGCCGTCGCCCGGGCGAATCCCAACGATTCGCTCTATCAGTCGATGGTCTCCGGACCGGCCTCGGTCAGCATCGAGAGCGAGATCCAAGGCTTCGTGAAGGCCGGGCAGCGCCCCGTCGGCGTGATCAGGTTCTACGCGTTCGACGCCGCAGTGCACGCTTACTCGGGCTTCTCCGCGGCCGACGTCACCTTCTGCGAAGACAATTCGCGTACTGAGATGCTCGTGACCTCGTCGGGAGCGACGACGGCGCCGCCGACCTCCGCGAGCACCCCGAGCTACTGGGACGTCGGCTATCTCACGCGCAATGGCAAGAGCAGCATTCAATCCGTGGTGATCCGCCCTGGAGGATCCGCATGTACGCAATGAGCCGCATGAGCCGGGCGCGTCGCAGCATCGGCCGATTCCTCGGTGTGCTCGCGCTGACGGGCACCGCGCTGTTCGCCGCCGCAACGGTCTCCGCGCCGGCCGCCTACGCCGAAAGCGGGACGAATTGTTCGAACTCGTGGCTGCTGTGCACCACCATCACGTACGGCGGCAGCCACGGGCCTGCGCGCGATGTCAACGGCGCCGGAGCCGGGGGAAGCAGCGGCGGCTATGTCTCCTCCTGCTGGCTCCAGCCGAACACGGCCTGGGAGTCCCCGAGCACGGACGCGTCGAGCCCGCTCGGGCTGCAGCAGTACTTCGCCGCCATGAATTCGACCTGGCACGGCGACCCCGACTTCCAGACCTGGTTCGGCGGAGTCCAGGACATCTACGCGGCCGGGCATAACAAGGACCCCGGAATCGGGCTGTCGGCGCTTCCCGACAATCTGGGGGTCACCGGCGGACGCTGGTACACGATCTCCTGCGACATGGACACCTACAAGTACAGCGACTACACGGCCATCCAGGCCGCGATGGGCGTCTCGGCGGCGAACCTCGACTACGAGGCCTGGTTCTGGATCACGGATCCCAAGGCGCTCAAGGGCGTACCGATCATCACGCCGGATCTGCTCGCGCAGTACGCCGCCAACCATGTCCTGATCAAGGCGTCCTTCCCGCAGCTCGATCCGTCGGTGCAGAACCTCCAGACGGTCAACCTG
>DASTAE010000378.1:0-28706 GCA_035712985.1 Actinospica sp.
CCCCAGGTTCATCTCCGGGATCAGCACCCGGTCGTAGCCCCTGAGCAGTTCGCCGAGGTTCGGCGGGAAGGGGTTCAGGTGGCGCAGATGGGCGTGGGCGACCGAGCCGCCGCGCTCGCGCACGAGCCGGCAGGCGGCCTGGACCGGACCGTAGGTCGAGCCCCAGCCGAGCACGAGCAGCCTCGCGGCGCCGCCCGGATCGTCCGCGACCAGCGGTTCGACGCTCTTCGCGATCCCGGCGACCTTGGCCGCGCGGGTGCGCACCATGTGGTCGTGGTTCGCCGGGTCGTAGGAGATCTCGCCGGTGACGTCGGCCTTCTCCAGGCCGCCGATCCGGTGCTCGAGCCCCGGGGTTCCCGGCACGGCCCAGGGCCGCGCGAGGGTCTCGGGGTCGCGCTGGTAGGGCAGGAAGACCGCGTCCTCCGGATAGTCCTCGGCGACGGCGAAGCGGGCGACCTCGCGCAGGTCGGGGAGCTGGTCCACCTCGGGGATCCGCCAGGGCTCGGAGCCGTTGGCCAGGTAGCCGTCGGAGAGCAGGAAGACCGGGGTGCGGTAGGTCAGCGCGATCCGCACCGCCTCCATCGCCGCGTCGAAGCAGTCGGCCGGCGAGCGCGGGGCCACGATCGGCACCGGGGACTCGCCGTTGCGGCCGAACATCGCCTGCAGCAGGTCGGCCTGCTCGGTCTTGGTCGGCAGGCCGGTCGAGGGCCCGCCGCGCTGGATGTCGCAGATCACCAGCGGCAGCTCCAGCGAGACGGCCAGGCCGATCGCCTCGGACTTGAGCGCGACGCCGGGGCCCGAGGTCGTGGTCACGCCGAGCGAGCCGCCGTACGAGGCGCCGAGCGCCGCGCCGATCGCGGCGATCTCGTCCTCCGCCTGGAAGGTCCGCACGCCGAAGGCCTTGTGCCGGGCCAGCTCGTGCAGGATGTCCGAGGCCGGGGTGATCGGGTAGGAGCCGAGGAAGAGCGGGAGGCCGCTCCGCTGCGCGCCGCTGATCAGGCCGTAGGCCAGCGCCCGGTTGCCGGAGATGTTCCGGTACCGGCCTGCGGGCAGCGCCGCCGGGGCCACCTCGTAGGAGACCTCGAACTCCTCGGTGGTCTCGCCGAAGTTCCAGCCGGCCTGGAAGGCGGCCCGGTTCGCCGCGATGATCGCGGGCTGCTTGGCGAACTTCTGCTCGAGGAACCGCAGGGTCTGCTCGACCGGCCGGTGGTACAGCCAGGACAGCAGGCCGAGCGCGTACATGTTCTTCGCCCGCTCAGCCTCCTTGCGGCTGAGCGGATGGCCGTCGAGCGCGCGCACGGTCTGCGAGGTCAGCGCGACCTTGTGCACGCGGTAGCCGTCCAGCGAGCCGTCCTCCAGCGGGTTCTTCGGGTAGCCGACCTTCTTCAGGGCCCGCTCGGTGAACTCGTCGGTGTTGACGATCACCGTTCCGCCGCGCGGCACCGCCGGGAGGTTCACCTTCAGCGCGGCCGGGTTCATCGCGACCAGCACGTCGGGGGCGTCGCCCGGGGTCAGGATGTCGTGGTCGGCGAAGTGCAGCTGGAAGGCGGAGACACCTGGCAGGGTTCCGGCGGGGGCGCGGATCTCGGCGGGGAAGTCGGGCAGGGTGGACAGGTCGTTGCCGTGGATGGCCGTCTCCTGGGTGAAGCGGTCCCCGGTGAGCTGCATGCCGTCGCCGGAGTCGCCGGCGATCCTGATCACCACCCGGTTCAGCCGTCGGACACCCTTGGCCGAAGCCCCTTCGATCACCGTCACAGTAGTGCACCCACCTGCCAGGTCAGCGTTACGGACGTCTCACTCCGTGTCATGGCCAGTCTACGCCTGAGCCCCCTTCAGAGCCGGATGCGTAGGGTCCCGTCGGTCGGCCGGTACGCTTGTGCGACGAGCGGGGCCTCGGAGGCTGACAGGGCTAGGAGCGGAGCGCGGAATGAGTCACACGACCTATTACTCCGCGTATTCCGTCGTCGGCATCCTCTTCCTGCTCGGAGTGCTTTTCGTGGTCTTCTCGCTCACCGCGAACCGGCTGCTGTCCCCGCTGCGCCCGACGCGCGAGAAGCTGCTCACGTACGAATCCGGCGTCGACCCGGTGGGCGAGGGCTGGGCGCACACCCATGTGCGTTACTACGTGTACGCCTACCTGTATGTCATCTTCGCCGTGGACTCGGTATACCTGTTCCCGTGGGCGACGATCTTCGCCGCCCCCGGGTTCCGCGGCACCACGCTCGCGGAGATGTTCGTGTTCATCGGATTCCTCGCGGTGGGGATTCTCTACGCCTATAAGAAGGGCGTGCTGACGTGGCTGGAGCAGTAGACCTCGGCATCCCCGCGCTGCCCGCGCCGGGCGCCGCGGCCGACACGCGGCGTTTCGGATCAGCCTTCGAGCTCGCGCCCAAACCGGTGAAACTCGTCCTGAACTGGGGCCGGAAGTACTCGCTCTGGGTGTTCAACTTCGGCCTGGCGTGCTGCGCGATCGAGTTCATCGCCAGCTCGATGGCCCGGCACGACTTCATCAGGCTCGGCGTCATCCCCTTCGCGCCGGGTCCGCGCCAGGCCGACCTGATGGTGGTCTCCGGCACGGTCAGCGACAAGATGGCCCCGGCGGTCAAGCGGCTCTACGAGCAGATGCCCGAGCCGAAGTACGTGATCTCGTTCGGCTCCTGCGCGAACTGCGGCGGGCCGTACTGGGACTCCTACTGCGTGACCAAGGGCGTGGACCAGCTGATCCCGGTGGACGTGTACGTCCCGGGCTGCCCGCCGCGGCCCGAGGCGCTGCTCCAGGGCATCGTCAAGCTGCAGGAGCGGATCGCGCGCGAGGGCGCCGCGCCGAGCGTGAAGGCGCCGAGGCCGGTCAGGCCGCCGAAGCCCGCCAGGCCGTCGAAGCCGGTCAAGGCCGCCAAGCAGGCCAAGCCGGAGCCGCTGCCCTTCGCGCCGTACCCGGCCCCCGTTCCGGAGCCGGGCGTCGAGCCGCCGACGCAGGTGCTGCCCGCCCCGGTGCCGCAGCCGCCCGTCGAGCCGCCGACCGAGCTCGTCCCCGCGCCGATCCCGGCGCCGCCGCCCGTCCCGGAGCCGGACGCCGCCGCCACCCAGGAGCTGCCGGTGGTGCCCGCCGAGGAGGAGATCCCGGCCGTGGAGCGCACCGCCGAACTGCCGCCGATCCGCAAGGCCCCGCCGCGCCGCCGCTACTTCCGCGAGCTGCGCAAGGCCAGGGACCACGGCATGGACCTGTTCGACCACGCGGTCGAGGACCAGGCCTGGGAGCACGAAGATGACCGCTGAGGACGTCACCGCGATCTCGGACGCGCTCGGTCCGGACGTCGAGGTCGCCGAGCAGTACGGCCGCGTCGTCGCCACCGTGCCGCCCGAGCAGTGGGTCGACACGCTGACCGCCGCCCGCGACGAGCTCGGCGCCGACTTCCTGGACTGGCTGACCGGGGTCGACGAGCTGGAGGCCGGCTACCTGGTCGCCGCGTTCGTCGCGTCCACCGTGGACCGCGGCCCAGGGAAGCTCGGCAAGGCGCAAGGCCTGATCGTGCGCACCCGGATCCCCAAGGACGCGGCGCAGGGCGCGAGGCTCGACACCGCGATCGGCGTCTACCGGGGCGCCGCGTGGCACGAGCGCGAGACCTTCGAGATGTTCGGCATCGAGTTCCTCGGCCACGAGGACCTCAAGCCGCTGCTGCTGCCGGACGGCTTCGAGGGCCATCCGCTGCGCAAGGACTTCGTGCTCGCCTCCCGGGTCGCCAAGGCCTGGCCGGGCGCCAAGGAGCCGGGCGAGTCCGAGCACACCGCCGCCTCGCCCGGGCGGCGCCGGATGCTGCCCCCGGGCGTGCCCGGCGAGGAATGGCTCAAGCCGCATGTGCCGGACACGGCGGAGGGGACGCGATGAGCTCACTGACCTGGTGGCTCGAGGTCGGCCTGCGCATCGTCGTCGTGTTCCTCGGCTTCATGGTGATCCCGCTGGTCGTGGGCCAGATGGAGCACAAGGCGATGGCCCATATGCAGGGCCGGCTCGGCCCCATGGAGGCGGGCGGCTTCCACGGCTGGGCGCAGCTGGTCGCCGACGGCGTGAAGTTCGCGCAGAAGGAGGCGGTGGTCCCGCGGGCCGCCGACCGGCGCGTCTTCCAGATCGCCCCGGCCGTCGCGCTGATCCCCTACCTGCTCGCGCTGATCGTCATCCCGATCGGCCCGGGCACGCAGGTGGGCGTGGACCTGGACCTCGGCCTGTTCTTCGCGCTGGCCGTCATGGGGATCGCCGTGCTCGGCCCGCTGATGGCCGGCTGGGGCAGCGCGAACAAGTACTCGCTGCTCGGCGGCCTGCGCTCGGCCGCGCAGCTGATGGCCTACGAGCTGCCGATGCTGCTGTCGGCCGTGTCCGTCGCGATGGCCGCGGGCACGCTCTCGCTGACCGGCATCCTCACCGCCTGGCACTGGTACTGGATCCCCTGGCAGCTGGTCGGCGGTTTCGTGTTCTTCACGGCCGGGCTCGCCGAGCTGCAGCGCCCGCCCTTCGACATGCCGGTGGCCGACTCGGAGATCATCTTCGGCGCGTACACCGAGTACACCGGCCTGCGCTTCGCGCTGTTCCTGCTCGCCGAGTACGCGGGCATCGTGCTGCTGTGCCTGCTGACCTCGGTGCTCTTCCTGGGCGGCTGGCACGGGCCCTTCGCGGAGCAGCACCTGGGCTGGCTGTGGACCGCGATCAAGACCTTCGTGCTGGCCTTCGTGGTGATCTGGCTGCGGGTCAGCTATCCGCGGCTGCGCGCCGACCAACTGCAGAGGTTCGCCTGGACGGTGCTCATCCCGCTGTCCCTGGCCCAGCTCGCGCTCACCGGGGTGGTGAAGGTGCTGTGACGGATAAGGACAAGAAGAACCTGCCGGGCTCCGGCCTGGTCCAGGGTCTGGCGACCACGTTCAAGAACATGGTCACGCCGGCCCACACGCACCAGTACCCGGACACGCCGCCGGAGCTGGCGCCGCGCACCCGCGGCGTGATCGCGCTGATCGAGGAGAACTGCACCTCCTGCATGCTCTGCGCGCGCGAGTGCCCGGACTGGTGCATCTACATCGACTCGCACAAGGAGACGATCCCGGCCCCGCCCGGCGGCGGCCGCGAGCGCAGCCGCAACGTGCTGGACCGCTTCGCGATCGACTTCTCGCTGTGCATGTACTGCGGGATCTGCATCGAGGTCTGCCCCTTCGACGCGCTCGAGTGGTCGCCCGAGTTCGAGTACGCCGAGTACGACCTGCGCGACCTGCTGCACGAGAAGGACCGGCTCGGCGCCTGGGTCGAGACGGTCCCGCCGCCGGTCGCCCTCGACGACGCGGCCGAGGAGCCGAAGGAGATCGGCCTCGCGCAGAAGGCCGCGGCCAAGAAGCAGGCCGCGCTGGACGCCTCGGCGCAGGCGGACGCCGAGCGGGGGAGCGCCGAGTGACCCACTCCTATCTCTCCCCGACCGGCGTCGAGATCGCCTTCGTCCTGGTCGGCCTGGTCGCGCTCGGCTCCGGCCTGCTCGTGGTCACGATCCGGAACCTGGTGCACGCGGCGCTCTGGCTGCTGGTGTGCATGGGCTCGATCGCCGTCGAGTACCTGCTGCTGTCCGCCGAGCTGCTCGCCTGGATCCAGGTGCTGATCTACGCGGGCGCGGTGATCACGCTGTTCCTGTTCGGCCTGATGCTGACCCGCGCGCCCATCGGCCCGACCGAGGAGCTCGACGTCCGCAACCGCTGGCCCGCCCTGATCGTCGGCCTCGGTGCCGCCGGGACGCTGGTCACGGTGATCGTCCAGGCCTACCAGCGCACGTGGTTCGACCCGCGCGGCGCGGTGCCGCTCGGCACCGGCACCGCGATCGGCACGCAGCTGTTCAAGTACTGGGTGCTGCCCTTCGAGTTGCTCTCCGTGCTGCTGCTCGCCGCACTGGTCGGCGCCATCGTGCTGTCCCGCCGCGACAGAGAACCCGAGGAGGCCGAGGCCTGAGATGCACGCCGTCTACCCACTCACCCTCGGCGCGCTGCTGTTCGCCCTCGGCATCTACGGAGTGCTGGCCCGGCGCAACGCCATCGCCGTGCTCATGGCGATCGAGCTGCTGCTCAACGCCGTGACCCTGAACCTGGTCAGCTTCAGCGCGCTCCTGCGCGACCGCTACGGCATGGGCCAGGTCTTCACGCTCTTCATCATCACGATCGCGGCCGCCGAGACCGGCCTGGGCCTGGCGATCGTGCTGCTGCTCTACCGGCAGCGCGCCAGCGCCGACCTCGGCGAGCAGCGCGAGCTGGCCGAACCGGTGGAACCCGTCACGACTGACGAGCTCGAGGTTGCCGGCTGATGAACCTTCTCGCCCTACTCGCCGCGCTGCTTCCTGCCCTCGGCGCCGCGGTCGCCGCGGTCGGCGGACGCGATCTGCGGCACGTGAAGTTCTGGTCCACCGCCCCGGTCGGCGCCGCGCTCGTGCTCGCGCTGATCGTCGCGCTCGACCACGGTTCCGGCGGCGCGTCGATCCAGACGTACTCGATCGGCACCGCGGGCGGGTTCCACGTGGAGATCGGCACCCGGATCACCGGCCTGGCCGCGCTCGTGGCCGTGCTGGTCGCGGGCGTCGCGACCTGCGTGCAGACCTTCTCGACCTCGTACCTCGGCGGCGAGCCGCGCTACCCCTCGTACGCCGCGCTGATCTCGCTGTTCACGGCCGCGATGCTGACGGTGGTCTACTCCGCCGACCTGATCGTGCTGCTGGTCGGCTGGGAGATCATGGGCGCCTGCTCGTACTTCCTGATCGGCCACTACTGGGAGAAGCCGGTAGCCCGCGGCGCCTCGATCAAGGCCTTCCTGATGACGAAGGCGGGCGACGTCCCGTTCCTGTTCGGCATCATCGCACTCGGCGTGCAGGCGCACTCGTTCCAGGTCAGCAGTGTGCTGCAGGCCGCAGGTATGACGGGCTCGCCGTTCTACGGCCTGATTCCGCCGCCCACGCTGCACCACCCCGGTTGGATCGCGGTCCTTCTCCTCTGCGGCGTCCTCGGCAAGAGCGCGCAGTTCCCGCTGCACTCCTGGCTTCCGGACGCGATGGCCGGCCCGACGCCGATCAGCGCCCTGATCCACGCGGCCACGATGGTCGCCGCGGGCATCTACGTCGTCGCGCTGCTCTACCCGGTCTTCGCGCTGAGCCCGGGCGTGCTGATCGCGATGGCCGTCATCGCCGCGATCACGATGACCGGCGCGGCCCTCTGCGCGTTCGCCCAGACGGACGTCAAGAAGATCCTCGCCTACTCGACGGTCAGCCAGTTGGCCTACATGCTCGGCGGACTCGCGGTCGGTGGACGCTCGCAGTCGATCTACCTGCTGCTCGCGCACGGCGCGTTCAAGGCGCTGCTGTTCCTCGCGGCCGGCGTCGTCATCCACCGCGTCGGCTCCAACGAGCTGAGTGCGATGGGCGGCCTGCGCTACCGGATGCCGATCACGTACACGACGATGACGATCGGCCTGCTCGCGCTAGCTGGCATCCCGCCGCTCTCCGGCTTCTTCGGCAAGGAGGCCGTGCTCGGCGCGGCCTACAACGCCACCGGCGAGTTCGCGGCGCCCGGCACGATCGTGCTGATCTTCGGGCTGATCACGGCCGGCCTCACCGCCGCGTACTCGCTGCGGCTGTGGCTCGGCATGTTCCACGGCCCCTTCCCGGACGCCCCGCACGAGCACGAGGCGAAGGTCGAGGCGCCGCAGAGCGAGCTGATCCCGCTGATGCTGCTGGCGGTCCCGGCCGCGCTGCTGGGCCTGGTGATCCTGTTCGGCACCGGCTTCTCCAGCGTGATCGGCGGCTGGTACGGCGAGCAGGGCGCGACCGCCGCCGACCTGTGGCCCGGCGGCCTGACCACGCTGCTCTCGCTGCTGTTCGTGCTCGGATTCAGCGCGCTGGTCTACCTGGCCTGGCGCCGCGACGAGCAGGGGGACCCCGCGGAGGCGATGCTCGGCCCGGCCCGTCCGCTGCTGCTGAACGGCTTCTACTTCGACCGCCTCATCGACGCCGCGCTCGTTCGTCCGACCCGCGCCGCCGCCCGCCTCGTCGGATTCCTCGACACCGAGGTCATCGACGCCTACGTGCGCGGCTCGGGCACCGGCGCCCGCAGCCTCGGAACGCTGCTCAGAAGGCTGCAGACCGGAAGCGTGCAGTTCTATCTCACCTGCCTGTTCCTCGGAGTGGTGATCATGGCCGCCGTCTACGCCTACGTCGGGACGGTGAGCTGAGTGTCCGCGATCCTCGTACTGCTGCTGGCGATCCCGGCCGCGGGCCTGCTCGCCCTCTACATCGCCCCGCGCGAGCTGGCCTCCCGCATCGGCGCCGCGGCGGGCGCGCTGACCTTCCTGGTCTCCCTGCTCCTGCTCCCGCTCTTCGACTATTCAGCAGGCGCGTCGTTCCAGGGCCAGATCGACCTGAACTGGATCCAGGCGCTGGACCTGCGCTTCCACCTCGGCATCGACGGCGTCTCCCTCCCGCTGATCCTGCTGACGACGCTGCTGACCGCGCTCTGCCTGCTCTACTCGGTCCGCACGACGACCCGCGACGGCCGGGGGCGAGCGTTCACCGCGCTCCTGCTCACGCTCGAGATCGGTATGGTCGGCACCTTCGTCTCCCTCGACCTGCTGCTCTTCTTCATCTTCTTCGAGCTCGTACTCATCCCCATGTACGGCCTGATCTCGCACTGGGGCTCCGACGACGCGCACGGCGGCGCGACGAAGCAGCAGTCGGCGACGAAGTTCATCCTGTACACGCTGCTCGGCTCGGCCCTGATGCTGCTCGGCTTCCTGGTGATCCACTCCAAGACCGGCACCTTCGACATGGTCCTGCTGCAGCAGCGGCACGGTCTCGGCATCGCCGCGGGGGCGCAGGGGCTGGCGTTCGTGCTCGTCGGCCTCGGCTTCGCGATCAAGACCCCGATGTGGCCGCTGCACACCTGGCTCCCGGACGCGCACACCTCGGCCCCGACCGTCGGCTCCGTGCTGCTGGCCGGCGTGCTGCTGAAAATGGGCACGTACGGCTTCATCCGGGTCGGCGTCGGCGAGATCCCGCAGGGCCTGCACCGCTACGCGATCGCGCTCGCCGCGTTCGGCGTCGTCGGCATCGTCTACGGATCGCTCGCCTGCCTCGGCCAGATCCGCGAGGACGGCGACCTCAAGCGGCTGATCGCGTACTCGTCCGTCGGCCACATGGGCTTCACGCTGCTCGGCATCGCCTCGATGACGCAGGTCGGCATCGACGGCGCGCTGTTCGCGTCCGTCGCGCACGGCCTGATCACCGGCCTGCTGTTCTTCCTGGTCGGCGGGTTCAAGGAGCGCTACGGCACCACGGACCTGTTCACGATCGGCCGCGGCCTCTACGGCCGGTCCCGGCGCTACGCCGCGCTGGTCGCGTTCGCGGCGGTCGCCTCGCTCGGCCTGCCGGGGCTCGCCGGCTTCTGGGGCGAACTGTATGTCCTCGTCGGCGCGGCGCGTCCCGCGCCCGGCCTGTCCGGCACGACGTTCCACGTGTACATGGCCGTCGCCGGCGTCGGCATGGTGCTGACGGCGGCGTATCTGCTGCTCGTCGTGCGCCGCGTCTGCATGGGGACGGTCACCGACCCGGTGAACCTCGCGGTCAGCCCGGAGGACGTCGACCTGACGCCGCGTGAGCTCGTCGCCTGGCTGCCGCTGGCCGCGCTGACCCTGCTGGCCGGACTGTGGCCCGCGGTCGTCCTGGCCGCCGCGGATCCGGCCGTCCACACCGTTCTGGGAGCTGTTCTGGGAGCCCGCGGATGAAACAGAGCATCGACTACGCCGCGATCATGCCCGTGCTGATCGTCGCGCTCGGCGCCCTAGGCGTGCTCCTCACGGACCTGTTCACCCGCGAGGAGCGCAAGAGCGACCTCGCGTGGCTCACGGCCGGCGTCCTCGTGATCGCGCTGATCGCCGAGCTGGGCCTGTGGGTCGGCAGCGTCTCGACCAAGCCCCGCCTGACCTTCTGCCTGAACTCCGGCCACCCGGGCACGGTCCTCGGCTGCTCGTACTCCGCCGACAGCTTCTCCCTGACCATCCAGACGCTGCTGCTCGGCGGGACGCTGCTCACGGTCCTGATGTCGCCGCGCCGCTTCAGGGTCCCGTTCGGCGAGTACCACTTCCTCATCCTCTGCTCGCTCACCGGCGCGCTCGTGATGGCCGCCGCGCGCGACTTCATCACGATGACCGTGGGCCTGGAGACGCTGTCGCTGCCCGCCTACGCCCTCGTCGGCTTCGGCCGAAAGCGCGGCGGCGAGGTCACCGGCGCCGAGGCGGCCCTGAAGTTCTTCCTGATGTCCGTGGCGTCCACGGCCGTGATGCTCTTCGGCATCTCCCTCGTCTACGGCGCGACGGGCACGGTCTACTTCGCCGACATGCAGGCCGTCCTGCACCTGACCGGCTACCACGCCTCGATCCTGACCACCGGCATGGTGCTGACGCTCGCCGGCTTCGCCTTCAAGGTCTCGGCCGTCCCCTTCCACTTCTGGACCCCCGAGGTCTACGCGGGGGCCCCCGTCCCGGTCGCGGCATACCTCTCGGTCGTCTCGAAGACGGCGGGCTTCGCAGGCCTGATCCTCACCCTCGAGATCGCCTTCCGCACCGAAATCCACAACCTGGGGACACTGATCGCGATCCTCGCCGCGATCACCATGACCCTGGGAAACGTGGTGGCCCTGCGCCAGCGCAACGCCGTGAGACTGCTCGCCTGGTCCACCATCGGCCAGGCCGGATACGTCCTGGTCCCCCTCGCCGTCACCGAGTGGAACGGCGCGAACCTCGCGGCCGTCCCCGTCGGCCAGGCCTGGAACCTCGGCCCGGCCGTCACCGCCTCCGTCGCCTACCTGGTCTTCTACGCCGCCATGAACCTGGGCGCGTTCGGGGTCGTCAGCGCCCTGGGCGGCACCATCCCCGGCGGCGGGGAACTGGCCGACTACCGCGGCCTGAGCAGCCGTCAACCGCGCGCCGCGTGGCCCCTCGGCCTGTTCCTGCTGTGCCTGGCCGGACTGCCCCCGGGCCTGATGGGCCTGTTCGCGAAGGTCGCCGTGTTCCGCGCGGTGATCTCCGGCGGGCTGACTTGGCTGGCCGTGATCATGGCCGTCAACGTGGTCATCGCGCTGTTCTACTACCTGCGCTGGGCGGCGGTCCTGTTCGCCCCGGCTCCCACCGGCGCCGCCTCCGCACCCCGCTCGGCGCTGTCCCGCTCCGTCCCGCTGGGCCCGCGCCTGGCCGTCGGACTGGCGCTGGTCGTCACGGTGTTCTTCTCGCTGTACCCCGCCCCCGCCTTCCGTTAGGCCGAGGGTTAAAGTAGCCGACATGGCCAGCACAATGCCCGGAATGCCAGGGATGCCGGCGCCGGACACCCTTCCGTCGCCCGGGTTCTCGTCGTACCTGACCTGGCACCCCGAGCCCTTCTTCCTGGCCGTCACGATCGTGGTCACCGGGCTGTACCTCTTCGGCGTCCTGCGGCTGAGGCAGCGCGGCGACGCCTGGCAGCTCAGCCGCACCGTGAGCTTCCTGGTCGGCATGCTGGTCTTCGCCGGCATCACCTGCACGGGCCTCAACGAGTACGGCATGTACCTGTTCAGCGCCCACATGGTGCAGCACATGATGCTGTCGATGGTCGACCCGCTGTTCCTGCTCCTCGGCGCCCCGATCACCCTCGCCCTGCGTGTGCTGCACCCCGCGGGCCCCGGCCGAACGGGCCCGAGGGAACTGCTCCTCAGCCTGCTCCACAGCAGGTTCGCGAAAGTGGTCTCCTCGCCCCTGTTCACCCTGCCGCTCTTCGTCGTGAGCCTGTACGGCCTCTACTTCACCTCGCTGTTCGACTGGCTGATGAAGAGCCGCGTAGGCCACGACGCGATGCTGGTGCACTTCCTGTTCGTAGGCCTGCTGTTCTTCTGGCCGGTCATGGGCGTGGACCCGGCCCCGCATCGCTCCCCGTTCGTGATCCGCATCCTCGAACTCTTCGCGGTCATGCCCTTCCACGCCTTCTTCGGCATCGCGATCATGATGTCGAACTCCCTGTTCGAGACCGCCTTCGCCAACCCCCCGGCGGCCTGGGGCCTCACCGCCCTCAGCGACCAGAACACCGCGGGCTCCATCGCCTGGGCCTTCGGCGAGGCCCCCACGATCATCGTCCTGCTGGTCCTGTTCGTGCAGTGGGCCAAATCCGACCAGCGCGAAGCCAAGCGCAAGGACCGCAAGGCCGACCGCGACGGCGACGCCGAACTCAACGAGTACAACGAGTACCTGGCGGGGCTGGCGCAACGGAACCAGCAGGGGTCCGGGTCGGCGGCCTGAGAGTTACCGGCCGCTAGGGAAATCGCCGCTTCGCGTCTGGGTGGCGGAGTGCCGGTTAGCCGGCGTGCAGTTCGACGATTCGGCCGTCGGGGTCGGTCAGGCGGTGGCGGCCGGGGGCCAATGGGGGAGTCGCGGTGGCGCCGGCGATCGCGAAGCCCAGGCGCAGGGTGCCGGACTCACGGTCGGGGTCGGTCGGGTAGAGCTCGAAGACCGCGCCGTCGGCTAGGACGGCGGCGTAGTGGCGTGGGCCTTGGCCGTGTTGCTCGGCGGAGAAGCTCAGGCCGAGGGCGCTGTAGAACTCTCGGCATTCTTCAAGGCGTGTGGTGTACAGGACGAGCAGGGTTGAGCGGGCGCCGCTGGCTTCAGGCATCGGACCGGCGGACGTGGAGGTGGCCCGGGTTGGGGAACTTGGGTGGGAAGGCGGGGAGTTGCTGGGCCAGGGCGAAGCCGAGTTTTCCGGCCACGCGGCAGGAGGCGTGGTTGCCTACGGTGTGGATGAGTTCGAAGCGGGTGACGGGGGCGGCTTCGGTGGACCATTCGGCGGCGGCCCAGGTCAGCGCCGCTTCTACCGCCCGGGCGGCCACGGAGCGGCCTCTGGCTTCGGGGGCGGTCCAGTAGCCGACCTCGGCGGCGTGCGGGGTCTTGTGGATGCGGCGGATGGAGACCGAGCCGATGGGGTCCTGGTCGGGGGCGTCTTCGATCGCCTCGGTCACGGCTAGGACGAAGCGGGTGCGGTCAGTCCATTCCTGTTCCTGGGCCTCGATCGCCGCGCGCGCCTGCTCCTCGTCCTCGATGTGACGTAGCAGCCAGCGGCGCATCTCCGGGTCGGCGTGGGCCTTGACGAGGGCCGGGATGTCGCGGGGCAGCCAGGGGCGCAGGGTGAGCGCGGGCGCGGCGTCGGTGCCGGGGACCTGAATCGTCACGGCATCAGGGTAATCGTCGCGGCATCAGGTTACGAGCATCAGGCCGGTTAGGACGGTCATCGCCAATTCGCACGCGTAAACAGTCGCTGGAGAGGACAGCAAGGTTCGGGCCTCGCCCGAGCCCGCGGTCGTTTCCGCGGCCAGTATGCGGGTCATGCCGATGCCGAGGATCAGGGCGGTCAGCCAGACGTAGGCGATGAGGATGACCGTGGCCGCGCCGGGGCTCGGGCCCATCGCCATCCCGGGCATCGAGGGGCCCGTGTCGACCGCCATTCCCGGGCGGAGCAGCATGGCGACCATCGCGATGCTGACGATCGCGTGGTGGGGGTCGAGCAGGTGGGCGTTGCGGGAGCCGGCGCAGGACGGGATCTCGCGGCCGCGCAGGCGGGCCACGACGCGGTGGGCCCAGTCGAAGGCGGCCCATGCGGCCAGGGCGGCGAAGAAGGTGACGCTGACGGTCAACGGGGGTCTGGGCACGCCGGGCACCAGCAGCACGGCCATGCCGAGGCCCATGGCGGCGTGGCCCAGTTCGCGGTTCCGGTCATAGCCGGTCAGCCGCGGGGAGACGGACAGCCTGGCCGTCGCCCGAGCGGCCAGGAGAATGAGTACGAGAGTGAAAAACCAGGCCAGAAGCGGCGAAATCGACAGCACGTGGCATCCCTCCGCATAAGGGGTGCCCGCGCTCCCCTCCTGCTACTCACGGTAGCGGCGAGGTCTGACAGCGCGACCGGCTCGCGAACGTGAGCCGCGCGCCCCTTTTCCGCCACCCCCGGCATTCCCGCGTGGCGATCGGTACGCCACTATGGGGGCCATGCACTTCGGTGGGACCACGGCCAGGGCGCTTCGGGCGGCGCTGTTCGCGCTCGTCTGCGTCGGCACGGGCACCGAGCTGCACCATCTCGCGAACGGCAGCGACCCGAGCTGGGTCGGGCCGTTGCTCGCGCTTCCGATCATGTGGCTCGCCTCGTACGGGCTCGCGCGTCGGGAGCGTTCGCCGCTTGTGCTGACCGCGGCGCTCGGCGTCGCTCAGTTGGGTCTGCACGTCGAGCTCGGCTGGTTCTGCCCGAAGCTGATGCCGGGGATGCCCGGGTACGGGATGGGCGCGGACCACGGCACGGCCGCGATGCTCCTGGCGCACGTCGTCGCCGTCGTGATCAGCGGCTGGTGGCTCGGCCGCGGGGAGCGCGGGTTCTTCGACCTCTGCCGGGCGATCGGGGTGTTCGTCGCGCCCGCCGCCGACCTTCTGCTCGGGCTGCTGGTCCGCGTCGGGGCCGTGCTGCCGTCGCCGTTGTGGCGGGGGATCCACGTCACGGCGCGGCGGACCACGTCGCCGTCGGGCGGACCGGCACCCAGCCCGCGGGTGCTGCGCGGGCCGCCCTCGTCCCCGCTGTTCAGGACATACAGGAGGTTCCCTCTGGCCATTACTTAGTAAGGGTTTTGATTCATGCTGTCCTCTCCCGGCGCGCCCACGCGCCGTCGTGCCGCCACCGTCGGCGCGCTCACCCTCGCCGGACTCGCCGTCGCGGCAGCCGCCTCCGCGCACGTCACCGTCAGCCCGGCCTCCTTGCCGCAGGGATCGACCGCGGAGCTCACCTTCAAGGTGCCGAACGAGGAGTCGAAGGCGAACACGGTCGAGCTCCAGCTGCAGATCCCGACGGACCACCCGATCGCCCAGGTGCTCGCGAAGCCGGTGCCCGGCTGGACGATCAGCGTGCACACGGTCACCCTGGCCAAGCCGCTGACCACCGACGACGGCACCTTCACCACGGCCGTGAACGAGATCGACTGGACCGGCGGCTCCATCGCGCCGAATCAGTACCAGGACTTCCAGATCTCGGTCGACCCGCTGCCGAGCGACACGACGCAGCTGGCCTTCAAGGCCGTGCAGACGTACTCGAACGGGGACGTCGTGCGCTGGATCGACCTCAGCACGAGCGGTGACCCGGAACCGGACCACCCGGCGCCGCTCCTCACCCTGACCCCGGACGCGGGCGCGAGCACGAGTACGAGTGCTGCGAAGGCGGCCGGCGGCACGGCGAGTGCCGCCGGCTCCTCGGGCTCGTCCGGTGACGGCCTCGGCGTCGCGGGGCTCGTCCTCGGCGCGGTCGGCGCCGTGTGCGGGATCGCGGCGCTGCTGTTCGTGCGGAAGACGCGGCGGAGCGAGTCCGCGTGACCTCGCTCGCGTCCGCTCCTCGCCCGGCGGGTCTCCGCCGGGCGAGGGCCCTGCTCGCCACGCTCGTCGTCGCCGCGGGCATCGTGCTCGCGGCGGCGGGTCCGGCCTCGGCGCATGCCACGCTCGAGGGCTCGACGCCCGCGCAGGACTCGGTCGTCGCGGCGGCGCCGGGTCAGGTCACGCTCACCTTCGACGAGGCCGTCGGCGTCAGCGCGGACAGCATCCGTGTCTTCAACCCGGGCGGCGACCGCGTCGATGACGGGAACACCGTCTCGACCGCGAACCCCGACGAGATCGAGATCGGTCTCCGGTCCGGCCTGGGCAACGGCACGTACACGGTCGCCTGGCACGTCATCTCGGCCGACTCGCATCCGGTCGAGGGCGCGTTCGTGTTCTCGGTCGGGGCCGCCTCGTCGACGAAGGTGGACGAGGCGACGATCAACGTGAAGTCGAGTGCCGCGGTCGGCCTCTTCTACGGCGCCCTGCGCTGGCTGGGCTATCTGGGGTACGCGCTGCTGTTCGGCGGGTTCGCCTTTTTGGCCCTGTGTTCGCCGCGCAGCGCGTCCGATCGGCGTAGTTTCCGGCTGTTGGCGCTCGGATGGACGGCATCCCTCGCTGCTGCGATCGGGGTGCTCGTCGTTCAGGGTGCGTACGCGGGGGAGTTGCCGCTCGGCAGCGCACTCGACTCGAGCGTCCTCAGCGGCACGCTCGGCACGCGCTTCGGCCAGGCGATCGTCGCGCGGCTCATCCTGCTCGCGCTCGTCGCGCCGCTTCTCGCGGCCACGCTCAGTCGGCTGCCGGAGGCTACGGCGCGCGGGCGGGCGTACTTCGTCGCGGGGATCGGCGTGCTCGGGGTACTCGGGGCGGCGACGTGGGCTGCGGGTGACCACGCTTCGACCGGGATTCAGGTGCCGCTCGCGGTGTTCTCCGACCTCGTGCACCTGACGTCGATGGGGCTCTGGCTCGGCGGGCTCGCGATGCTGCTGCTCGTCGTGTGCCGGCCGTCGTCGGACTCGGCGCAGGACGTGGGAGCGTCGGTCGAGGCGGTTCAGCGGTTCTCGCGGCTGGCCCTGATCTGCATCGGCGCCCTCGTGGCCAGCGGCGTCTATCAGGCCTGGCGCAACGTCGGGTCCTGGTCGGCGCTCAGCACTACCCCGTATGGCCGAATGGTCGTGCTGAAGATCGGCGGGCTCTGCATCCTGGTCGGGCTCGGCTGGATGGCGCGGGACTGGATCCGGCGGACCGTCGAGCACACCGGCCGCGTGGCGGTCGCCCAGGCTCAGCGGATGCAGCCGTCGGGGCTGCTGTCGAAGCTGCGGCGCTCGGTGGCCCTGGAGGCCGTCGTCGCGCTCGTGGTGCTGGCGATCAGCTCGATCCTGGTGGAGAGCCAGCCGGGGCGTACCGCCGAGGCCGCGCAGACCGGCCCGACGAACGCCACGGTGCCCTTCGACACGGGCACCGCCTCGGGCACGATCACGATCTACGTCGGGCCGGGCACCGAGGGGGCGAACCAGGCTCACCTCTACCTGAACAACGCCAAGGGGCTGCCCTACGACGCGGCGCAGATCACCCTGCGGTTCACTCTTCCGGCCCAGAAGCTCGGCCCGCTCACCGCGACCGTCGTGCGAGACGGCCCCGGCCACTATGTGGACCAGCCGCTCGCGCTGAGCTTCCCGGGGACGTGGACCCTGAGCGTGACGATCCGCAGCGACGACTTCGACGAGACGACGGTGACCGTGCCGGTGAAGATCAGCCCCTGAGCCGACTCAGGGTGCTCCATCCGACTGACGAATCTGCATATTAATGGTCAAATCTGAGCAGACTAGTCACGTGAGCGGACTTGGCAGCAGGAGCAGCGGGGGACGGTGGAAGGCCCCGGCGGCGATCGGCGTCGCCGTGGTCGTGGTGGTCGGGGCCGGCCTTTTCGGCCTGCGCGAGTCCGGAGCCCTCGGCGGCGGATCGAGCGGCGAGCCCTATGTCGCGGCGCCGGTCAACGACGCCGCGCCCGCGAAGGTCAGCGTCGCGGACGGATCCTCCGGGGTCACGCCGGACACGCCCGTCGTGCTGACCGCGCCCGCGGGGGAGACGATCGGCTCGGTCACGCTCGCCGACGCCTCCGCGCACACGGTCGCCGGCACGTACAGCGCGGACCGCAAGACGTGGACCTCCGCGGCGAACCTGCGCGTGGCCGACACCTACCAGTTGATCGCCGAGACCAACGCGCCGAGCGTGAACGGCGTCGGGCTCCAGCATGAGACGTTCTCCACGGCCAACGAGGAGAACCACATCACCTTCGACGACATGTACCCGATCGACGGCTCGACCGTCGGCGTCGGGCAGCCGGTCGTGCTCGATTTCGAACACCCGGTCCCGCAGGCCGACCGCGCCGACGTCGAGCGGGCGCTGACCGTCTACTCGAACCCGCAGCAGGCCGGCTCCTGGGGCTGGCTCTCCAGCCAGCGCGTCGATTACCGGCCGCAGAGCTACTGGAAGCCGGGCACGAAGGTGCACGTCGCGATGGACCTCAGCGGCGTCCGCGTCGGTGACGGGCTGTACGGCGCCAAGGACCACAGCCTCGACTTCACCGTGGGCCGCGACCAGGAGACCGTCGTCGACCTGTCGACCGACCACGCCACCGTCTACCGCGACGGCCGGCAGGTGCACAGCTTCGCGGTCACCGGCGGTATGCCCGGGCTCGACACGTGGGCCGGCACCTACGCCGTGATCGACAAGGCCTCCGACGTCCGGATGGACTCGCGCACCGCGGGACTCGGCGACGCCTACGACATCCCGGACGTGAAGTGGGACGTGCACTTCACCTATTCGGGCTCATACATCCACTCGGCCCCCTGGTCGGTCTCCGCGCAGGGCAACAGCAACGTCTCGCACGGCTGCGTCGGGACCGACCCCTCCGACGCCGAGTGGTACTTCGACAGCACGCTGCCCGGCGACGTCATCCGCGTGGTGAACTCCGCGCGCACGGCGTCGCTGGGCAACGGCTTCAACGACTGGCAGGAGTCCTGGTCCTCCTGGCAGTCCCTCTCCGCGCTCTAGAAGAGCGAGCCGGCGAGAGCGCTGGTCAGCGCGCCGCCGGTGGTGTCCTCGTCGAGCGACCACACCGAGGCGCCGCGCAGGCCCGCGAGGTCGATGTAGAGGCCCTTCTCGGCCACGGTCTGCGGGCTGTCGTAGGAGTAGAAGGTCTGCGACGCCGGGTCGTACTTCCAGATCGAGGCGGTCACCGGGTCGTAGTGCACCGTGCCCGGCTGGTCGACGACCGCGCTGTACGCGGCCTGGTCCTCCGGAGAGGCGCCGGTCGCGCTCTGGTACAGGCCGTTGCCGGTGGCCGAGACGCCGGTCCACGCGTGCGCGTAGTACGGGATCTCCAGCGCGATCTTGTTCGCGGGGACGCCGTGCTGCTCGTAGTACTGCACGGTCTGCACGACCGAGAACTTGTCGTTCGCCGCCTGCGGATCCTTCGGGTCGGGCAGCAGGTTCGAGGTGAAGTCGGTCTGCTTCTCCCAGCCGCCGTGGAAGTCCAGCGTCATCACGTTGAACCAGTCCAGCGACTTCGCCAGCTGCGGAAGCTGCAACTGCTGCGCGGCCGCGTACTGGTTGGGCGAGACGTCGGCGGTCAGCACGTAGCGCTCGTCGTTGGCCTCGCCGGCCTGGTCGACCGCGCCGCGGAAGTCCCGCATCAGCGCGGTGAAGTCGGGGGTGTCCTGCGGCCCGTACGGGTTGCCGTTGCCGGGCTCGTTCGGGTACTCCCAGTCGATGTCCAGGCCGTCGAAGATGCCCTTCGCAGCGCCCGGCGCCAGGCCGGGGATGTCGCCGTTCAGGTACTGGTCGACGCAGGAGTTCACGAAGGCCTGCCGGCCGGCCGCGGTCGAGGCGATCTGGGAGAACTGGCCCGACCAGGACCAGCCGCCGATCGACATCACGATCTTGAGCTTGGGGAACTTCGCCTTCAGCTCCCTGAGCTGGTTGAAGTTGCCCGCGAGCGCCTGGGTCGCGGTGTCGGCCGTGCCGTCCACGGACTCCGCGGCGCTGAACGGACGCTGGTAGTCGGCCCACGAGTCGCCCGAGGTGCACAGCCCGGCGGCGGACACGCTGGAGAAGGCGTAGTTGATCTCCGTCAGCCTGCTCGCGGCGCCGTCGCTGATCAGGTCCTTCTCCAGGAAGCCGTTGTAGATGCTCCATTGGGTGAAGTAGCCGATGGCGACCTTGTTCCCGAGATGGGTCGCGGGTGCCGCCGTGGCCTGGGCGGCGCCGGGTAGCGCGATATCGGCCGAGAGCACCGTGGCCGCGATCAGCAGCGGCGCGAAGGATCGTCTCACTATGCTCATATAACTCTTGCTCCCTCGATACGGGGGCGAGCCTGAGGTGCGGGCAGCCAGAAATGGACTAGACCTGTTCGCGCACAGGTATAGTCCAATTTTGGCCGCGGGACAAGAGCCGCGGGTGGGGATTCAGTGCTTGCGACGGTATCCGCGCAGCGAGAAGGGGCGGCGCATCAGCAGTCCGGCGCCGACCAGGAACACGCCGCTCGCGCCGAGCACCATGCCCTCGCTGTGCATCCCCTCGGAGCTCACGACGTCGTCGGCCGCCAGCTCCGCCGCGATCCGGTCGGCCGAGGCCTGCGCCGAGGAGAGGCCAGGCGCGCTCGAGCCGTTGAGTCCCAGCGGCTCGAGCGCGGACACGTTGGGCGGGTCGATCTCCGAGGCCAGCTTGGACAGCGTCGCGTACAGCTCGCCGGAGGCCGGGTCGGCCGGGACCGCGCCGGAGTCCTCGATGCCGTCGTAGCGGAAGGGGGCGAAGCCGTTGTCCAGGAAGGCGGCCAGCGGCGCGTCCTCGACGAAGCGGGCGACGGTGCCCGGGTGCGCCTCTTCCATGTAGTTGAACTGCGTGTGGTCCGCGTTCGCCCAGCCGGCGAAGAGGATCGTGTGCTTCACCGACAGCAATATGTCGCCGGGCAGCAGCTCGCTCGCCGGGATGGTGTACGAGACCAGGTTCAGGTTGCCGGTCCAGAAGTCCGTGTTCTGATCCAGGCCCCAGGCCATCGACACGTAGCCGGAGCAGTCCTGCCGGTAGGTGCCGTTCCGGTTCGTGAACCACTCGGTCTGGCTGTACGGGACCTGCGCCTGTATCCACAGCTCCGCGCGCGCGATGACCTGCGCGCGGGTGATCGAGCCGTGCGCCAGCTGATAGGCGGCGTCGCCCGGGGGCACGTCGTTGTACGCGAAGTAGCCGCTGGTACCGAGGGTGTCGCCGTAGACCGGAATCGAGGTGTAGCCGGCCGGCGTGGGCGTCGGCAGCGCGCTCGTCGGGGCGGCCTTGGAGGTGGTGGGCGCGGCCGAGGTCTTCGTCTTGCTCGGCGTCGCGCTGGCGCTGCGGGTGGCGGTCGCCGTGCCGGTGGCGGTCGCCGTCGCCGTGGCGGTCTTCGTCGCGCAGTCCGTCGCCGTCGGCGTGCCCGTAGCCGTCTTCGTCGGGCTCGCCGTGGCGGTGCCGGTTCCGGTACCCGTCGCAGTGCTCGAAGGCGAGGCGGAGTCCGTGCCGGTGGCCGTGGCCGTAGCCGTCTCCGTCGGGGTGGACGAATCAGTGCTCGAAGGACTGGCCGAAACCGTGCCCGTCGCGGTGCCCGAGGGCGAAGCCGAGGCGCTCGCCGTGCTGCCGCAGGACGGGCTGGGCGAGACGGACGCCGTGGACGCCGCGGAGGCCGTGGGCAGCGCGAGGATCGTGCCGTAGAGCAGCGATCCGGCGCCCACCGAGAGCGCGACGACGGCGGTGAACCGGCGCGGCCTGGCGAACGGCGATCTGCCGAGGTTCGTCGTGTCCTGATTCCTCGGGTTCGTCACGACCCCTCCTGGTACGTACGCGGCCATCGCAGATCTTGCCGGGGACCAACCTAGCAACGCCACCGTATTCCGGGGAGGGGGAGATCCGGAACTCTGGGGAAATACCGCCTCCAAGCCACCCCTCTAGCCAACCGGCTCGCGTCGCATTACGTTGCGAGCGGGGCGCGCGCTGTGAGCGCCCCGTCCTGATACCCACCCGCGACGGCCGGCTCGGGAGCGGCCTACCGGGGGATCAGAGACGTCATTACTTCATAGAGCATGGGAGCTGCCGGTGAGCATCGGCGCCATGGACGGCCCGTCCCCGAACCACACGGCGAGTGCTACGGGGATCGCCGAGACCTGGTCGGATACGGTCGTGGGACTCGACCTGCCGAGACTGACCCGCTATCTAGCCGTTCGCCTGCCCGGCTCCATCAGACCCCCGCTGCGGGCCATGCCGCTGCCCGGCGGCCGCTCCAACCTCAGCTACGAGCTCTGCGACGGGGACGGCCGGGTGCTGGTGCTGCGCCGCCCCCCGCTGCCGCTAGGCCCCGGCGGGCACGTGCCGGTCCCGGCCGCGCTGGCCGCCCCGGCCCCGGAGACCAGCCGCTCGGACATCCGGCGCGAGTACCAGGTCATCCGGGCGGTGCACCAGGCGCACGGCCGGGCCGGGCGGGTCCCGGTGGCCGAGCCCTACCTGCTCTGCCAGGACACCTCCGTGATCGGGGCGCCGTTCTTCGTCACGGCCAAGGCGATCGGCACCGTCTACCGCTCGGAGAAGCAGGGCGCGGCGCTCAGCCCCAGCCAGGCCAGGGCGGTCTCGCACGGGCTGCTCGACGTGCTCGTGGCGCTGCACCTGCTGGACGTGCGCGCCGCCGGCCTCGCGGACTACGCGCGCACCGACCAGTTCCTGATCCGCCAGGTCGACCGCTGGGACCGGCTGCACGCGGCCAGCGCCAGCCGCGAGGTGCCCCGGCTGGCCAGGCTCGCGGCCGCGCTGCGCGCCGGGGTGCCGAACAACAGCCGGATCGCGGTCCTGCACGGGGACTACCGGCTCGAGAACGTCGTGTTCGACCTGGCCTCCATCGGCCGGGTCAACGCGGTGCTGGACTGGGAGGCCGCCACCATCGGGGATCCGCTGGTCGACCTCGGCCTGCTGCTCACCTTCTGGGAGGGCGCGGACCAGCCGCTCAACCCGATCGCCTCGGCGCACACCCGCACCCGCGGCTACCCCTCCAAGCGCCAGCTGGCCGACCGCTACGCCACCAGGACCGGCTTCGACCTGAGCCGGATCGGCTGGTACATCGCGCTCAACCACTACCGGGTGGCCGGGCTGCTCGAGGTGCTGCACTACCGGGTCAAGCACGGCCTGCCGGTCCCGCCCGGATTGGAACACGCCGGGAGTTGGGTCGCCCCGCTGGTCGAGAACGGCCTGGCGGCGCTGCGCGACAACCTCTGACCCCTGACACCGACCCCTGACACGCCGAATTGCCGGGCGCGCAAGCCCCGGATGTCCTAGGGTGAATCGAGTGGCACGACGCAACGAAGCGGACACGGGGACTTCGCGTTGCGGGCCGATGCGGGTGGCACGGATCCTCACCGGGGAGGCCGACCGCGTCTTCCGACCGGTCCTCGTGCAGGTGCGCGCCCGCGGGTGGCGCGCGATCCCGCTCTCCCTCGCCTCCGCTGCGCTGATCGCGGTCTTCGCGCTGCTGCAGCACACCGGTCCGGGCTGGTGGCTCGTCGAGCACGTCGCCGCCGTCTACCAGGCCCTGCCGATCTGGCTGATCATCCTGCGGCTTCCGCTGTCCATGTTCGCGCCGGCGCCCGACCTGCCCGCGTGGGGGGCCGTCGCCCAGGTGCTCGTCGTCTTCGCCGTCGCCGAGGTCCAATTGGGGCGTTGGCGCACTCTGCTCGTGGCCGTGTGCACCAATGCGCTCACCACGCTCTCCGCGCGCCTCATGTGGATCGTGAGCGCGGTGCTCGGGGTGGGCACGCCGCAGATCGATGCGTACGAGCTCGACACGGGACCTTCCACCGTGGTCGTCGCGCTCTCGGTATACGTGCTGCTCAGATGCCGTGCGTACATTCTGCTGGCGGCCATCGTGATCGCGATGGCGCTCGAGACGGTGCTCTTGCCGAATCTTGCGGGGCGCGAGCACCTCGTCGCGGTCTGCCTGGGCCTCGCGTCTTTCCTGATCGGAGACCGGCTGCCGGTAGCACTGCGTGACCGCAGGGCCCGCCGTGCACTGTGATACCGCTCACACCTGACGGTGTTTCAGGAGCGTTGCGGACGGAACCGAGTCGACAATCGAAGCGATCTTGGAATATATACGAATCCTGATCGCAAGGTCGGCCCTCCGGGTCGGCCCGAGGCCGGAGAAATCGGAGCCGTACCCACTGTGACGCCAGAGCGCGAGATACCCCGTCCCCGCCGGGGCGCACCGCAAACCGCCGTGGCGCAGCCCGCGCCGCAGCTGGCGCCGCACCGGGACCGGGGGACCGTGGCGGTGATCCTGTTCCAGCACGGGCCGCTGTTCGAGAACTCGCTGCCGCTGACCGTCTTCGGCGTCGACCGCCGCGGCCACGGCCTGCCCTACTACCGGCTGCTCGCCTGCATGGGCGAGGCCGGGCCGCTGCCCACCACCGGCGGAATCCTGCTGGCCACGCCCTACGGCCTGGCCGCGGCGGAGGCCGCGGGCACCGTGATCGTGCCGGCCTGGCGCTCGCCGACCGAGCGTCCGCCCGAGCCCGCGCTGGCCACCCTGCGCCGGGCGGCCAAGGAGGGCGCCAGGATCGTCGGCCTGGACGGCGGGGTCTTCGTGCTCGCCGCGGCCGGGCTGCTGGACGGCCGCCGCTGCACCACGCACTGGCTGCACGCCCCGACCCTCTCCCGCCGCTACCCGCGCGCCCAGGTGCTGCCGCGGGAGCTGTGCGTGGACGACGGCGAGATCATCACCGGCGCCGGGGCCGCGGCCGGGCTCGACGCCTGCCTGCACGTGGTCCGCCGCGACCACGGCGCCCAGGCCGCGGCCCGGCTGGCCAGGCGGCTGGTCTTCCCGGCCGGCCGGCGCGGCGGCCAGACCCCGTACTTCGACAACGATGTCCCCGACGAGCTGCGCGGGGACCCGCTGGCCGACGCGATGGCCTGGGCGCTGGACCACCTGACCGAGCCGCTGGACGTGGACGCGATGGCCGCCCGCGCCGCGATGTCCCGGCGCTCCTTCGACCGCAAGTTCCGCGGCACCGTCGGCGTCGCGCCGCTGCAGTGGCTCAACGCCCAGCGCGTGATGTACGCGCAGCGGATGCTGGAGTCCACCGACCTGCCGATGGATCAGATCGCGATCCGCAGCGGCTTCGGCTCGCTGGTCGCGATGCGCGGGCACTTCCGCCGGATGCTCTCCACCTCGCCGACCGCCTACCGCGGCAGCTTCCGCACCACGCCGGATGAGCGCGCCGGCGAGCCCGACGGCTGGGCGGAGGCGGTCAAGGACGAGGAGGCCGCGGACAAGGATGTGAGCGAGAACATGGGCGAGGACGAGACCGCGGTGGATACAGGCGGGCGCGCGGAAGGTTACCCTCGACTCCATGAATGACCGGCTGGTGTGGATCGACTGCGAAATGACGGGCCTCGACCTGGAGCACGACGCTCTGATCGAGGTGGCCGCGCTGGTGACCGACTCGGATCTGAACATCCTCGGCGACGGCGTGGACGTGGTGATCAAACCCCCGGCCGAGGCGCTGGCCCAGATGAAGGACCTGGTCAGGGACATGCACACGCACTCCGGCCTGCTCGCCGAGCTGGAGGGCGGGATGGAGCTGGCCGAGGCCGAGCGGCAGGTGCTCGAGTACATCAGGGAGCACGCCCCCGAGGCGAACAAGGCCCCGCTGGCCGGCAACACCGTGGGCACCGACCGCGGCTTCCTGAGCCGGGACATGCCGGAGCTCGAGGGGCACCTACACTACCGGGTCGTGGACGTGTCCTCGATCAAGGAGCTGGTGCGCCGCTGGTACCCGCGGGTCTACTTCCAGGCCCCGGCGAAGACCGGCAACCACCGCGCGCTCGGCGACATCAGGGACTCCATCGAGGAGCTGAAGTACTACCGCGCCACCGTCTTCGTCCCGCTGCCCGGCCCCACCTCGGACGACGCCCGCGATGCGGCGGCCCGGCTGGGCGGTTCCTCCCCGGCGTGAAACCCGTTACGTAGCACCCCCGCGGACCCGCTACACTAGTGCGAGTGCCGAGCCCGTGAGGGCTCGAAACGATGGTGGGCGTAGCTCAGTTGGTAGAGCACCTGGTTGTGGTCCAGGTGGCCGCGGGTTCAAGTCCCGTCGCTCACCCTCTACGATCCGGCTCCTGTTCTCAGGGGCCGGATTTTTTTCGGCTTGCTTCCGGATACCCTACAGGGGTATGGTTTGGATTCTCGGAAGGGAGGCTCGGGATGCACGGTTACACGGACGCCAAGGACGACTACCTCAAGCGTCTGCGCCGGATAGAGGGCCAGGTCCGCGGCCTGCAGCGGATGATCGAGGAGGACAAGTACTGCATCGACATCCTCACCCAGGTCTCCGCGGCCAAGAGTGCGCTGGAGTCCGTGGCCCTCGGCCTGCTCCAGGAGCACCTGGCGCATTGCGTGTCCGAGGCGATGGCCGAGGGCGGCGAGAACGCCGACGCCAAGGTGCGCGAGGCCTCGGCGGCGATCGCCCGCCTGGTCCGCTCCTGATCCACCCGTACGAACGCGAGAAACGAGCACCCCATGACTGAGATCAGCACCGTCTATTCCGTACAGGGCATGAGCTGCGGCCACTGCGCCGGCGCCGTGACCCGCGAACTGTCCGCGCTCGAGGGCGTGACCGGCGTGCAGGTGGACCTCGAGGCCAAGAAGGTCACCGTCGGCTCCACCCGCGAGCTGACCGAGGACGAGGTGCGCGCGGCCGTCGACGAGGCCGGATACGAGCTCGTCTGACGGGCCCTGGGCGGGAGGAGGAGCGATGGCGGCGATACGGACCGAGGACCGGGTCGAGCTCGAGATCACCGGGATGACCTGCGCCTCGTGCGCGGCCCGGATCGAGAAGAAGCTCAATCGGATCGAGGGCGTGACCGCGACGGTCAACTACGCCACCGAGAAGGCGGCCGTCGCATACCCCCCGGAGGTTTCCCCGGCCGACCTGATCGCCGTCGTCGAGGCCACGGGGTACGGCGCGGCGCTGCCGCAGCCCCCTGCGTCGCCCGCCCCCGGCCCCGCCGCCGAGCCCGACGCGCCCGCGGTCACCGCCACTCCGCTGCGCCAACGCCTGCTCGTCTCGGCCGCCCTGGCCGCCCCGGTACTCCTGCTCTCGATGATCCCCGCGCTCCAGTTCCGCAACTGGCAGTGGCTGGCCCTCGTGCTCGCCGCGCCGGTCGTGGTCTGGGGCGGGCTGCCGTTCCACCGCGCCGCCTGGGTCAACCTCCGGCACGGCGCCGCGACGATGGACACGCTGATCTCGCTCGGCACGATCGCGGCCTTCGGCTGGTCGCTCTACGCGCTCTTCCTCGGCGGCGCGGGCGATCCCGGGATGCGGATGGACTTCTCGCTCACCGCGAGCGGCGGCACGAAGACCCTCTACCTCGAGGTCGCCTCCGCGGTCACGGTCTTCATCCTGCTCGGCCGGTACCTGGAGGAGCGCGCCAAGCGCAGCTCCGGCGCCGCCCTGCGCGCCCTGCTGGAGCTCGGCGCCAAGGAAGCCACCCGCCGCCGCGCGGACGGCACCGAGGAGCGTGTGTCCGTCGAGTCCCTGGCCGTCGGCGACCTCTTCATCGTCCGGCCCGGCGAGAAGATCGCCACCGACGGCGTGGTCGTCGAGGGGATGTCCGCGGTGGACGCCTCGATGCTCACCGGCGAATCAGTGCCCGTAGAGGTCGGCCCGGGAGCCGCGGTCAGCGGCGGCACCGTGAACAGCGGCGGCGTGCTCGTGGTCCGCGCCACCAGGATCGGCGGCGACACCAGGCTCGCGCAGATCGCCGAGCTCGTCGTGCGCGCCCAGAACGGCAAGGCCGCCGTCCAGCGCCTCGCCGACCGCGTCGCCGCGATCTTCGTCCCCGTCGTCATCCTGCTCGCCGCCGCGACCCTGGCCGCCTGGCTCCTGACCGGCGGCGGCGTGGCCCACGCCTTCACGGCGGCCGTGGCCGTCCTGATCATCGCCTGCCCTTGCGCCCTGGGCCTGGCCACCCCCACGGCGCTCCTGGTGGGCACCGGCCGCGGCGCCCAACTGGGCCTGCTCATCAAGGGCCCGGAGGTCCTGGAGTCCACCAGGCAGGTCGACACGATCGTGCTCGACAAGACCGGCACCGTGACCACCGGCCAGATGACCCTGCTGGAGACGCACCCGGCCGCCGGCACCTCCGCCGCCGAACTGCTCCGCCTCGCCGCCGCCGTCGAGCACCTCGCCGAGCACCCGATCGCCCGAGCCGTCGCGGCCGCCACGGGCGCCCCGCACCCTCCCGTCACCGACTTTCAGGCCGCGGCAGGCCTCGGCGTGACCGGCGTGGTCGAGGGCCACGCGGTCGTCGTGGGCCGCCCCGCCTACCTGGCCGAGGAGTGGTCGCTGGCCCTCCCCGCCGAGCTCCAGGGCGCCGTCACCGAGGCGGCCTCCCTCGGCCGCACCCCGATCGCCGTCGGCTGGGACGGCTCGGTGCGCGGGGTCCTGGTCGTGGCCGACGCCGTGAAGCCCCGCGCCCGCGAGGCCGTCCAGGGCCTGCGCGCGCTCGGCCTGACCCCCATCCTGCTCACCGGCGACCACGAGTCCGCCGCCCGCGCCGTGGCCGCGCAGGTGGGCATCCCCGAGGCCTCCGTCATCGCCGGCGTCCTGCCCGAGGCCAAGGCGGAGACCGTGGCCCGCCTCCAGTCCGAAGGCCGCGTCGTCGCCATGGCCGGCGACGGGGTCAACGACGCCGCCGCGCTCGCCACCGCCGACCTGGGCCTGTCCATGGGCACCGGCACCGACGCCGCCATCGAGGCAGCCGACCTCACCCTCGTCCGCACGAGCCCCGACGGCACCGGCGTGGACCTCTTCGCCGCCGTGGACGCGATCAGGCTCGCCCGCCGCACCCTGGCCACCATCAAGGGCAACCTCTTCTGGGCCTTCGGCTACAACGTGGCCGCCATCCCCCTGGCCGCCCTGGGCCTTCTCAACCCCCTCATCGCCGGCGCCGCCATGGCCGCCTCCTCCCTCTTCGTGGTCTCCAACTCCCTCCGCCTCCGCCGCTTCCAACCGGCGCGTCCGCCCAGGTGACAGGCACCCTCCGTATCGATTTCCGACTTCGCGCGAACTGCGGTAATCTCTAACGCGCAGCACACAAGCCCACCAACCGGCCGATAGCGGTCAGTAAGGGCTTGAGGTAAGCGCCGTTAGCTCAATCGGCAGAGCAGCTGACTCTTAATCAGCGGGTTCGGGGTTCAAGTCCCTGACGGCGCACC
>DASTAE010000379.1:0-5626 GCA_035712985.1 Actinospica sp.
CGGGGCTCAGATCTGCTGGTTCGGCGGGACCGGGGTGGTCGGCTCGATCGGCTCGGCGGTCAGCAGGCCGGCGTTGATCTCGCGCAGCGCGATCGACAGCGGCTTCTCGTGCACGTGCGTGTCGACCAGCGGGCCGACGTACTCGAGCAGGCCCTCGCCGAGCTGCGAGTAGTACGCGTTGATCTGGCGGGCGCGCTTGGCGGCGTAGATCACCAGGCTGTACTTGGAGTCCGTCGCCTCGAGCAGCTCGTCGATCGGCGGATTGATGATGCCCTCAGGCTCGGTCATGCTCACAGTCTTGGCTACCTCTCAGCTGGTTTCAGGGCCGGGAACGCGGGCCGCCGCGCTCAACCGACACCCATCAAGGTTAACAGTTCGCGCGCGACGTCCTCGACCGACGTGTTCACCAGGGTGACGTCGAACTCGCTCTCGGAGGCGAGCTCGTCGCGGGCGGCCGCGAGCCTGCGCTCGCGCACCTCCTCGGTCTCGGTGCCGCGGCCGACGAGGCGGCGGACCAGTTCCTCCCAGCTCGGCGGGGCGAGGAAGACCAGCAGGGCGTCGGGCATCGCGCGGCGGACCTGCCGGGCGCCCTGCACGTCGATCTCGAGCAGGGTGGGCTCGCCGGCGGCGAGCTTGTCGAGCACGGCCTGGCGCGGCGTGCCGTAGCGGTTGCCCGCGAACTCGGCCCACTCCAGCAGCTCGTCGTTGGCGATCAGCTTGTCGAACTGGTGCTGGTCGACGAAGCGGTAGTGCTTGCCGTCGATCTCGCCGGGCCGGGGATGCCGGGTGGTGGCCGAGACGGAGAGCCAGACCTCGGGATGCTGGGCGCGCATGTGCGCGACCACCGTGCTCTTGCCGACGGCCGAGGGCCCGGAGAGCACCACCAGCCGGGGGCGCGGCGTGCCGGGGCCGGACTCGGGGCGCGGGGTATCGTTCGAGGTCGTCACGCGACCTGAGCCTAGCGCATCGCCGGTTCGCCGTCGGAACGGCGGACCGGCCGACACGCCACCGCCGGGACCTGGAGTCGTGCCCCGTGTCCCCGAGACCCGCGGGGTCTGACCGCGCGCTTGCGCCTCGTCAGGCCCCGCCGACCGTGCGTGTATCGCTTTCCCGGCGGATATACCGCCGGGTTTTACTTCGCGGAGCCGAACTCGCGCTCGAGCGCGGCGATCTGGTTCGCGCCGAGGCCGCCGACGCGACGGTTCTCGGAGATCGAGAGCCGCTCCATGATCTGCTTGGCGCGGACCTTGCCCACGCCGGGCAGGGACTCGAGCAGGGCCGAGACCCGCATCTTGCCGATGACCGGGTTCTTCTGGCCTTCCTGGACGACCTCGGACAGGGAGGCGCCGGAGTGCTTGAGGCGGTTCTTCACCTCGGCACGCTCGCGGCGGGCCGCGGCGGCCTTTTCGAGGGCAGCCTGGCGCTGTTCGGGAGTGAGGGGCGGGAGAGCCACGCCAATTCACCTCAATGACGTCGAAATGGATTGTGGGGGTGAGTCGGCCCGCCGGAACGACACGGTCCCGAATGCTCGGGTGTGACGTTTCGCCCGGCCGGTCGGCTCGGTGGTCCGTTGCCGGAACCTAGTCGCTTCGAGCGGGGGTTGCAAGGTGACACCCCCGCTGGTCTGCGATTAAACCGGAGCGTACCCGAGTCCGGCGTGCTGTGTGCGCCGGATGCCGCGAATTACCCGGGGAGGAGTGGGAATACGACCGGAATTAGGGTTCTATGTCCGAATTATTCATGGCGAAATTATTCCGACAAAGCGTCCGCTCAAGGCCTCCGCCGAGCCCCGCGGCGTTCCGGAACCGGACTGGGAACGGTCCCGGAACCCGGTGCCCGACAAGCGCTTTCGCCTCATCGATCATGTGACTGGCTCAAGGTCCAACCGTTGACGACCCGCATCCGGGCACGCCGGGGACACGTCAGGGCGATGCTAAAGAATCCGTCTTTCTTTTCACAATTTCACGGATTCGATAAGGCTCACATAGAGGTGTGTTAAGGCGGTCAGCCGGCCGCCGCCGGATAGCCGAGGGCCGCTCGGCAGTCCGCGACGGCCTGGCGCGCCGCGCGGCGCAGTACGGGCACGTCGGGGCCGTTGCGCAGGATTTCCCTGGACATCGAGGGCACCACGTTCGCCAGCGCGTCGCCGAACACCGCGCGTAGGCCGTCCGGGGTACCCCCCTGGGCGCCGAGGCCGGGCGCGAGCAGCGCGCCGTTCAGCGTGGCCAGGTCGAAGGGGATCGGCTCGGTGAGCGTGGCGCCGACCACGGCGCCGACCGGCCCCATCGGCACGGCGTCGCCGTTGCGCGCGGCGGCCTGGGCCAGGATCGACGCCCCGACGGTCTGGCCGCCCGCGGAGACGGCGCGCTGCACCGAGGCGCCCTCCGGATTGGAGGTGAAGGCCAGCACGAACACGCCGCAGCCGTACCGCTCGGCCCGCTCGATGAACGGCTCGAGGGCGCCGAAGCCGAGGTACGGCGAGACCGTGACCGCGTCGGCGAACAGCGTCGAGGCCGGGTCCAGGTAGGCGTCGGCGTAGGCCTCGACCGTGGAGCCGATGTCGCCGCGCTTGGCGTCGAGGATCACCAGCGCCCCGGCCTCGCGGGCCGCGGCGACGGTCCGCTCCAGGACGGCGACGCCCGCCGAGCCGAAGCGCTCGAAGAACGAGGACTGCGGCTTGAGCACGGCCACCCGCTCGGCCAGCGCCTCGACCACGGTCAGCGCGAAGCGCTCGAGGCCCTGGACGGAGTCGGGCAGGCTCCAGGCGCCGAGCAGCGCCGCGTGCGGGTCGATGCCCACGCACAGCGGTCCGCGGGTGTCCATCGCCGTGCGCAGCCGCGCGCCGAAAGACTCAGCCTGGTCGGTCACGGTGCGAGCTCCCTCAGTCCACGGTGGATACGGCGGGCCCAGTACGGGCCCTCGTAGATGAATCCGGTGAAGCCCTGCAGCAGGGTCGCCCCGGCCTCCAGGAACTCCCGCGCGTCCGCGGCCGAGGTGATGCCGCCGACGCCGATGATCGTCATCTCCGGGCCGACGCGCTTGCGCAGCCGCGTGACCACGTCGAGAGCGCGCGGCCGCAGCACGGGGCCGGACAGCCCGCCCGCGCCGCAGGCCTCGACCTCGGCTTCGGGCGTCAGCAGCCCGTGCCGCGAGATGGTGGTGTTCGCGGCGATGATCCCGTCCAGGCCGATCTCGACGGCGAGGTCGGCGACGGCGTCCACGTCCTCGTTCGCGAGGTCGGGCGCGATCTTCACCAGCAGCGGCACCCGGCGCCCCGCCGCGGCGTCGGCCGCCTCGCGCACCGCGAGAAGCAGAGGCCTGAGAACCTCGACGGCCTGCAGGTCGCGCAGTCCGGGAGTGTTCGGCGAGGAGACGTTGACCGTGAGATAGTCGGCGTAGGGCGCCAGTTTCGCCGCCGAGTACACGTAATCGGCGACGGCCTCCTCCTCCGGCACGAGCTTCGTCTTGCCGATGTTCACGCCGAGAATCACCGGTGGAAACCCCGAGGGGTTTGCCTTCCGCCGCGCGGCGCGGCGGGCGAGCCGGGCCGCCACCGCGTCGGCGCCGTCGTTGTTGAAGCCCATCCGGTTGATCAGGGCTCGATCACGCACGAGACGGAACATCCGCGGCGCCGGATTGCCCGGCTGCGGCCGCGCGGTGACGGTGCCGATCTCGACGAAGGAGAAGCCGAGCGAGGCCAGCGCGTCGACGCCGAGCGCGTTCTTGTCGAAGCCCGCGGCCAGGCCGAAGGGCCCGGGGAACTCCAGGCCCAGCGCCTTCACCCGCAGCCCCGGCTCCGCGCCGCCGAAGACCGACCGCAGCGCCGCGGCCCCGACGGGCACCCCCGCCGCGGCGCGGATGGCGCCGAAGCCGAGGTGGTGCGCCCGTTCCGGGTCCATCCCCTGGAAGACCGTCCGGAACAGCAGTCGATAGAACATCAGACCGCCCCGCAGCCCGGATCGTCCGCCCGCTCCAGGTCCATCCCCTGACAGCGCACGTGCCGGAACAAGGCCCCGTGGAGCCTCGCCATCAGACCGCCTCGCGGCGGGCGCGCAGCCGGGCGGCGTGCTCCTGCAGCGAGCCGACGCCGATGTCGCCGCGCAGCATCGCCTCGATGCCGTGGACCGCGGCGGCCAGGCCCTGCACCGTGGTGATGCACGGCTTGCCGGTGGAGATCGCGGCGGTGCGGATCTCATAGCCGTCCAGCCGGGGGCCCACGCCGTAGGGCGTGTTGATGATCAGGTCCACGTCGCCGTCCATGATCCGCTGAACGACCGTGGGCTCGCCGGCCGGGCCGACGCCCTCGTGCTGCTTGCGCACGACCGAGGCGCGGATCCCGTTGCGCCGCAGCACCTCCGCGGTGCCCTCGGTGGCCAGGATCTCGAAGCCGAGGTCCGCGAGCACCTTCACCGGGAAGATCATCGAGCGCTTGTCCCGGTTGGCGACCGAGACGAACACGCGGCCCTTGGTGGGCAGCGCGCCGTAGGCGCCGGCCTGCGACTTGGCGAAGGCGGTGCCGAAGTCGGCGTCGATGCCCATGACCTCGCCGGTGGACTTCATCTCCGGGCCGAGCACCACGTCCACGCCCTGGCCGTCCGGGGTGCGGAAGCGGCTCCACGGCATCACGGCCTCCTTGACCGCGATCGGCGCGTCGTAGGGCAGCGCGCCGCCGTCGTCGATCGCCGGGAGCATCCCCTCGGCGCGCAGTTCGGCGATGCTCGCGCCCAGCGAGATCCGCGCGGCGGCCTTCGCCAGCGGCACGGCCGTCGCCTTGGAGACGAAGGGCACGGTGCGCGAGGCGCGCGGGTTGGCCTCGAGGACGTAGAGGATGTCCCCGGCGAGCGCGAACTGGATGTTGATCAGTCCGCGCACGCCGACGCCGCGCGCGATCGCCTCGGTGGACGTCCGCAGCCGCTTGAGGTCGGCGCCGCCGAGGGTGATCGGCGGTAGCGCGCAGGCCGAGTCGCCGGAGTGGATCCCGGCCTCCTCGATGTGCTCCATGACGCCGCCGAGGAACAGGTCGGTGCCGTCGTAGAGCGCGTCCACGTCGATCTCGATCGCGTCGTCGAGGAAGCGGTCGACGAGCACCGGGTGCTCGGAGATCAGGCCCGCGTGCCGCTCCAGGTAGGAGGCGAGCGAGGGCTCGTCGTACACGATCTCCATGCCGCGGCCGCCGAGCACGTAGCTCGGCCGGACCAGCACCGGGTAGCCGATCTCGTCGGCGATCTTCTTGGCCTCGTGGAAGGAGAACGCGGTGCCGTGCTTCGGCGCGTTCAGGCCCGCCTCGTCGAGCACCCGGCCGAAGGCGCCGCGCTCCTCGGCGAGGTGGATGGCCTCGGGGCTGGTGCCGACGATCGGCACGCCCGCGTCCTTGAGCCGCTGCGCCAGGCCCAGCGGGGTCTGCCCGCCGAGCTGCACGACCACGCCCGCGACCGGGCCGGCCTGCGACTCGGCGTGGAAGACCTCGAGCACGTCCTCCAGGGTGAGCGGCTCGAAGTAGAGCCGGTCGGAGGTGTCGTAGTCGGTGGAGACGGTCTCCGGGTTGCAGTTGACCATCACGGTCTCGTAGCCGGCCTCGCGCAGCGCGAAGGAGGCGTGCACGCAGGAGTAGTCGAACTCGACGCCC
>DASTAE010000380.1:0-44058 GCA_035712985.1 Actinospica sp.
CGGCGGACGCCGCGGTGCTGACGAGTTCGGGGACGGGTGGCGGACTCGTCGGGCACGGGGGCGGTTCTACGGCCACGGCGGGGAACGGGACCGGCTACGGTGCCGGGGGCTCGGCGTCCACGGGGACGGGAACAGGGTCCGGGACCGGGACGCCGACGTCCGGTGCCGGCACGGCGGACGCCGCGGTGCTGACGAGTTCGGGGACGGGTGGCGGACTCGTCGGGCACGGGGGCGGTTCTACGGCCACGGCGGGGAACGGGACCGGCTACGGTGCCGGGGGCTCGGCGTCCGCGGGGACGGGAACAGGGTCCGGGACCGGGGTTACGGCATCCGGGAGTGGGAGTGGGGGTGCTTCGGCGTCCGCGGGTAGCACCGATCCGGCCGGGGATGCGTCTTCCGGGGGCGAGTGCGCGGCGGGGGCGTTGCGGCTGCAGGTCACGGCGTTGACGTCGGCGGGGTCCGCAGGCGGGAGCGCAGATTCGCTGGGGGCGGCGACTTTGCGGCGTTATGCGCCGGGGATCGCTACGCGGACGCAGGAGCTGACGCTGACGTTCACGAACGTGTCCCGCTCCGGGTGCACGCTCGAGGGCTATCCGAGCGTGGACTTCCTGCGGGGCGGCATTCGGGGGCCCCTCAGTGCGCCTGATATCGACGCGACCAGCCCTGGCGCTACCGAGGTGCAGTTGATGCCCGGGGACGTGGCTACCGCTGATATCACTTTCGTCGCGAACGGCTCGACCAATCCGCACGGGGCGCGGTGCGAGCAGGTCGTCGCGGTACGCGTCTATGCGCCGGGCTCGACCAAGGCTCTCAGTTCCACGGTGCGCGACACGTCGGGGCATCGGCTGCCGACGTTCTACGTGTGCGGGCACAAGGTGGTTGTGCAGGCAGTTCAGCACGGCTGACCGACGCCGGGCATCGAGGCTCCCCCGACGCTTAAATCACTGGTCGAGCGTCGGGGAGTGCGCTTAGCGTGGAGGCATGAGCGGACTCTCCCAACTCGCGCGTCCTGAGGCCGATTCCCTTCCCACGCGGGGGCTGGTCCGGTCGGTCAACGTCGGTGCGGTGAAGGTGGCCAATCCGGAGAAGCCGGAGACCTCGGGGACAGGGATCTACAAGCTGCCGGTCGAGGGGGCGGTCCGGGTGCAGGTGCCGCGGCCGAAGAACTCGGGGCCTGGGCAGTCGGGGCTGGTCGGCGACATCATCTGCGATATCAAGCACCACGGCGGGCCCGATCAAGCCGTCTACGCGTATGCGCGGGAGGATCTCGACTGGTGGGGAGAGCGGCTCGGGCGGGAACTGCCGGACGGGATGTTCGGCGAGAACCTGACGACCGAGGGGCTGAACCTCACCGACGCCGTGATCGGGGAGCGCTGGCGGATCGGCGAGGAGTTGGTGCTGGAGGCCCGGCTGCCGCGGATCCCGTGCGTCACCTTCGCCGCGAAGATGGCCGAACCTCGGTGGATCAAGAGATTCACCGAGGTCGGGGTTACCGGCGCCTATCTGCGAGTCATTACTCCGGGCGAGGTACGGGCTGGGGACGGGATCGAGGTGCTCACTCGTCCGGCGCACGGGGTGTCGATCGCCACCTACTTCCGGGCGATCACCACCGAGCGGGACCGGCTCGCCGAACTGGTGCCGGCGCGGGAGTTCCTAGCGCAGGACACTCTCGAAGACCTGGCCCGACTCGGCGACCTCTGACACGACGGGCGAGACCGGGGCACCGGTCACAGCCGGGGCCGTTGCCCGCTTGGCCAGCGCGGCGCGGATCACGATCGTGCCGACGCGGGTGCACACCTCGCAGAGCACCATCAGGATCAGGGCGCTGACCCAGGCCTGTATCGAGGTGATCTGGTGCTGTCCGCTGAAGCGGACCAGCGTCGGGCCGCCGCTGTGCTCGCTCCAGAGGGCGAAACCGAGCCGACCGCCCATGCCCGCGACCCACAGGCTCGCCGCGATGAATCCGGCGCGCACGTAGACCTTGCCCTGGTCGACTCGGACGTGGGTGGTGAGGCCACCCGCGACACCGAGCACGACGCCCAGCGCCGCGAACGCTCCGATCAGCAGCATGTCGTGGCCGCCGGTCGGGATCGGGCTGAGGTACTTGTGCGCGACGAACGCGACGATGCCGAGCGGCAGGAGCACGGTCGTCAGGTCGATACGACTCCAGCGGATCTGCCGCAGGACGACGAGGATGAGGACGATGTCGAGGATCCAGTCCGAAGTGGTCATGTCTCGACTATGGCCTGGACCTGCGGGAATGTGATCAACCTACAGGTCGAACCCCGGTGGAGACCCGGGTGGAGATCGGCGGCGGCCTCGGGTGGAGATCAGCTCCGCGGCTCTCATACGGGCACCGCGTTCATCGCCGAAGAGCTCCCGGCCTCGCCCCGACCCAGTGCGCCGGCCACCGCCTGTGCGAGCTGCGCGGCCTCTCCCGGCCGCAAGCCGGCGATCGTCACTCGGACGCCGGGATCGCTGCGCACCCGGAACCACGAGCCCGGCGCCACGGCCCAGCCACGCGCGAGCAGCCCGGTCGCGGCGCCCGCCTCGTCCGGCACGGGGATCCAGACGTTGAGCCCGGTCTCGCCGTGCGCCGCGATGCCTCGCCGCGAGAGCTCACCGATCAACTCGGCACGGTTCGCCGCGTACGCCTGAGCGGCTGACGCGAGCACGGCATCGTGCTGCTCATCGGCCAGGGCCGTCGCCCAGATCTCCTGCGTCACGCCGGAGACGCGCCGCGCGGTATGCCGCAACTGGCCGGCCACGCGGTCCGCCGTCCCGTCATCGGCGACGAGCACGGCGATCCGCAGGTCCGGCCCATAGGCCTTCGACGCCGAGTACAGATACGCCCACTGCCGTGTCGCGCCGCAGAGCACCCGCGGCACGCCGGGGGTCAGATCCGCCCCGTGATCGTCGTCGATCGTCAGCACTTCGGGATACGCGGCGAGCTCGGCACGCAGCATCGCCGAGCGGCGCGGTGATACGACCGCGCCATACGGGTTCTGCGCCCGCGAGGTCACGATCACCGCGCGCGCCCCGGCCGCCAGCGCCGCGCGCAGGTCCGTCGCATCCGGCCCTTCGTCGTCGATGCGCATCGGCAGCGCCGTCAGCCCGCGCGACGCGAGGAGGTCCAGGACGTTGCCCCACGCCGGATCCTCGATCGCGACCTTGTCCCCGGGCCGTGTGCGGGTGGAGAGCAGGCGATCGATGCCGTCGAGCGCGCCGAAGACGGCGACGAACTTCGCCCGCGGCACGAGCTCCGCCGCCGCGGCCGCCGCCCCGTCAGGACTGCTCGCCGACGAGCCATATGCCGGGCCAAGCACCGGACCGTCCGCCGAGCCATGCGCCGAGCCACCAGCCGGACCGTGCGCAGAACCGTGGAATCCGGCCGTCGAGGATTCCCGCGCGCCGAAGTGCCGCGCCAGGCGCAGCCGAATCTGCTCCTCGAGGGCGGACTCGGTCGCCGTGCCATAGCGGTAGTGCGACACGTCGATACGGGCCGGCGGCGCCAGTCTCGGCAGCAGCTCGGGGTCCGGCTCGCCCGAGGTCAGGTCACGCACGCCCTCGGGCAGGGCATACGAGCGCTGCCGTTCGCTGCGCCCCGGCCGCTCACGCACACGCGTACCCGCCCGGCCGCGCGTCTCGACCGTTCCCCGGTCGCGTAGCGCGCGGTAGGCCGCGGCCACGGTGTTCGGGTTCACGCCGATGAGCTCGGCCAGATCGCGCACCGGCGGCAGGGAGTCACCCGGCTTGACCAGGCCCGCGGTCACGGCGGACTCGACCGCCGAGGCGATTTCGCTTGCGCCCGCGCCGGTCAGCTTGTAGCGTTCCCACCAGAGAGATTGTTCTGACACAATCAACATTATGTACTAGGACATAACCATGACGCAAGTCTACGCCGCCACCGAACTGTCCACCCCGACCAGATACCGCGAGCGCGCGGCCTACGACGCGGCCGCCATCCACGCTGTGCTCGACGAGGCGCTGCAGTGCAACGTCGCCTTCATCCGTGACGGCCGGCCGGTCAGTCTGCCGACGATGCTCGCGCGCGTAGGCGACACGGTCTACGTGCACGGCTCGACCGGCGGCCGCTTCGCGCTGCTGGACGGCGAGCCGATCTGCATCACGGTGACCCTGCTCGACGCCCTGGTGCTCGCCCGCTCCTGGATGCACCACTCCGTGGGCTACCGCAGCGTCGTCGCACACGGCGAGGCCCGCGTCGTGCGGGACCCCGAGGAGCGGCACGCCGCGATGTGGGCGCTCATCGAGAAGATGCACCCGGGCCGCGCCGACATGACCCGTCCGCCGACGGCGAAGGAGAACGCGGCCACCGCGATCATCGCGCTGAAGCTCGACGCGGTCTCACTCAAGAGCCGCGGGGACCACGTCGCGGATGAGGAATCCGACATCTCCGGGCCCTATTGGGCCGGCACCGTTCCGCTGACCACGCGGCGCGGCCCGATCCGCCCCTCGCCGGATCTCGCGCCGGGAATCGCACTTCCCGCGGCGCTGGAATGCGAAGGCGTCGGCTGAGCAATCTGAGGATTGCTCTGAATGAGAAATACCCGAATCATCTGAGCAATCGTCAGAAACGAACACGGCTGCGCCCGGCGGGCGGACTAACCGCTCGCGGGGCACAGCCGGAAGCTTTTTATGAAGGCGCGCCGAACTCCACCAAGCGCGGGCGCCGGGGCTCGCTCAGCCCTGGTTGAAGAACCCGGGATCCTGGGACGGGCTGTCCGCACCGTCCACGATCTCCAGGCCCGCCGGGGTCAGCAGGAACACCCGGGCCGCGACACGCTCTATTCCGCCGCGCAGCGAGAAGATCAGGCCGGAGGCGAAGTCGACGATGCGCTTGGCGTCGCCCTCCTCCAGGTCGGCGAGGTTCATGATGACGGGAACGCCGGCCCGGAAGTACTCCCCGATCACCTTGGCGTCGGTGAAGCTGTGCGGCCGGACGGTGGCGATCCGCTGGCCGATCCCGGCAGCTTCCTCGCCTTCCCCGTACCACCGCTCGCCGTCATCGACCGGAACCAGATGCGGGGCCGTGGCCCTGCGGCTCGAAACCATCGAACGCCTCCTCTCTCCACTGCGGACCCATGCCGGGCACGGGTAGCACAATTCACTCATTCGAGTGTCGCAGCCCACGCTACCGGTTTTCTCCGGTGTGCGGGTCCCGACGCGCCGTCACACCCCTCGCTCAGCGTAGCGAGACGTCGGCGGACCACCGGAATCGGCACGGCAGGGCCGTGACCTTGCCCCGCGTACTACCCCGACTTCCCCCTCGGCACACATGCAAACGGGCGGATGTCGATTGAGCAGGGAAGATTTTTTGATTACCGGAGACTGGACGACCTGTCAGTACGACGCAGGATGATTATTCGTTCCCCTTAAAGAAGGACGATCTGAAAATCTCCGTACCCCCGGGGCGCCCGCGTCGTTTCCCTCTGCGTGGCCCGAGGGGGATCGGATGCGAGAACCGGATCCGCCTCGACACGGCCACTGCCCTGTAACGCATGCCGCGGTCACGACGGCCGCGACAAGGAGGACTGTTCATGAACGTCAAGAAGATCGCCGCGCTGACCGGTGCGACCGGTGCCCTCGTCGTGGTTGGCGCGGGCGCGGCCATGGCCGACACCACCGCGCACGGCTTCGCCCAGCACTCCCCGGGCGTTGTGTCCGGCAACACCATCCAGGTGCCGGTCAGCGTTCCGGTGAACGCCTGCGGCAACAGCATCTCCGTGATCGGCATCCTCGACTCCGCGTTCGGCAACAACTGCCAGAACTGGAACTAGTCGACGGCATCCGCACCGGGGTCGGCCGCAAAACCCGGCCCCGGTCGTGTCGGCACCTCCCGTCGGGCTCGGCCACCGCATCCCATGCAGGGTGGCCGGGCCCGCGGCGTCCCGGACGAACGAGCTCTCCGATGGTTGTATGACGAGGCGCGCAATCACTCGTCTGCGGTATTCCTGCGATTTGCGGTAACCCCGATCGTCATACCTCGTTCCTGTCCTTTGTCAGAGGGCGACTGCCCGAAGGACCAACTCAGGGGTATTCATGCATCACTCGACGAAGCGGCGCGTCGTCCTTGGAATGACCACCGGCGGCCTGCTGATCGGCGGCCTCGGCATGGGCGTCGCGCAGGCCGACACCGCCGCGAGCGGCGGCACGGCCGATTCTCCGGGCATCCTGTCCGGCAACCTGATCCAGATCCCGGTCAGCATCCCGGTCAACGTCTGCGGCAACAGCGTCTCGGTCGTGGGCGTGCTCGACTCGGCCTCGGGCAACACCTGCTCGAACGCGGGCTCGACCGGCAGCACCGCCAACGGCGGGGCGAGCAACTCCCCCGGCGTCGGTTCCGGCAACCTGATCCAGATCCCGGTCAGCGTTCCGGTCAACGTCTGCGGCAACGACGTGTCGGTGGTCGGCGTGGGCGACAGCGCCTCGGGCAACCACTGCTCGAACGGCTCCGGCCCCGGCTCGACCGGCGGCACGGCCAACGGCGGCTCCAGCAACTCGCCGGGCGTCGGCTCGGGCAACACCGTGCAGGTCCCGGTGTCCGCGCCGGTCAACGCGTGCGGCGACGAGGTCTCGGTGGTCGGCATCCTCGACTCCGCGACGGGCGAGTCCTGCACCAACGGCGGCACCCCCACGACGCCGGGCCACCCGTGCGGCTGCCACCCGACCACCCCGCCGAAGACGCCCACACCCCCGGCGACCCCGCCGAAGCACAAGCACCACCACCACGTCTCGCCGACCTCCACGCAGAAGCCGAAGTGGAAGGCCTCCGGCAGCCTCGCGGAGACCGGCTCGGGCGCCTCGAAGGTCGCCGCCCCGCTCGGCGCAAGCGTGCTCGGCGGCGGCGGACTGCTCCTGCGCAAGCGGGTCGCCACGCTGCGGCACGGGACGCACCGCCACTAGCGGAGCCCCTCCCCGCCGGCTCGGGGACCGTGGATGTACCGGAAAGGCACCGACTTCTCCCTTCGGATATGCCTTTCCGGTACATCCATTTCCGCTACCACGGCTTTTGTCGGTGCCGCCGTGCACCATGGGGTCATGGACTACTTCGCCGAACCGACACAGCGCTGGCTGAGCGGCGCCTTCGCGCAGCCCACCGCCGCTCAACTCGGCGCGTGGGCGGAGATCCAGGCCGGGCACAACGCGCTGGTCGTCGCCCCGACCGGCTCGGGGAAGACGCTGGCCGCGTTCCTCGCGGCGCTGGACCGGCTGGCGTTCGGGCCGCCGGCCGAGGATCCGAAGCATCGCTGCCGGGTGCTGTATGTATCGCCGCTCAAGGCGCTGGGCGTGGACGTCGAGCGGAACCTGCGGGCGCCGCTGACCGGCCTGCGCCAGGAGGCGGTGCGCGCCGGGCTGCCGGAGCCGGAGGTGCGCGTGGCGGTGCGCACCGGGGACACCCCGGCCGACGAGCGCCGCCGCTTCGGCACCAAGCCGCCGGACATCCTGATCACCACCCCCGAGTCGCTGTTCCTGCTGCTGACCTCCCAGGCGCGCGAGGCCCTGCGCGGCATCGAGACGGTGATCGTGGACGAGGTGCACGCGATCGCGGGGACCAAGCGCGGCGCCCATCTCGCGCTCAGCCTGGAGCGGCTCGACCTGCTGCTCGATGAACCGGCGCAGCGGATCGGGCTCTCGGCGACGGTGCGGCCGCCCGAGGAGGTGGCGAGCTGGCTCGGCGGTCCGCGGCCCGCCGTGGTGGTCGCGCCGCCCTCGGCCAAGACCTTCGATCTGAAGGTGGTGGTCCCGGTCGAGGACATGGCGGAGATCGCCGCGCTGGACGAGGATTCGGTGCCCGCCGAGGAGCGGGGCCGCCAACGCTCCTCGATCTGGCCGCATGTGGAGCAGCGGGTCGCGGAACTGATCGAGCAGCACACGTCGACCTTGGTGTTCGCCAACTCGCGTCGGCTGGCCGAGCGGCTGTGCAACCGGCTGAACGAGATCCGCTGGGCCGAGCTGAACCCGCCCGAGGAGCAGGAGAAGCCCCGTCAGGGCCGACCGCCCGCGGAGTTGATGGGCGAGGCCGGGCAGGTGCAGGGCGTGCCACCGCTGCTCGCGCGGGCGCACCACGGCTCGGTGTCGAAGGAACAGCGCGCCGAGGTGGAGGAGGCGCTGAAGGCCGGGCTGCTGCCCGCGGTGGTCGCCACCTCGAGCCTCGAGCTGGGGATCGACATGGGCGCGGTGGATCTCGTCGTGCAGGTCGAGTCGCCGCCCTCGGTGGCCTCGGGCCTGCAGCGCGTCGGACGGGCCGGGCACCAGGTCGGAGCGATCAGCCGGGGCGTGATCTTCCCGAAGTTCCGCGGGGATCTGCTGCAGGCGGCCGTGGTCGCGGAGCGGATGCGCCAGGGCCGGATCGAGTCGGTGCACGCCGTGCGCAATCCGCTGGACGTGCTGGCCCAGCAGATCGTCGCCATGGTCGCGGTGGACGGCTGGCAGACCGCTGACCTGCTGGCCGCTATCCGGCGGGCGGCGCCGTTCACCACCCTGGCCGAGTCGGTGTTCGAGGCCGTCCTCGACATGCTCGCGGGCCGGTATCCGAGCGATGAGTTCGCCGAGCTGCGGCCGCGGCTGGTCTGGGATCGCGAGGCGGGTCGGGTGGACGCGCGGCCCGGCGCACAGCGGCTGGCGGTCACCTCGGGCGGGACGATCCCGGATCGCGGCCTGTACGGCGTCTTCCTGGTCGGGGATCAGAAGCAGGCCAAGCGGGTCGGCGAGCTCGATGAGGAGATGGTCTACGAGTCGCGCGTGGGCGACGTGTTCACGCTCGGCACCAGCTCGTGGCGGATCGAGGAGATCACCCACGATCGGGTGCTGGTCTCCCCCGCGCCGGGCCAGCCGGGCCGGCTGCCGTTCTGGCACGGGGACGCGCTGGGCCGGCCGCTCGAGCTCGGCCGCGCGCTCGGCGCGTTCACCCGGGAGCTCGGCGGGCTCGAGGCGGAGCAGGCGCGGGTCCGGCTGCGCGAGGCAGGGCTCGATGACTGGGCGGCCGGGAACCTGCTGGCCTACCTGACGGAGCAGCGGGAGGCGACGGGTCTGGTCCCGGATGACCGGACGATCGTCGTCGAGCGCTTCCACGACGAGCTCGGCGACTGGCGGTTGGTCATCCACTCCCCCTTCGGCGCGCAGGTGCACGCGCCGTGGGCCCTGGCGATCGGCGCTCGGCTGCGCGCGGTGCACGGCATGGACGCCCAGGTGATGCACGCGGACGACGGCATCGTGCTGCGTGTCCCGGACGCCGACTGGGATGCGGATTCCGAGACGGCGCGTCCGGAGGCCGAGCTCGCGCGCTTCGCCGCCGAGGAGATCGAGCAGCTGGTCACGGACGAGGTGGGCGGTTCGGCGCTGTTCGCCGCGCGCTTCCGCGAGTGTGCGGGGCGTGCGCTGCTGCTGCCGCGTCGCAGGCCCAATGCGCGTGTTCCGCTGTGGCAGCAGCGTCAGCGCGCCGCTCACCTGCTCTCGGTGGCGAGCAAGTTCGCGTCGTTCCCGATCGTGCTGGAGACGGTCCGGGAGTGCCTGCAGGACGTGTTCGACCTTCCCGGCCTCGTCGAGCTGCTCGGGGATATCGAGGCGCGCAGGGTGCGCATCGTCGAGGTGGAGACGCAGGCGCCCTCGCCGTTCGCGAAATCGCTGCTGTTCGGCTATATCGCGCAGTTCATGTACGAGGGCGATTCGCCGCTGGCGGAGCGCAGGGCGGCGGCGCTCGCCGTCGACCCGTCGCTGCTCGCGGAGCTGCTCGGCCAACCGGAGCTGCGTGACCTGTTCGACAACGAGGTCATCAACCAGCTCGAGGCGGAGCTGCAGCACCTCTCCCCCGAGCGGCACGCGCGGGACGTGGAGGACGCGGCCGACCTGCTGCGCCTGCTCGGGCCGATGTCGACGTCGGAGGCGCAGCTGCGCGGCATCGCCGAGGAGTGGCTGATCGATCTCGGGCGGACGAAGCGGGCCATCCGGGTCCGCATCGCGGGTGAGGAGCGCTGGGCCGCGATCGAGGACGCGGGTCGGCTGCGCGACGCGCTCGGCTGCCCGCTGCCGGTGGGTGTGCCCGAGGCGTTCATGGAGCCGATGCCGGATCCGCTCGGCGATCTCGTGGCCCGATATGCGCGGACGCACGCGCCGTTCACCGTGGAGGACGCGGCGGCGCACTTCGGGCTCGGCATCGCGGTGCTGCGGTCGACGCTGGAGCGGCTGGCGTCTCAACAGCGCGTGGTGCGCGGCGGCTTCCGGCCGGACACCTCCGGCGAGCAGTGGTGCGATGCGAGGGTGCTGCGAAGGCTGCGGCGGCGCACGGTCGCGGCGCTGCGTGAGCAGGCCGAACCGGTCGCCCCGGCGTCGCTGGCCAGGATGCTTCCCGCGTGGCACGGCGTGATCGCGACGAGTGGCGGTGAGGGTTCGGCTCAGCCGAAGCTGCGTGGCGTGGACGGAGTGCTGCGCGCGGTCGAACAGCTCGCCGGATATCCGGTCCCGGCGTCGGCGCTGGAGAAGCTGATCCTCCCGGCGCGCGTGGCCGACTATCAGCCCGCGATGCTCGACGAACTGACCTCGGGCGGCGAGGTCTCCTGGACGGGGGCGGGCGCCCTGGCGGTGGACGACGGCTGGGTCTCGCTGGCCCCGGCCGCGATCGCGCCCGCGGTGCTGCCCGAACCGCTCCCGGTGGACGGCTTCGGCGAGCTGCATCGCAAGATCCTCACGGAGCTGGCCGGCGAGAACGCGCTCTTCTTCCGCGGCCTGATGTCGCGCCTCGACGAGCAGGGGGCCGACGCCTCCCCGGACCGCGTGCTCGACGCGCTCTGGGAGCTGCTCTGGGCCGGGCACCTGACGAACGACACGCTCGCGCCGATGCGCGCGCTGCTCGGCGCCGGAAAGACCGCGCACAAGTCGAAACGTCCGACGCCGCGCGGTCGGTACGCCTCACTGCGCCTGTCCGCGCCACTACCGGGAGCCGAGCAGGCGCTGACCACGGTTCAGGCAGCGAGAGCAGCCGGGCGCTGGTCGCGGGTGCGTCGCCTCGATACGGCACCGACCAACGCGTCGGCCAACGCATCAGCCAGCGGTTCGGCCGCCCTCTCCCCGGCGCAGCTCGCGCAGGTGGCACAGATTCAGGCCGAGGTGCTCCTCGACCGCTATGGCCTGGTGACCAGAGGTTCGGTCGGTGCCGAGCGGAGCGGCGTCGGTGCGTTGGGGAACTTCTCCGCGGCGTACCGCGTGCTGTCGGCTTTCGAGGAGGTAGGTCGGGTACGTCGCGGGTACTTCGTGGACGGGCTCGGCGCAGCGCAGTTCGCGGCGGACGGCGTCGTGGACCGGCTGCGCTCGGAGCCGAGCGGCTTCGGGGGCCGCAAGGAGCAGCCGTCGACGATCGTGCTCGCCGCGACCGATCCGGCGAACGCTTACGGCGCCGCGGTCGATTGGCCGCATCGTCCCGAGTCGACCGCCGACGGTGGCGCGGGGCAGTCGGCGAAGCTCGGGCATCGGCCGGGGCGGAAGGCCGGCGCGCTGGTCGTGCTGCACGACGGCCGACTCGTCTGGTACGTCGAGCGTGGCGGGCGCACGGTTCTGACCTTCCACCAGGACCCCGAAGTGCTGGAGGTGGCTGCCCGCGCGCTGGCCGAGTCGGTGCGTTCGGGCCGGGTCGGCGCGCTGACGGTCGGTGCGGTGGACGGGGTGCCGGTGCTCTCGGGCGACGGCGCATCCGGCGGCCCCGCGTCGCTGCTGGTCAAGGCCGGGTTCTCGCTCACACCGCAGGGTCTGCGGATGCGCGGATAGATCGAACGCCGGCAGCCGGCGTCAGCCGAGGGCGAGCTTGCTCGCGACGCTCAGTATGAGGAGCGAGACCACCCCGAAGAAGACCTTGCGAATGAACACCGAGCCGCGCGTCGTGGCCAGCGCCGTGCCGATGAGGGCGCCGCTGAGGTTGCACAGCGCCATCAGGATCGCCAGGCCCCAGGCGATGGATCCGTTCGGGGCGAAGACGATCAGCGCACCGAGGTTCGTCGCGCAGTTGACCACCTTCGAGATCGCCGAGGCCCGAACGAATTCGAAGCCGACCGCGCCGACGAGGAAGAAGATCAGCAGCGAGCCGGTGCCCGGGCCGGCCATCCCGTCCCAGAAGCCGATGACCAAGCCACCGGCGGCCATCAGGGCGATACGAACGGGGACGGCATCGGCGAAGCGCAGGTTCTCGACGACGCCGAGCGTCTTGTTGCGCCAGAGGTAGACGGCGATCGCGACCATCGCCACCAACACGATCGTGTCCAGCACGGTGGCCGGCATCAGGCTCGCCGCGTGCGCTCCGGTCAGCGAGCCGAGCAGCGCCACCGCGGCCATCGGGCCGGCCTCACGCCAATCGACTCGAGTCCGCCGCAGGTAGCGCCCCGCGGCCGTGCTGGTGCCGACGATCGAGGCGAGCTTGTTCGTGCCCAGCGCGACGACCGGAGTGCGCGGCATCAGGAAGAGCAGGGCAGGCAGCTGAATCAGCCCTCCCCCGCCGACCATCGCGTCCACGCACCCCGCGATCAGCGCCGCGGCGCAGGCGAAGGCGATGCCGAACACGCCGAGGTGAGCGAACAGCGCTCCGTGCACGGACTGATCTCTCCCCCCGGCCGAATCTGGAACCGTGGCGAGCCGCAGCAGGCCCGCGCACGATCTCGGATTCAACCACACCGGAGGAACCGGCCGACAGTGAGCCCGGGGGCGAGGCACGATGCGGGACGTCCGCAGAGCACGCTCAGAGCCGACCGCGAACACGGCGCATGTGGATGAGAGTGGGAGGGCGTGGTGCTGACGGTAGATCGGCATGCTTATTCAGAGCCGGCCTAGGTCGGGGCGCTCCCAGTCGCCGAAGCCCGGCCTGACCGGTGGCGGAAGCCGGGCCAGACCGGTCGCGGAAGCCCGGCCACGCCGGTCGCGGAAGCCCGTCCAGACCGTTGGCGGAAGCCCGGCTAGGCCGGTGGCGGAGGGTCGGGCCAGGCCGGTCGCGGAAGCCTGGCCAGACCGGTGGCGAAAGTCGGGCCAGGCCGTTGGCGGAAGCCGCCAGACCGTTGGCGGAAGCCGCGAGACCGTTGGCGGAAGCCCGGCCAGACCGACCGCGCAAGCCCAAACCGTTGTCGGACGCCCGGCCAGGCGGTCGGATCCGCTGAGAGCCGGCCCCTAGAAAGAGCCGGCGTCCTAGAACTGGCCCGGCGCGGCGCGGCGGACGGTCCAGGCGGCGGGGCTGCTCTCGGGCTCCGGCAGTACGCAGCGGAGGCGGTAGAGGCCGGGCTCGCCGAAGCGGCCGACGGAGGCGCTGACGAGCCAGTGCACCTCGCCGGGCTCGGTCCAGCGGCCCAGCAGGTCGTGCACGATGAACAGCAGGCCCTGGTGCAGGAAGTAGACGGGGCCGTCGGCGCCCTGGAGCACCTCGCAGTAGCCCTCGTCGCCGGCCGTGCCGGAGCCCGGCAGCTCCTGGGTCATCTCGACCGCCATCCTTACCACCCTCTGCCTTCCGTTCCCGCCTCGCGCTGCGACCTGGCCCAAACCGCCCTGTGTCCGGCGCCGCCGGCCGGACGCGGGCTTCCCCGACGCGCGACGGCGTGGGGTGCGTCCGAGCCCTTGGACGTCCCACGCCGTCGCCGTCCCCGCGCCCGCCGGCGGCGGCTAGTTCGAATCTTTGTTCGAACGGCACCACTGTAGCCTGCCCGCGCGGCGGCCGCTACGCCTTTGCCGAATTGCCACCCGTTCGAGTGGGATGCCTTCGACATCCGCCGCTTCACCTGCACTTTCACAGAGTTATTGATTCGTTACCGCTTGCCACGACAACCGTGCGGGCCCTCGGCTGGTCCTACTCGGTGGATCGCACCGCCACGGCGCTATGCGATCGGCCCGGGCACGCGACGATTCGAGGAAACCCGGTACCGATCGGTGGGGAGAACCGGCCGTGGTCTGCCCAGCCGCTTCGGGAGAGCGGCGGGGGGAGCGGGTCTGTGACGGGACCCGCTGGGGTGGGAAATGCGGCGGCCGCGCGCCGTGGGGGCACGCGGCCGCCGCCACACCATGCCTTCACGGCTGCACGGCTGCACGGCTTCACCGCTTCTCGACCCGGCGCGGAGAACCGGCCGATCCGCCGCGATGGGCGAACTCCTCCGCAGCCGGGCGCCGGGCGACCCGCTTCGGGAAACTCGCCGACGTTCACCGCTGGGAGCTGCGAAGTTCGGCGGAGAGTGAGGACACTGCTCCATTCGGTTGCCGCTGGCGTGGCGGGGGGCGTTCTGCTCGCTGATACTCAAAAGCGTGCCAGGACTCACAGCTGCCCCCCGGATCCTGCCCCGCCTCCCCGTTAACCGGCCTGTCCTGGTCGCGCCGCCGCTACTGCATCTGCATGCGGCCGGGACGCGGACTCCGCAGGTCAATGAGCCGGTGTCGGTGTTGTTGCCGCTGCGGCACGAGCCTTCGGTGGCGCTGGCGGCGGTGCATGCGGCGGTGGCGCAGCGGAATGTGCCTCGGCTTGACGTGGTGGTGCTCGATGTCGGATGCACTGAGGAGACGTATCGTGCACTGACTCGGGAGTACGGGGATGATCCGCGGGTTCGGTTACTGGATACGGCATGCGTGCCGAACGGGTGGTCACGTACGTCACATAGAGCACAGCAGTTAGCTGTCGGCGCACGGGGGCGCATACTGTTCTTCGCCGATCCGGCCGCGCCGCTCGGGCCGTATGCCGCGGCGGCCGGCGCCAGCCTGTTGCGGCGTCAGAAGCTTGACCTGCTGGTTCTCGATGCGGGCGGCTCGCGGCGGACCGGGCGCTTCGCCGTCGCGGCCGATACCGAGGCGTATTGGCGGATCGGGGGCCACCGTGCCGCGGCGCGTGATCCGCATCCGCTTGCGCTGCTGCGTGCGATGCGGAAGGTCCGTGCTTCGACTGGACTCGCTGATGGACGGCGCGTGATTCCGGCGGATACCCGCGCGCACGCCGAGGATCTGCCGGTCGAGCCGCGTGACCAGTACTTCCATGGTCGCGATCATGGCGATGGGACGTTCGGCTCGCTGAGCACGACCGCGCGTCGGCTGATCGCGGCGCTGCGTGCGACGGGTGCCGACCATCTTTCGGGGCTCGGGATTCATCCGTCGGCGCACGAGGATGCACCGTGCGAGAGCACGATGTACGGCGAGCTCGGTGAGAACACGATGTTCGGGGAGTTCTCGCGCGAGATGGACTGACGGGCCAACAGTCGACCGGGAGCCCGGGCGCGCTTCATCGGCACGTAGTCTTTCCGGCATGGCAAGGATCATCGTCGTCGGGTCGGGAGTGGCCGGGCTCGCGGCTGCGGCACGGTTGGCCAGCGGCGCCAACGACGTCACCGTGGTCGAGCGGAACAGCGGGCCTGGCGGTTCACTCATGTGGGCCACGCCTGACACGATCACTCTTCCGGCGGTGTTGCGCGACCTGTTCGTCAAGACGGGGGGTCGTAAGGCGAGTGCGGGCGGGAAGCTCGAGGAGGTCGTCGATCTGCGGCCGATCGATCCGGTACGTACGTATCGTTTCGCCGACGGATCTCGTCTTGATCTTCCGAATGCTGCTCGCGGGGCTTCGAAGGAGGCCTTCGACGCGGCCTTCGGGTCGGGGGCAGGCGACGCCTGGCTGGGGCTTGTGGATCACGGGAACCGGGCGTGGAGCGCGATTCGGCCCACACTGGTGGAGGTGCCCGACGCCGGGCGGGCCGATCTTTGGCGACTTCTGCGGAATACTGCCGCGCGTCGAGCGCTCGCGCCGCGGCGGACTCTGCGTCTGGTCGCCGAGGCGGCGGGGGTTCGCGATCCGCGGATGATGCAGGTGGTCGACGAGTTCGCGCGCGCTGCCGGGGCCGCGCCCGAGAAGGCGCCTTCCGTGCTTGCGATCAGGCCTTATATCGAGCAGACCTTTGGTGCTTGGCGGATCGTCGGGGGGCTGTCCGAGCTTGCCGCGGCGTTGTACGAGCGGTGTGGCAAGCGCGGCGTGGGCTTCCGCTTCGACGCGGAGGTCACCGCGATCGCGGAGGGCAGCGTCACGTTGGCGGGCGGGGAGCGGCTGACAGCGGACGTCGTGGTGGCCGCCGTGGATGCGCACGTGCTGGCGCGGTTGACGGGCGGCAAGGCGAACTCGACTGCCGACTACTCGCCGTCGATTCTGAGCGTGCGGATGGAGAGTCGGGATACCGCCGACCGAGCGTATGAGACGGTGCTATTCGGCCAGGGAGGTGAGCCGACGATTCGGGTGCGGGTGGCTCCTGAGCGGCCGAATGAGTGGATCGCGGCGACCGACGTAACGCGTGACGAGACGAGCCTGGATACTGAGGGGGTCCGGGTTGCCGTGGCGCGGCGGATGGGGATTGCAGCGGACCTGCTCCGGGTGCGGGACGCCTTTACGCCGACCGATCGGGAGGCGCTGACCGGGACGCCCGGCGGGTCGTTGAACGGGCCCGCGATCAACTCTCTGAGCAGCGCGATCCTGCGGTCGCCCACCGTGCAGCCGATCAAGGGGCTGCTGCATATCGGGCCGAGCGCGCGGCCCGGGCCCGGGATCGCGTTCGCCGCGTTGTCGTCGTGGAACGCGGCGGAGGTGTTGAAGCCCACGCGGCTCTGAGCGAGGCGGGGGCTAGTCGGGCGAGTTGAGGTTGCGGTAGACCTCGAGCGTCGCCGTGGACGTGTTGAGGGTGATGAAGTGCAGGCCGGGGACGCCCTCGGCCAGCAGGCGTTCGCACATCCGGGTGCAGTAGTCGATGCCGATCGCTCGGACGGCCGTATTGTCGTCGGCCACAGCGTGGATGCGCTCGCCGAGGGCTGCCGGGAACTTGCCGCCGCTGAGGGTGACCATGCGCTCGATCTGGGCCGCACGGGTGATCGGCATGACGCCCGCGATGACCGGAGTCTCGCAGCCGGCCGCCGCGAGGCGGTCGCGCAGGCGCAGGTAGTCGTCGACGTCGAAGAACATCTGGGTGATCGCGAAGTCCGCGCCCGCGCGGCACTTGGCGACGAAGTTGCGAATCTCGGCGTCCCAGTCGCCGGAGCGCGGGTGCCTCTCGGGGAACGCGGCGACGCCGACGCAGAAGTCGCCGGCCTCCTTGACCAGCTCCACGAGCTCGGCCGCGTAGGTCAGGCCGTCGGTCCGCGGCACCCACTCGCCGGTCGGGTTGCCGGGCGGGTCGCCGCGCAGCGCGAGGACGTTGCGCACCCCCGCATCGGCGTAGCGGCCGATGATCTGGCGCAGCTCGGAGACCGAATGGTTGACGGCGGTGAGGTGGCCCAAAGGAGTGAGCGTCGTCTCCGTCGCCACTCGTTCGGCCTCGCTCGCCGTTCCCTCGCGGTTGGACCCGCCGGCGCCGTAGGTGATCGACACGAAGTCCGGGCCCACGCTCTCGATCCGGCGCAGCGCCTTCCAGAGCGTCCGCTCCTGGGCCTCGTCCTTCGGCGGGAAGAACTCGAAGGACATCGTCGGCTTACCGGCGGCGAGCAGTTCGCGTACGGTGACGGCCCGGTCCGGGCGCACGCTGGGAAGTCCGAGTGCCATGGTCAAAAGCCTAATCGCGGTACGGAATGTGTCGAGCGGGTGTCCGGCTGCCGAGACGCGAACGTCCACCGCCGCGCGCGGGCGCGGCAGCCGCGCGGAGCCGCGACCGGTGAACTTCCACGGTCGGTCGAAACCGGCTCTACCGAATGGCTTAGGGTCGAAGCGTGACCGAAGCCTCGTTTTCCCCGCTCGACCGGCGTGACCTGCGCGTCCGGGTGTCCCGCGCGCTGACCGGGTTCCTGGACCGGCAGGAGCTGGTGCTCCGGCGGATCTCCACGGATCTGGTGGAGCCGAGCGCCGCGCTGCGCGAGTTCCTGGACGGCGGGAAGCGGATGCGGCCGGCGTTCTGCTACTGGGGATGGCGGGCCGCGGGCGGCGGCGCGCAGGCGGACGAGGCGCTGGACGACGCCGCGTTCACGGCCGCCGCCTCGCTCGAACTGCTCCAGGCCTCGGCGCTGATCCACGACGACTACATGGACGGCTCCGACACGCGGCGCGGCAAGCCGGCCGTGCACAAGCGCTTCGAGGCGCTGCACGCGGCGGGCGGCTGGGAGGGCCCGGGCGCGCGCTTCGGCGCGGCTGCCGCGATCCTGCTCGGCGACATCACGCTGACCTGGTGCGATGAGATGTTCACCCGCTCCGGCTTCGACGCCGAGCGGATCCACGCGGCCCGGCCGATCTTCGACCTGATGCGGTCCGAGGTGATGGCGGGTCAGTACCTCGACGTGCTGGCGCAGAGCCGCGGCCTCGGCGTGGCCACGCCGAGGGAGATCCTCGAACGTGCCGAGACGGTGATCCGCTACAAGTCGGCAAAGTACACGATCGAGCGTCCGCTGCAGCTCGGCGCGGCGCTGGCGACCGGGGACGGAGACGAGTCCGGTCCGGTGAACGCGGCGCTGTCGGCCTACGGGCTGCCGCTCGGCGAGGCCTTCCAGCTGCGCGACGACGTGCTCGGCGTATTCGGGGACCCGGCCACGACCGGCAAGCCGGCGGGCGACGACCTGCGCGAGGGCAAGCAGACCGTGCTGGTCGCGCTGGCCGCCGACCGCGCGGACACCACGCAGCTCAAACTGCTGCGCGAAGGTCTGGGCGACGCGGCCTTGGACGCGGCCGGGGTCGCGGCGCTGCAGGAGGTCATCGTCGAGACCGGCGCGCTGGCCGACGTCGAGCGGCGGATCGAGGAGCGCACCGCGCTCGCTCTGGCCGCGCTGGAGCGCGCGGCGGTCGAGGCGGAGGCGCGCGAGGTGCTCGCCGGGCTCGCGATCGCCGCCACCGCGCGTCAGGTCTGAGGCACCTCGCTCCCGGTGTCACCCGATTGACGTAGTAGTCTCATGAACGCGAATCCGCAGCGAAGCCGGTGCGAGTCCGGCGCTGTCCCGCAACTGTGACGTGCGGCCCTCCGGGGTCCGCGAAGCCAGGTCGCCTGCGGATCCGACGCTAGACACAGACGACCCGTGGGCCTGGTCGATCCGTCCTTCCCGGTCGGCCGCGCCCGCCCGCTTGCGAAGGACAAGTCCTATGCGTCTGCCCCGGTTCGCCGCGGCCACGACCGCCCTGCCGCTGCTGGCCCTCGGCCTCGCCGCGTGTTCGAGCAGCACCTCGACGACCGCGAGCTCGGCCTCGGCGTCGAGCAGCGCGAACGAGCCGCACCGCATCGTCTCGCTCTCCCCCACCGCCACCGAGGACCTGTTCGCCATCGGCGCGGGCAGCCAGGTCGTGGCCGTGGACAAGGACTCCGACTATCCGGCGAGCGCGCCCAAGACGACGCTCGACCCGATCACCCCGAACGTCGAGGCGATCCTCAAGTACAGCCCCGACCTGGTCGTGGCGTCCGAGGACTCCAACGGCCTGGTCGCCGCGCTGAAAAAGGTAGGCGTCACGGTGCTGATGGAGCCGGCCGCTAACACTTTGAATGACGCGTACACCCAGATCGAGCAACTCGGCAGGGCCACCGGCCATGTGACCAGCGCGGATTCAACCGTGGCCACGATGAAGAGCGAGATCGCGACGGCCGTCCGGCAGGCCGGATCGAAGCACTCGGACCTGACGTACTACTGGGAGCTCGACCCGACCTACTACTCGGCGACCTCCACGACCTTCATCGGCCAGATCGCCGGCCTGTTCGGGCTCGAGAACATCGCCGACAAGGTCGACAAGGCGGCCGACGGCGGCTATCCGCAGCTGTCCAGTGAGTACATCGCGCAGTCCTCGCCGAGCATCATCTTCCTGGCCGACACGGTCTGCTGCGGCGCCAGTGCGACGAGCGTGGCCGCGCGGCCCGGCTGGTCCGGAATCGCGGCGGTGAAGGTGGACGACGTCGTCGCCCTGAACGACGACGTGGCCTCGCGCTGGGGGCCGCGCCTGCCGCAGCTCGTGCAGGCGCTCGCCGCGGCGGTCGAGAAGGCCCCGGCCAAGTAGTGAGTCGTCCGGTCCGCGCTCTGACGGCCGCGGCGGTCTTCATGATCGCCGCGGCGCTGCTCGGCGCACTCGTCGGGGCGGCTGACCTGAATCCGTGGGGCATCGTCGCGACGCTGCTGGACCGGATTCCCTTCGTGCACCTCGAGACCGGGCTCACGACGCTGGATCAGAACATTCTGCTGCAGATCCGGATGCCGCGCGTCGTGCTGGCGCTGCTGGTCGGCGGGCTGCTCGCGGTTGCGGGGGCCGGGTACCAGGGTGTGTTCCGCAATCCGCTGGTCGACTCGGGCATGCTCGGATCGAGCGCGGGCGCGGGGCTGACGGCCACGATCGCGATCGTCTACCTGCACGGGCTCGGCGGTCCGGTGGTGCCGGTCGCGGCGTTCCTGGGCGCGATGGCCGGGGTCGCGGTCTCCGTGTTCGCCTCGGCCGGACGCCGGGACACGGCGACGCTGCTGCTGTCGGGTGTGGCCGTCGGGATGTTCCTGACCGCCGCGCAGACCTTTCTCCTGCAACGCAATACGCAGGATCTGCAGCAGGTCTATTCGTGGATGCTCGGGTCGATGTCCACCGCGTCGTGGACGCAGGTGACCGAGGCGCTGCCCTACGCGGCCATCAGCATCCTGGTCCTGCTCGTGCACGGCCGACGCCTCGACGTGCTGGCGCTCGGCGACGACGAGGCGCGCAGCCTCGGCCTGAACGCCGGGCGCACGCGGCTGATCCTGATCACGGCCGCCTCGCTGGCCGCCGCGACCGCGGTGGCCGTCAGCGGGCTGATCGGCTTCGTCGGGATCGTGGTGCCGCACGTGGCCCGGCGGCTCGGCGGAACCTCGTACGCCGTGGTCCTTCCGCTCTCGCTGCTGGTCGGCGCGGGTTTCATGGAGCTGGCGGACACGGTGGCGCGCACCGCGCTCAGCCCGTCCGAACTGCCGATCGGCGTGGTCACGGCAGTCGTCGGGGCGCCGGTCTTCGTGTTGATCCTGCGGCGCAGCCAGGCGGTGCGCGAATGAGTTCGCTGCGGGCCACGGACGTGCGCGTGGTGCTGAGCGGCGGGATCGTGCCGGTGGACGGGGTTTCGCTCGAGGTCGAGGCCGGCGGCTGGCTGAGCGTGATCGGGCCGAACGGCGCCGGGAAATCCACGCTCCTCAGGGCGCTCGCCGGGCTCGAGTCGTATCAGGGCAGGGTGACGCTGGATCCCGCGCCGGAGGGCCCGAGACGGCGTGACCTGGCGCGGGTGCTCGCATACGTGGCCCAGCAGCCGACGATGCCGCCGGACACGTCGGTGCGCGAATACGTACTGCTCGGGCGCACGCCGTACCTCGGCTACCTGGGCGGTCCCGGTCGGTGGGACCGGGAGATCGCGGACGGCGCGCTCGCCCGGCTCGAGCTGGATTCCCTGGCGGGCCGGCGGCTGGGGACGCTGTCCGGCGGCGAGCGGCAGCGGGTGGCCGTGGCCCGCGCGCTGGCCCAGCAGCCGCGGATCCTGCTGCTCGACGAGCCGACCTCCGCGCTCGATCTCGGGCATCAGCAACAGGTTCTCGAGATGGTCGACGAGCTGCGGCTGGGCGAGGGCCTGACCGTGATCAGCACGCTGCACGACCTGACCGCGGCCGCCCAGTACGCCGACCGGCTCGTGCTGCTGGACCGCGGCCGGGTCGCCGCTTCGGGATTTCCCGCGGAAGTACTCAGCGAGTCGCGGATCCGGGAGGTTTACCGGGCCCTAGTATCGGTGACCACTGATACCTCGGGCAGGCCGGTGGTCACCCCCGCCCGGCCCGCGGAGCGAGCGCGGCCATGCCGACGCGATGTCGACTCTGGGTGACGAATCCGTGGCGCGAATATCGTGATCAACCTGGGCAAGCGGGTCAGGTACTGAACACGAGCCGTAAGGGCGGTGATTCCCAGCGAGAACTTTTTCGGAAGGGGTCGCCAATCCCCTTCCCGACATGAATAATCCTCTTCGAGACTCCTGCGTCCCCCCGTGCGAGGGAGTCTCCCCGAGGTACGCGGCGCCCCTCCCCCCGTGGGGCCTTCGTACCGTTGCGGCGCCCGATCCGTCCCCCCGTGCGGATTCGCGCCGCCGGCGCCGGAACCGCCCCCCGCCGTCCGCGCGGTCTTCGGACCCGGACGGCGGAAACCTTCGGCGCCTCGTGGAGAGTCCTCGACAACTCTCCACCGCGAGGCCTGCCGTCCCCCCGTGCGGCAGGCCTCGCTCCCTTTCTCCGGGCCCTCGCCGTCCGCCGCGGCCCCTTCTCGGTCCGGTCCGGCGGCGCGCGACCAAGCTCACACCCCTTCTCGTCGCTCTGACGAGAACTGCGCGTATCCTGGAGCCATGGCGCAACTGAGAATCGCACTGGCCCAGATCAACCCCACCGTGGGCGATCTGGCGGGGAACACGGCGTTGGTGCTCCGGGCGGCGCGCGATGCCTCGGCGGCGGGAGCGCACCTGCTCGCCGCGCCGGAGCAGGCGCTGACCGGCTACCCGATCGAGGACCTGGCGCTGCGCGGCTCGTTCGTCCGCGCCTCGCGCTCGGCGCTGCGGGAGCTCGGCCGGCAACTGGCGCAGGAGGGCCTGGGCGAGCTCGTGCTCGTGGTCGGCTACCTGGACGAGACCGCGTGGGTGCCGCGCGCCGGCTTCCCGAACGGCTCCCCGCAGAACGCGGCGGCCGTGCTGCACCGGGGCAGCGTGCTGATCCACTCGGCCAAGCACCACCTGCCGAACTACGGCGTCTTCGACGAGTACCGCTACTTCGTGCCCGGCGACGAACTGCCGGTGGTGCGGGTCGGCGGCGTCGACGTGGCCATCGCGATCTGCGAGGACCTGTGGCAGGACCGTGGCACGCCGGCCGCCGCTGCCGAGTCGGGCGCCGGACTGCTGCTGTCGATCAACGCCTCGCCGTACGAGCTGGCCAAGGACGACGAGCGCTACGACCTGATGCGCACGCGGGCGATCGACACCGGCTGCACGGTCGTGTACGTGAACCAGGTCGGCGGCCAGGACGAGCTCGTGTTCGACGGTGACTCGCTGGTGGTCGCGGCGGACGGACGGCTGATCGCGCGCGGCGGCAAGTTCGTCGAGGAGCTGATCGTGATGGACCTCGACCTGCCCGAGTCCGATCTGCCGGTCGAGGACACGACCGCGTCGAACGGGATGACGATCCGTCGGACCGTGGCCGTCGCGGATCCGCTGCCCGCTCCCCCGGCGCCGCGCCGCGAGCCGACCATCGAAGACCAGCCGGATGAGCTCGAGGAGATCTACCGCGCACTGGTGCTGGGCCTGCGCGACTACGTGCGCAAGAACGGCTTCTCCACGGTGCTGTTCGGCCTCTCGGGCGGCATCGACTCGGCGCTGGTCGCAGCCGTTTCGGTGGACGCTGTGGGCGCGGAGAACACGTACGCGGTCTCCATGCCGAGCGCGTACTCGTCCGAGCACTCGAAGAGCGACGCGGCCGACCTCGCGCAGCGCACCGGGCTGCACTACGAGACCGTCGAGGTGGCGCCGATGGTCGACGCGTACCTCAAGACCATCGCCGACGCCGGTACCGCGATCACCGGCGTCGCCGACGAGAACCTGCAGGCGCGGGTGCGTGGCACGATCCTGATGGCGCTCTCGAACCAGCGCGGCCACCTCGTGCTGGCGACGGGGAACAAGAGCGAGCTGTCCGTCGGCTACGCGACGCTGTACGACGCGGGCTCGATCGGCGGATTCTCCCCCATCAAGGACGTGCCGAAGACCCTGGTCTGGGAGCTGGCGCGCTGGCGCAACGCGGAGGCCGAACGGCGCGGCGAGACGCCGCCGATCCCGGCGAACTCGATCGAGAAGGAGCCGAGCGCGGAGCTGCGCCCGGACCAGAAGGACTCCGACTCGCTGCCGGACTACGCGCTGCTGGACGGAATCCTGGACCTGTACGTGAAGGGCGACAAGGGAATCGACGAGATCGTCGCCGCGGGCTACGACCCGGGACTCGTCGAGCGGATCATCCGGCTCACCGACCGGGCCGAGTACAAGCGGCGCCAGTACCCGCCGGGCACGAAGATCTCGCCGAAGGCCTTCGGCCGCGACCGGCGCCTGCCGATCACCAACCGCTTCGCCCAGAAGGCCGAGGCGGCGGTGGAGAACGAGCTTGGGGAGAGCTGATCGGTCATCGAGGTGTGGGGGTGTCAGGGCCGGACTCCGCGCCGGCCCTGAGCCTCGGCCGCTCTTCAGGCGCTAGACGTCGTCCGAGGGCTCGTCCCGCTTGCGCCAGCGCTCCGCGCTGATGGTGGACACCACGCCCCGCTCCCAGCACAGCATGCAGCCGTGCAGGACGATGGAGTCGGGCCGGGGCACCTTTCCCGTGCCGAGGCAGGCCGGGCAGTCGACGATGAATCTGCCTCTGTTGTGACGGTGGTCGTGCGACATAGTCGGGACTCCTTCCCTCCCGTCCCTACCGCCCAGGGAAGCTGACGACCTGTAGGTCGCCGCCCACGCGCCCGCATCGGGTGGATCCGGAAGCGTCCGACGGTCCCTTGGCGGCCTCACTTCTGATAGTTTCGCTCAGAGAGCCTGTTGGCAACTGCGTTTGGCAATTGCCAACGACAAGTTCACCTGGCATGTACCCCGAGCATGTGCATTCGTATCGCACGCGGCCCGGGTTGCCGTGTAACAGTCCGAATGGATCTTGCGCGGGAGGTGGGTCGGATGCCCGAATACGCGGGACCGATGCTGAGCCGCTGGGAACTGGGCAACGCGCTGCGCCGCATCCGCGACGAACGCGGCATGACGATAGCCGAGGTCACCGCCGCGATGAAGGAGCACTACGGTTCGAGCTTCTCCCCGACCAAGCTCAGCCGGATGGAGACGGCGAAACGGGGAGTCATCCCCCGCGATGTGCATGATCTCTGCATGCTCTACGGCGTGCCGGACGAGCAGCGCGAGCGACTCATCGCCCTTGCGAAGTCGTCGAGAGAGACGGACGAGTGGTACGGCGACACCGATCCGAGCGGGTACCGCCGCTACGTCGCACTCGAGCAGATCGCCATCAAGAGCACGGAATATACAATGACATATATTCCTGGTCTACTGCAGACGGCGGAATACGCCCTCACCGTGGAAAGCCTCGTGCACCTGGCGGGCGGCTACTACGATCCGATGCTCGAGGCGCCCGAACGCGCCGATGACCGGGTCGATCTGCGGCTTCGGCGGCAACAGCTGCTTTCCCGCGACAACCCACTGCAGCTGCACGCGATCATCGACGAGAATGCGCTCCGCCGCAGACTCCAGAAGCCCGGAGTGATGTCCGAACAGCTGCATCATCTGATCAGTGAATCGCGCAAGCCGAATATCGACATTCAGGTCATGCCGCTCGACATCGGACTCTATCCTGGGGCCGAGGCCAGCTACTGGTCCATCCTCGAGTTCCCGCCCGGAGATCAGTACCCGCGCAAGACCGCTTATGCGGAGTCAGCGCTCGGCGGTCGGTTGATTAAACGTGAGCTGGATGTCACCCGATTGGCCAGCGCGTTTGAAGTTATGTCGCGGATGGCGTTGAATCCTGCCGAGTCCCGCGCATTGATGGAGCGGGCTGTCACGGACCACTGACCGACAGGATCGCTCTATGACGAACGCCGCCCGACCGACGCTCGCGTGGGTAAAGTCCACCGCGTGCACCGGCACCGCCAACTGCGTGGAGATCGCGGTGCTTCCTGAGGGCGGCCACGCCATGCGGGACAGCAAGAACCCGGAGGCCGCGCAGCTGAGTTTCGGCGCCGCCCCGTGGTCCGACTTCCTGAACGCGGCACGTGCGGGGGAGTTCGACTCCAGCCGCTGAGCGTTCCACGGAGACGAAGGGACGGATTCGGGTCACCGAACCCCTCCCTTCGTGTCGTATTGAGTTCACGGCGAGTGGGCATACGGAAGTCAGGGTGGCTGCCGTATTCATCCAGGCCGATTGTGAGGTGTGCCTGAATGGACACCACGCGTGATCAAGATCTTCATTGGCGCACGTCGAGTGGATGCTCCAACACGACAACGTGCGTCGAGATCGCCGCGCTGCCCGATGGCGGCGTGGCGATTCGGGATGGGAAGGACCCTGAGGGTCCGCGCCTGCTGTTCGACACTGCCGAGTGGGCGGAGTTCCTCAAGGCGGCGAAGGCGGGGGAGTTCGACCCGTCTTCGGCCGATGCGGAGCGGCCGGACTGACTTGGGGCTACCTCCGCCGCACCGTGTGGCGACGGCGGCGGGGGCGGCCCGGGGGGCGGGTTCTGGCTCGGGCGGGGTGGGTGGGCCTGAGGGCGCTCATGGGCGGGCACCTCTCAGGAGGTCGTCTACCAGGCCCACGCAGTAGTCCTCCGTCACCTCGAAGACGGGGTAGAGCTTGCAGACGAAGAGCATCGTGGACGTGAGCATGATGGTGGCGCGCTCCACGTCCAGGTCCTCCCTGAGCTCGCCCTTGGCTATGGCCTTGCGCATGACCTCTCGGTACTGCTCCCTGCGCGGCTCTATGACCGTCTCCTGGTAGCGGTACATCAGGTCGCGGTTCGCGGCGAGGGTTTGCAGCAGGACGGCGAAGGCGGTGCCTTCGTGGGTGTGCATGACGTTGCTGCGCATCTGCTGCATGAGGTCGATCAGTTGCTCGCGGATGGGGCCTTCGTCGGGGACTCGGCGGGGGACGCTGTGGAAGGCGCGTTGCAGGGTGGCGATGACCAGGGCTTCTTTGTTCGCCCAGCGGCGGTAGATCGCGGCCTTTCCGACGCCCGCCTTGGTCGCGATCATCTCCATCGACAGGGAGTCGTAGGTGACGTTCTCGCTGAGCAGGGACATCACGGCCTCGAGGATCGCGTCCTCTACCTGCTCGCTTCGGGGACGACCCGGGCGCCTGGGCGCCGCGCCCGCGGCCGGCTCCGTCTTCGTGCTGCCGACGGTCATCGTGATCAGGCCGCCACGCTCTCGGCGCGGGTGGCCGCGTCCACGGGGCCGCCGGACTGGGCCATCCTCTTCGGCAGCCAGAGCGCGACCACGATCGCGGCGAAGACCATGATGGCCGAGCCGGTCAGGGTGGTGACGTGCATGGCGTGGATGAACGAGGCGTCCGCGGGCTGGAGCAGCCCGGCCGCGTGCGTGTTGCCCTGGGACTCCGCGATGCCGACGGCCTGTTGGGTCGCCTCGATCGAGCCGCTGACGTAGCGGGATTGAGCCTGCGTCAGATGCGAGTTCGGGATGGCGTCGACCAGGGGCTGCATACGGCTGCGGTACGCGGTCGTCAGAATCGTGCCTAGGACTGCTACGCCTAGTGCGCCGCCGAGTTGGCGGACCGTGTTGTTGACGGACGAGCCGACGCCCGCGATCTGCCTCGGCAGCGCGGCCATGACGGTGGTCGTCGCCGGGGGCATCACGTTCGCCATCGCCGCGCCCTGGAAGAAGGCGATCAGCAGGTAGATCCACATCGGCGAGCTCTGCGTCACGAACTGGTAGCAGGCCATGGCGACGGCGATGGCCAGCAGGCCGGTGACGGCGACCGTGCGCGGGCCGAAGCGCTTGACCATGTTCGAGGACAGCGGCGCGAAGATCACCATCGCGGCGGCGAACGGCAGCATGAACACGCCCGACATCAGAGGCGTGTAGCCGCGCACCGACTGCAGGTAGAACGAGAAGAAGAACATCCCGCCCATCATCGCGAAGAAGGTCAGCGCGACCGAGATCACCGCGGCGGAGAACATCCGGTTGGCGAACAGGCGCACGTCCAGCGCGGGATGGTCGGTGTGCAGTTCCCAGAGCACGAATCCGACGAGCAGGATCAGGCCGCCCGCGATCGAGCCCCAGACGCTGATCGCGCCCCAGTCGCCGGTGTCGCCCGCGTGGATGATGCCGTACACGAAGACCACCAGGCCGGCCATCTCCAGCACGACGCCGACCGGGTCGAGCCGCCCGGGACTCGGGTTCTTCGACTCCGGCAGCAGGATCAGCATCACGATGAAGGCGATCACCGTGATCGGCACGTTGATCAGGAAGACCGAGCCCCACCAGAAGCTGTTGAGCAGCGCGCCGCCGACGATCGGTCCGATCGCGATCGCCAGGCCCACCGAGCCCGACCAGATGCCGATCGCCTTGGGCTGCTCGTGCCGCGGGAAGACGTTGGCGATGATCGCGAGCGTGGACGGCATGATCGCGGCGCCGGAGAAGCCCATGGCGGCGCGCGCGGCGATCAACTCGGTCGGGCTCTGCGCGTAGGCGGTGAGCAGCGAGGAGATGCCGAACAGGATCATGCCCAGCATCAGGATCCGCTTACGGCCGAGCCGGTCGGCGAGCAGGCCCCAGGTGAACAGCAGTCCGGCGAAGATCAGGGTGTAGGAGTTGATCGCCCATTCCAGGTCCGACTGGCTGGCGCCGAGGCCCTTGGGCTTCGGTTCGGACATGGTCTTGAGCGCCACGTTCAGGACGGTGTTGTCGAGGACGACCACGAGCAGCGAGAAGACGAGGCCGGTGAGGATGATCCACCGGCGCGGGTGTCCCGCGTGCTCGGGATGTTCGACGGCGGGCGCGGCTGCGTCGCTCACGGCGGTTACCCCTCCCAAGGCTTCCCGGAGATTCGATCCGAGACCGTTCCGTATCTGTCGCGGCGAGAGTACCTCCGCCAATTCCGATACGCAACCGTTCCGTATCGTAGGGAAGCCTGGGAATTTCAGGAGAGCCCGGGAATCTCCGGGAAGCCCGGGAGGGGTCGGTCAGCCGGCGAGCGGCGCGGCGCGCACCCGGGAGGCCAGCGCGCGGGCCACGTCGCCCGCCGCGGCGGCGTCCGGCGCGTGGGTCAGCGCGCGCACGACGACGATCCGGCGCGCTCCGGCCGCCAGCACCTCGTCCAGGTTCCCCTGGTCGATGCCGCCGATCGCGAACCACGGCGGCACGCCCTCGGCGCCGGGAGGGGCGACGCGCGCGGCGTGCCGGACCAGGCCGAGGCCCGGCGCGGGGCGTCCCGGCTTGGTCGGGGTGGGCCAGCACGGGCCGACGGCGAAGTAGCCGGTCTCCGGGTCCGCCGCGGCCGCCTCGACCTCCGCCTCGGCGTGCGTGGAGCGGCCGATCAGGCGCTCGGCGCCGAGGATCTCACGGGCCACGGACACCGGCAGGTCGTCCTGGCCGAGGTGCAGGATCGGGGCGCCGGAGGCGAACGCCACGTCGGCGCGGTCGTTGACGGCGAACAGCTTTCCGTGCCGTTCGCAGGCCTGCGCGAACACGGCGAGCAGCTCCAGTTCGCGCGAGGCCTCGAGGCCCTTGTGCCGCAACTGGACGACGTCCACCCCCGCGGACAGCACCGCGTCGAGGAACGCGGGCAGGTCGCCGCGCTCGAGACGCCCGTCCGTGCAGAGATAGAGGCGGGCGTCGGCGATGCGGGCCTGCTCGTCCGCCACGTCAGAAGCCCAGAGCCTGGGCCCGGCGGCGCACCTCGGTGCCGCGGTTGGCCCGCAGCGCGTCGACCGGCGTGCCCGGGAGGGACTCGTCCGCGGTGAACATCCAGCGCAGCGCCTCCTCGTCGGTGTACTTATTGTCGGCCAGAAGAGTGAGAGTGCCGGCCAGTCCCTTGAGCACCTGATCGCCGGCCAGGAAGGCGGCCGGCACCGACAGCACGTTGCGCTCGCCGCGCCGCACGGCGACCAGCTGGCGGTCCTTGACCAGTTGACGGGCCTTGGTGATCGGCAGCCTCATCTGCTCGGCCACGTCGGGAAGGGTCAGCCATTCGGCGATCAGCGAATCGAGGGATACGTCAGGGGTAGTCACCCTCCTACTGTGCCACGCCGGTCCGACGGCGACGCGCCCGCGCATCCGAATCAGGCCGGCTCGGGAACCGCTAATCGTGTCCGTTCGTTTACCACACTCTCAGTCTTAGGCCGTAGGGTGTGCGGCTATGACGGATAACACCACGACCACGGGCGGGTCGGACGCCGAGTCTGAGACCGAGTTCGTCTCTGTCGGCTCCGCGCAGGAAGAGGAAGCCCCTCTGCCCGAGGAGCTCATCGAGATCGACGACGACGGAGCCGACGACGAGGACGACGTCCCCGGCACCGGCACTGTCAGCGGCGGTTTCGGCTTCGCCGGCCTGGCCTTGGCGATCGTCTCGCTGACCACGAACTGGACCAGCGGCATCGTCGTCTCGCACGCCCAGTACGTCGAGGAGGTGCACCAGACCAGCACGGCCTCGGCGCAGGTCTCCCTGAACATGTACGAGAACGGCTGGCACACGCAGGCCTGGTGGGCGCTGGCCTTCGCACTCGGCGCCGTGCTGTTCGGCGCGGGCTCGCTGCTGTCCCCGAGCATCCTGCTGAGCGGCCGCGCCCCGGGCTGGGCGAAGGCGGGCGCGACCGCCGCCCTCATCGTCGGCCTGATCGCCGCGCTGCTGGCGGTCCTCACGCTGACCGGCGTCTTCGGCGGCCACATCGCCGCTCCGTCCACCGCCGGCTGATCCTGCGCGACGACGGTCACCCACCCCACCCACACGCACATCCAGCCCCTGCCGGGACCGCCTCGCGGTCCCGGCTAAGCTGTTTCCCGGACCCAACTGCATAATCACCACCCCACCACGGGAGCCTCCACGACGCGGGGGCTGAGAGGGAGACGGCCTCGGTCTCCGACCGTTCGAACCTGGCCGTGCGCCGCCCCCTCGGGCCGTGCCGGTGGAGGGAGCGGAATGTCAGCTCTACGCGGCTGCGACTGCGCCGTGCTCGGCGGCGGTCTGATCGGCCTGGCCCTGGCCTGGCGCGCGGCGCTGGGCGGTCTCGACGTCCATCTCGCGGATCCGGATCCGGGCGGCGGCGCGTCCACCGCGGCGGCCGGGATGCTCGCACCGGTCACCGAGGCGCACTACGGCGAGGAACTGCTGCTCGACCTGAACCTGCGCTCGGCCCGCCGCTATCCGTCGTTCGTCGAGGAGCTCGCGCGGTCCACGAGGCTGCCGACGGGCTACGACGCGCGCGGGACCCTCGCCGTGGCCTTCGACCGCGACGATCGGGCCGTGCTCGCGGAAACCGCCGCCTACCACCGGAAACTCGATCTCGCATCGACCCCGCTGAGCGGGCGCGAGGCGCGCGCGCTGGAGCCGATGCTCGCGCCGGGGGTCCAGGCGGGGCTGCTGGTCGAGGGCGATCACCAGGTGGACAACCGGCTGCTGCACGCGGCGCTGCTGGACGCGGCCGTCACCGCGGGCGTGCAGATCCACCGCTCCCGCGCCGCGATCACCGTCGAGCGGGGCCGCGCGACCGGGCTGGAGCTGGAGACCGGCGAGACGCTGACGGCCGATCAGGTCGTACTCGCCGCGGGCTGCCACTCCTCCGAGACACCCGGCCTTCCGCCCGACGTGCTCCCCCGCGTGCGTCCCGTACGCGGCCAGATCCTGCGCCTGGCCATGGGCGCCCCGCCGCCGCTGACGCGCACGATCCGCGCGATGGTCCGCGGCCGCTATGTCTACCTCGTCCCGCGCGCCCACGGAGAGCTCGTCATCGGCGCCACGACGGACGAACTCGGCTTCGACACCTCCGTCACCTCGGGCGGCGTCTACGAGCTCTTACGCGACGCGCACGAGGTCGTCCCCGGCATCACCGAACTCCCCCTCATCGAGTCGCGCACCGGCCTGCGCCCCGGCTCCCCGGACAACGCCCCGCTGCTCGGCCGGACCGCGCTGCCCGGCCTGATCGCGGCGACCGGCCACTACCGCAACGGCGTGCTGCTCACCCCGATCACCGCCGACGCGATCGCCGCGCTGCTCATCGACGGCGCGCTACCCGACTACGCGGCGCCCTTCAGCCCGCAGCGCTTCGGAGGCCTCTCATGAACGTGACCGTCAACGGCGAGGGCCGCGAGGTTCCCGCGAACCAGACGCTCGCCGAGCTGATCGCGCGGCACACGGACGCGCACTCCGGCGTCGCCGTCGCGGTGGACGGCGAGGTGGTGCCGCGCGCCGCGTGGCCCGGGCACGCGCTCGGCGAGGGCGCGGCCATCGAGATCCTGACCGCGGTCCAGGGAGGCTGACGTGGAGATGCTGAAGATCGCCGACCGCGCCTACGATTCGCGGCTGATCATGGGCACCGGCGGCGCGCCCAGCCTGGAGATCCTGCGCGAGGCGCTGATCGCCTCGGGGACGCGGCTGACGACCGTGGCCATGCGCCGGGTCGCGGCCGGCACGCGCGGCTCGATCCTGGACCTGCTGGCCGAGCTGAGGATCGACATCCTGCCGAACACCGCGGGCTGCCTGACCGCGGGAGACGCCGTGCTCACCGCGCGGCTGGCCCGGGAGGCGCTCGGCACCCCGTGGGTCAAGCTGGAGGTCATCGCCGACGAGCAGACGCTGCTGCCGGACCCGATCGAACTGGTCGACGCGGCGCGCACGCTGGTCGACGACGGCTTCACCGTGCTGCCCTACACGAACGACGATCCGGTGCTCGCGCGCAAGCTCGAGGACGTGGGCTGCGCGGCCGTGATGCCGCTGGGCGCCCCGATCGGCTCGGGGCTGGGCATCCGCAACCCGCACAACATCGAGCTCATCGTGCAGGCCGCGGGGGTCCCGGTGATCCTGGACGCGGGGATCGGCTCGGCCTCGGACGCGGCGCTGGCCATGGAACTGGGCTGCGCGGGTGTACTGCTGGCCTCGGCGGTCACCCGTTCGCAGCAGCCGGCGCTGATGGCCGCCGCGATGCGCGACGCGGTGGCCGCCGGATACGCCTGCCGGGGCGCCGGCCGCATCCCGATTCGCCGTTTCGCGCTCGCTTCGAGCCCATCCCGTGATGAATCGCCTGCCTTTTAACCGTTTTGGGACGCAGTTAGAACACTTCAGTGGTGGTGGTTACGCCTACACTCGATGACCGTGAGCACCGCGACCGTCAACCTGCCGCCCGACGACCTCAAGCCGGGACAGGTCGTCGACGGCCGGTACCGGGTCGAGGCCCGCCTGGCACACGGCGGCATGGCCACGGTCTACCGCGCCTTCGACGACCGCCTCGACCGCGCCGTCGCGCTGAAGGTGATAGACGCCGGGCTGGCCCGCCGCCCCGAGTACGTGGCCCGCTTCATCCGCGAGGCGAAGTCCTGCGCGAAGCTGAGCCACCCGAACATCGTCGCGGTCTACGACCAGTCCGCGATCAGGCAGGCGCCCCCGGGATACGGCGCGGCGAAGCAGGGCACGATGGCGTACCTCGCGATGGAGTACGTCCCCGGCAGCACCCTGCGCCAGGTGCTCGGGCGCCGCGGCCGGCTGACGCCGCGCCAGGCGCTGCAGGTGCTCGACGCGATGCTCGCCGGTCTCGGCGCCGCGCACCGGGCCGGGATCGTGCACCGGGACGTCAAGCCCGAGAACGTGCTGATCAACGACGCGGTGCTGGCCCAGTCGCACTCCTACGCGGCGGCCCTGAAGGTCACCGACTTCGGCCTGGCCCGCAACGTGGCGGGGAGCGCGGACGGCACGCTCGGCGGCAGCCTGCCGGGCGGCGGTCTGATAGGGACCGCGTCGTACCTCGCGCCGGAGCTCGTCCGTTTCGGGACCTGCGATCAGCGCTCTGACGTGTACTCGGCCGGCATCGTGCTCTTCGAGCTGCTGACCGGGCGCAAGCCCTTCGTCGCCGCGACGCCCGTCGAGGTGGCGCAGATGCACGCGACGCACCGGGTGCCCGCGCCCTCCTCGCACCTGCCCGGCCTGGACCCGGCCATCGACGCCCTGGTGGCCCGCGCCACGGCCCGCGAGGCCGACCAGCGTCCCGCGGACGCCAACGCGCTGCGCACGGAGCTCCGGGCGGCCTATGCGAACCTTCCCGACGCCGCCCTCGACTTCGGCGGCGCGGCGCAGCGCGCGGAGGCCACCCAGCAGCTGCGGGTGGACGCGGCCGGAGGGACCCGCGCCGACGTCTCGCCGACCCGGGTGGACCTCGGCCAGGCGGCGGCCCGCCCGAAGAGCCCGCTGCCGCCGATCGTCCCGCGCCGGGCCCCGGACGAGCCCTACCGGGTCGAGGACGCCGGCGGCCGCCGGCGCAGCTACCGCGGCCTGGTGATCTTCCTGGTGATAGTGGTCCTCGCGGCCGCGATCGGCTTCGGCGCCTGGCTGTGGGGAAGCACGCACTACCAGTCGATGCCGGACCTGACCGGCCTCGCGCAGAACCAGGCCGAGCAGGCGCTGACCAACGACGGCCTGAAGTACACGGTGAAGCAGGCCTCGAGCACCACGGTCGGCTCCGGCGAGGTGATCTCCACCGACCCCGGCTCGAACCAGCCGGTCTCGAACGGCAGCACGGTGACGCTCACCGTCTCCACCGGCCCGGGCCAGGTCACCGTGCCGAGCGTGACCGGGATGACGCAGTCGGACGCGACGACCCGGCTCAAGAACGCGGGCTTCAACGTCTCGGTCGCCTCGACGACGCAGCCCTCGAGCAGCGTGCCCGCCGGGGACGTGGCCTCCTACTCCCCCAGCGGCACGCAGACTCAGGGCACGACGATCACGCTGACGATCTCCGCGGGCGCGACGCAGGTGACCGTGCCGGACGTGACCGGCAAGAACATCACCGACGCGACGAACCAGCTGAAGGCCGACGGCTTCAACGTCACCACCCACCACGTGACGCTGGTGTTCGACACGGTCGTGAACCAGAGCCCGGGCGGCGGCCAGAGCGCGGCCGCGGGCGCCACGATCACGCTGTACTACTGAGCCCCGGCGTGAGCACCGAGCCCTAGCGTGCTCCGGCGAGCACCGATATGCCCGTGGTCACCCAGGATCCCGGGTTGTTGATCTGCGAGCCCTTACGGTAGCCGCCGAAGATCAGTCCCAGCAGGATGATGATCAGGATCAGCCAGAAGAAGGCCCACAGCACATTGAAGCCGCCGCGACGGCGACGCTCCTCGTGCGGGCGCCGGTCGCGTCGAGGAATTCTCAAGCCTGGCAAGGGTACTCGCTCCTTCTGGCAGTGGATACTCATAGCACTGATGGATCAGGTTAGGTCGAAGGGGCGGAAGACGTGGTGGCGGTTGTATCTCGGTGGCGTAAGCGAATAGTCGCGGGCGCCGTGGCTTTGGTCGTGGTGGTGGGTCTGCTCCTGCTGGGTTCCGCCATCCACCTTCTACCCCAACTGCGCAATCCATTCTCCGAGCAGACGACGGAGCGTTCCGGCCCGGTGCTGCTCCAGTCGATCGTCGAGCTCTCCAAATACGAGGCGGCCGAGGGCAACTTCCAGGTGGTCGTCGACATCTCCTCCGGCGGCTCGCTGCTGCCCAGCTTCCTCGAGGGCAGCGACACGCTGTTCATCGGCGTCGGCACGGACAACGCGTACGTCGACTTCTCGAAGCTCAAGGGCAACGCGGTGCAGGTCTCCGCGGACCGGCTGACGGCCTCGATCACGCTGCCGCCGGCCCGGCTCGACCCGGCCGAGCTCAACGTGCAGCAGTCCTACGTCTTCGCGCAGCAGCAGGGCCTGTTCACCCGGGTGAACAGCTTCCTGAGCGGCAACCCGAACTCGCAGCAGGCCGTCTACGAGCTCGCGCAGAAGCAGATCGAGGGCGCGGCGGCCAAGAGCCAGCTCATCTCCGACGCCGAACGCAACACCCGGACGATGCTGACCAGCCTGCTGCAGTCCCTGGGCTTCAAGAACATCACGATCAAGTACACGTCCTAGCCGCTCGCCGGTTAGGACGGCGCCGGCTCAGTCCTCCTGGTAGGAGTAGCGCTGCTCCTGCCAGGGGTCGCCGACGTTGTGGTAGCCGCGCTCCTCCCAGAAGCCGCGCCTGTCCGCGGTCAGGTACTCGATCGCGCGCACCCACTTCGGGCCCTTCCACGCGTACAGGTGCGGCACGACCAGGCGCAGCGGGAAGCCGTGCTCCGGCGTGAGCTCCACCCCGCCGCGGCGGGTCGCGAAGATCGTCGTCTCGGCCCTCAGGTCCTCGATGCGCAGATTGGCCGAGTAGCCGTACTCGGCCCAGACCATCGCGTGCGTGGCCTCGGGCGCCGGCGGCGCGAGCTCGACGATCGCGCGGCCGAGCACGCCGCTCCAGGTGTTGCCCGTCAGGCTGAACTTGGTCACGCAGTGCATGTCGGCGGACACCTCGGCCGTCGGCAGCGCGTGGAACTCCCCGTAGTCCCAGCTGTGCTTCGCCCCGTCCACCGTGGCCCCGTAAACCTGCAGGTCCCAGCGCTCCGGCTTGAACCGGGGCACCGGACCGTAATGCAGCACCGGCCACTGGGTCTGTGCACGCTGCCCGGGCGGCAGCGGCGTTGCTTCCCCCGGCCGGGCCTCGTTCTGAGAACCCACCATGCTTTCTATCGTCCCAGACCCCGGGGTGTGCTTCCGACCACAATCGGCCGTCCCGTGCTTGCGCGTCCCGTAACGTCCGGGTTAGCTTAGGTTTACCTAACCGCTAAGGAGCCTGCTCGTGTACGCCTGTGTCTGCTTCAGCATCACCGAGGAGGAGATACAGGACGAGATCTCGGCGGGGGCGCGCACCGAGGAGGAGCTCGGCGAGCGCTGCGGCGCCGGGACCAGCTGCGGCACCTGCGTGGAGCGGCTCGGCTGCCTGATCGAGGAGGCCAGGCGGCGCCCCTGCGTGGACCAGGCCCTCAAGGCCTGCCCCTCCGTGTGCGACGCGGCGGCGCTGGTGGGCGACGCGCTCGCCGCCTGACCGGCCCGCCGTCCCGGATTCACGCTGCGCGCGTGAAACACTACCTTCCGTCAATACCCGCCAAGGTACGGAAGGGATCTGTCGATGCAGGGCCACAAGGACGTCATCGCGATCCTCAATGAGCAGCTGACGGCCGAGCTCACGGCCATCAACCAGTACTGGTTGCACTACAAGCTGCAGGAGAACAACGGCTGGGTGAAGCTCGCGAAGCACACCCGGCACGAATCCATCGAGGAGATGCAGCACGCCGACAAGCTCGCCGAGCGCATCATCTTCCTCGACGGACTGCCGAACTTCCAGAAGCTCAGCCCGCTGCGGATCGGGCAGAGCGTCACCGAGATGTTCGAGTGCGACATGAAGGTGGAGCTCGAGGCGGTGGAGCGGCTGCGCCGCGGCATCAAGCTGATGCGCGACAAGGACGACGTGACCTCCGCGAACCTCTTCGAGGAGATCCTCGAGGACGAGGAGGAGCACATCGACTACCTCGAGACCCAGCTGGACCTGGTCAAGAAGCTGGGCGAACCGCTCTACCTCGCGCAGCTGGTCCAGCAGCCCGAGCACAGCTGACCCGCTCTCCCTCGTCCGAGGCTCCGGCCTTCCTGGTCCCCGCCGCCGCTAGCGCCAGCGCTCGTGGACGGACGGCTCCAGGAAGGTCGACAGCCCCCGCACGAGGATGTCGAGGCCGAGCTCGAAGCGGTCGAACCTCGCCGCGTCCGGGCCCCCGGTCTCGCCGACCATGGTGCGCGCGAGCTCGGTCAGGTTCGGGAACTCCTCCTTGGGCAGCGACTCCAGGTAGTCGCCGACCTCGCCCATCGCCTCGGTGACCTGCTCGGGCGTGGCGTCGGGATAGCGCTCCTGCCACATGTAGTCCTCGATCGCCGTGCCGACGATGTACTGGCCGATCAGATCCCCGGCGTACGCCGCGACGTGGTCCGGCATGCCGTGCGCGCGCAGCAGCCTCAGACAGTTCTCGACGGCGCGCAAGCCGTTGGGCCCGAAGGGGATCCGGCCCAGCATGGCCTTGGCGATGTCCCGGTGCGCGGTCATCGTGCGGTACCCGGACCGCACCATCTCCTTGATCTGCTCCTGCCACTCGACGACGTCGTCCGCGGGCTCCTGCCCTTCGCCCATCGCGCTCTCGCGCATGATCTCGTCGACGATCAGGTCCATCAGCTCGTCCTTGTTCGCCACGTAGGCGTAGAGCGACGCGGCCCCGGTCCCGAACTCCTGCGCCACCCGCCGCATCGAGACGGCGTCGTACCCCTCCTCGTCCACGACGCGGATCGCCGCCGCCACGATCGCCTCGCGGCTGAGCGACGGCTTGTCGGCCCTCGCCTTGCGCGCCCCGGACTCGCGGGACCAGGGCGGCGGAGGGATGACACCGGGCCTGACGGCCGGCGCGGCCGTGTCGGCGCCCGTCCTCGCCACCCGGGAAGCCGCCGCGCGCAGACTCCCCGCCTGCTCCGTAGCGCCCCCGGCCGGGTCCGACTGCCGCGCCATCCCGTGTCCTCCTTCGCGGCCCGCACGTCTGCGGGCACAGGGTCACCGTACCGCCGCACGAACGGTGTACGCAATACGAACAGCGTTCTTGACACGAACGATGTTCGAGCGTAGAACGGTGTTCGAAGACAACAAACACTGTTCGTCCCGGGGAGGGATTCCGATGAGCACCACCGTTGACAGCGCGCCGGACACCGGCGCCACACCCGCGGCCCCGTCCAGGAGCTCGCGGCTGCAGACGGCGGTCCTGCTGACCGTGCTCGGCGCCGACGTCATGGACCTGCTGGACTCGACGATCGTCAACGTGGGCGCCCCGTCGATCGCCCGCGAGCTGCACGCGACCACGACCCAGCTGCAGTGGATCATCGCCGGCTACACGCTCTCGATGGCCGTGGCCCTGATCACCGGCGGACGGCTCGGCGACCTCTTCGGCCGCCGCCGCATGTTCCTCGGCGGCATCGCCGCCTTCACGCTGATGTCCGCCTTCGCCAGCGCCGCCGCGAACCCGCAGATGCTGGTCACCGCGCGCTTCCTGCAGGGCCTGGCCGCCGCGATGATGCTGCCGCAGGGACTGGCGATCATCCGCTCCGTCTTCCCGGCCGACAAGGCGGGCGCCGCGATGGGCATCTTCGGCCCGGTGATGGGCGTGGCCGCCACCGTCGGCCCCATCCTCGGCGGCGCCCTCGTCACCGCGAACCTCTTCGGCTCCCAATGGCGCTCGATCTTCTGGGTCAACATCCCGCTCGGCCTGATCGCCCTGGTCTGCGCCTGGCGCGTGGTCCCGAAGGACCGGCCGCACGGCCCCGACGCCCCGAAGCTCGACGTGGTCGGCATGCTGCTGTCCGGCCTCGGCATGCTGCTGCTCGTCTACCCGCTGATTCAGGGGCGCGAGAAGGGCTGGCCGGCGTACATGTTCGTCCTCATGGCCGCGGCCGTTCCCGTGTTCGCCCTCTTCGGCCTCCAGCAGAGGCTGCGGATGAAGTCGGGCAAGACCCCGCTCGTGACCCTGTCCCTGTTCCGCAAGCCCGCGTTCGTCGGCGGCCAGATCTTCGGAATCTTCTTCTTCTGCGCCCTGGGCGGCCTGTTCCTGGTCCTCGTCCTGCATCTGCAGTTGGCCCTGGGCTACACCTCCCTGCACGCCGGCCTGACGAGCCTCCCCTTCTCCCTCGCGGTGGCGGTAGGCGCCGGCGTGGGCGGAGCGGTACTGGCCCCCAAGTTCGGCCGCAGGGTCATGCACGCGGGCGTCGTGGCGATGGCCGTCGGCCTGGGCGGAGTGGCCCTCAGCGTGGACCACTGGGGCACGAAGCTGACCAGCCTGGAACTGGCCCCCGCCTACACCGTCTGCGGCCTGGGCTTCGGCCTCCTGATCGCCAGCTACTTCGGCATCATGGTCAGCGCGATCGAGGACCACGAGACCGGCTCCGCGGGCGGCCTCATGAACGCCCTCCAGCAACTGGCCAACACGCTCGGCGCGGCCCTCTTCGGCACCCTCTACTTCGACGGCATCACCGGCGGCCACACCTCCGTCTCCTCCGCCGCCACCACCCTCGGCTGGGCCACGGCCGTCGTCGTACTCTGCATCCCCCTCGGCTTCCTGATGCCCCGGCGCATCAAACCTTCGGCGCTGGAAGGGCACTGACGGGCGCTGACGGGCACGAACGGACTCATCTATCTGCTGACTACTGAGGGTCCTGCCACTCACGGAGGGGTGGCAGGATTCTCCGTATGTCTCGTGATCTAGAGCGTTCCGGATCCGCCAACCCGGCCTTGCTGAACGACTACGACGGCTTCGCCGAGGCGTACGCGGCGGAGACGGAGTCCAATCTCATCAACGGCTACTACACGCGGCCCGCGGTGCTGGACCTCGCCGGCGACGTGACAGGGCGACGGATCCTCGACGTCGGTTGTGGCGCGGGTCCGCTGACCGCGGCGCTGCGAGACCGCGGGGCCATCGTCACGGGCGTCGATCCCAGTGCGAAGATGCTGGAACTGGCCAAGCGGCGACTCGGCGACACCGTGCCCCTGCACCAGGCCATCCTGGGCGGCGATCCCCTTCCATTCGCCGACGACACGTTCGACGACGCCGTCCTGTGCCTCGTCCTGCACTATCTGGAGGACTGGCAGACCCCGCTCGCCGAACTGCGACGCGTGCTCGTGCCCGGCGGCCGCCTGATCGTTGCCATCAACCATCCGTGGGTCTACAAGCTGATCAACCCCGAAGGCGACTACTTCGCGACCGAGCGGTGGTCCGACGAGAACGACTTCAGCGGCCAGACCACCACCCTGACCTACTGGCACCGCCCCCTGCACGCCATCAGCAGCGAGTTCACCGCAGCGGGCTTCAGGATCACCGTCGTCAGCGAGCCCCCACCCGCACCCGGCGCCCACGAACTGTTCCCCGAGGTACCTATGGGTCCCTCAGGGTCCTTCCTCTGCTTCCTGTTCTTCGTCCTCGAAGCCGTCTAAGACATGTCGCAAACCACCAGCGACTGACGCCCCCCACCACGACACGACGAAGCGGCGCCAGGGGATCTCCCCGGCGCCGCTTCACGACGTCACAGCTGAAGGTGACGGTCGTCGGCCTACTTCTCGGCCGCGGCCGCTTCCTTCTCTTCCTTCTTCGCCTCGTCCGCGGTGACGAACTCGGCGGCGGCCTCAGTGCCGGCCATGCGGAAGCGCAGGGCCTCCCACAGGGGGCCGGGGATCACGTGGATGCCGTAGTGCGTTCGGTGATGATTTGCGCACAAAACCTCCAAATTCCCCGGCGATTCCGCCCACTTCTGGAAGTCCTCGTCGGTGTCGAAATGCAGGCCGAGTGCCTCCTGGATCTTCTTCGGGTCCACCTCGTTGATCTGGGAGAACTCGATGAAGGTGTGGTGCAGCTCGGGCTCGCCGCCGCAGAGTTCGTCGGCGATGATGCACTTCCACAGGCCCTGGCGCTTCAGGCGGGCCTTGGCCTGCTCGAAGAGGTGGTAGTGCGGGTCGTCCTCGCGCGGGGCGTGGTCGGGCACGTGGGTCTCGATGTGCACGGTCATCATCTGGTCGTGCGCGGCGGTGATCGGGCCGTCGGAGACCTCCTTGACGTGCGTGTGCGCGTCGGCGGCGGGGGCTCCGTTGAGCGGCGCGTACGTGCGCTGCGCGGGGACCGGGTCGTGCGAGTGGTCGTGGCCGTGCGCCTCGGCAGCAGGCTTCTCGGTTTTCTCAGCAGCCTTCTCAGCGGCCTTCTTCGCGGGCGCCTTCTTGGCCGGGGCCGCGGCCTTGGGCTCGGCCGCCTTGCTCGCGGCGGCCTTCTTCGCGGCGGGCTTCTCCTCGGCCGCCGCGGCCTTCTTCGCCGCGGGAGCCGCGGTCTTCGCGGCGGTCTTCTTGGCGGGAGCGTGCTCGTGCTCCGCCGCCTTGGAGTGCGAGTGCTGCTCCGCGTATTCCTCGGCGGCCTTGCGCTTCGCCGCCTCCTCGCGCTCCTTCTCCTCGTCGTCGCCGAAGATCTTCTTCAAAAAGCCCATAGCCGCCCCCTGGGGATGTGGTCGGTCCTTCGTGTCGCGCACGAAGGTAGCCCCCGCCCCAGGGGTCTATCAACAGCCTCAAACAGTTCGAAATCCGCGCACTACGCCGCAGTTCATACGCAATCTGCGATGATCTGAGCCGCTGTCACCGCCGACTTCTCCGTTACATCCAGATGTGTGATGGCTCGCAGGGTTCTGGGGCCCATGGCACCGATGAGTACACCTTGCCCCCTCGACCTCTCGACCACCCCGGGCGCGTCGTCGGGCACGTCGATGAGCACGATGTTGGTCTCCGGCTCACGCACCGTCAGACCGCCCTCGCGCAGTCCGCGCGCGAGCAGCTTCGCGTTCGCGTGGTCCTCGGCCATCCGCTCGATGTGGTGTTCGAGGGCGTACAGTCCGGCGGCGGCGAGCATGCCGGCCTGGCGCCAGCCGCCGCCGAGGCGGTGTCGCAGGACCTTGGCCTTCTCGCGTTGTTCCGCGGAGAGGAGGAGCACGGAGCCGACGGGGGCGCCGAGGCCCTTCGAGAGGCAGACGGCGAGGGTGTCGGGGATCTCGCCGTACGCGCCGAGCGGGGTTCCGGTGGCCACGTGCGCGTTCCAGAGGCGGGCGCCGTCCATGTGCACGGCCACGCCCCGCTCGTCCGCCAGAGCCCTGATCTCGCGCAGCGTCTCGATCGGGTAGACGGTGCCGCCGGCGCGGTTGTGGGTGTTCTCGAGTTCGACGACCTTGGTGCCGACCACGTAGGGGCCGTGCGGGCGGATGAGACGGTCGAGTTGGTCCGCCGACAGCAGACCGCGGTCGGTCAGGGTGGTGCGGGTCTGCACGCCCGCGTGCCAGGCGAGGCCCGCGTCCTCGTGCGCGACGATGTGGGCGTCGGCGTCGCAGACCACTTCTTCGCCGGGGGCGGCGTTCATCCGCAGGCCGATGTGGTTGGCCATGACGCCGGTCGGCACGAACAGGGCCGTGGTGAGGCGTGAATCGGGGCCGCCGAACAGCTCCAGCGCGCGGGCCTCGAGGGCGGCGACGGACGGGTCCTCGCCGTAGACGTCGTCGCCCACCTCGGCGTCGAGCATGGCCGCGCGCATGGCGGCCGTCGGCCTGGTGACGGTGTCGCTGCGCAGGTCGATCGGGGGAGAAACAGTCATGGCCGCAGCTTATGCGCCGCGGCCATGGCCCAGTAGAACGTGGTTAGCGGGTTTCGCGGTACATCTCGGCGACGAGGAAGGCCAGGTCGAGGGACTGCGAGCGGTTCAGCCGCGGGTCGCAGGCGGACTCGTAACGGGTGCCGAGGTCGTCGAACACGATCTCGTTGCCGCCGCCCACGCACTCGGTCACGTCGTCGCCGGTCAGCTCCACGTGGATGCCGCCCGGGTGGCTGCCGAGCGCGCGGTGCACCTCGAAGAAGCCCTTGACCTCGTCGAGCACGTCGTCGAAGCGGCGGGTCTTGTGGCCGCTGGGCGCCTCGAAGGTGTTGCCGTGCATCGGGTCGCAGATCCAGGCGACCTGGTGCCCCTCGGAGGTGACCTTCTCGATCAGCGCGGGCAGCTTGTCGCGCACCACGCCGGCGCCCATCCGGACCACGAAGGTGAGCCGTCCCGGCTCGCGCTGCGGGTCCAGCTTGGCCAGGTAGGCGAGGGCGTCGTCCGGCGACGTGGTCGGTCCCAGCTTGATGCCGATCGGGTTGCGGATCTTCGAGAAGTAGTCCACGTGCGCGCCGTCGAGGTCGCGGGTGCGCTCGCCGATCCAGACGAAGTGGGCCGAGGTGTTGTACGGCTCCCGGGTGCGCGAGTCGATCCGGGTGAGGGCCGCCTCGTACTCGAGCAGCAGGCCCTCGTGCGAGGAGAAGAACTCGACCGAGCGCAGCTCCTCGGGGTCGGTGCCGCAGGCCTCCATGAAGCGCAGCGCGCGCTCGATCTCGCCCGCGAGCACCTCGTAGCGCTCGCCGGCCGGGGAGCTGGCGACGAAGTCCTGGTTCCAGGCGTGCACCTGGCGCAGGTCGGCGTAGCCGCCGGTGGTGAAGGCGCGGACCAGGTTCAGCGTCGCGGCGCTGGAGTGGTACATCCGGACCATCCGCCACGGGTCCGGGATGCGGGCGTCGGCGGTGAAGTCGAAGCCGTTGACGGAGTCGCCGCGGTACGCCGGGAGGGTGACGCCGTCCCGGGTCTCGGTGTCCTTGGAGCGCGGCTTGCCGTACTGTCCGGCGATCCGGCCGAGCTTGACGACGGGCACGGACGCGGCGTACGTGAGCACGGCCGCCATCTGCAGCAGCGTCTTGAGCTTGTTCCGGATGGCGTCGGCCGTGACGGCGTCGAAGGTCTCGGCGCAGTCGCCGCCCTGCAGGATGAAGGCCTCGCCGCGGGCGACGGCCGCGATGCGCTCCTTGAGCAGGTCGCACTCGCCCGCGAAGACCAGCGGGGGATACGAGCGCAGCTCCGCGGCGGCGCGGGTCACTTCACCGGCGTCGGGCCACGAGGGCTGCTGCTTGGCGG